>JAHEYS010000033.1 GCA_023251475.1 Prolixibacteraceae bacterium
GCAGATGTGGTACTTGGTGTTGTTACTAAAAATGATGTGGGAGAATTCATCTCTGCCCAGAATTTTTATACCAATGCGGCAGCCGATAAAGGGAATTTGCGCGGTTATCCGAGTGTGGAACGTGTATTTGGATTTTATCTCCGTGACCGGTGGGGTAATATGACCGATACGATTAAGAATACTTTTCTCCCATTGTTTGAAGAAGAGATCAAAGGTAAGATTGCACGGTGGAATCCAACCGGAATTCCGTATTTGGAATATTCGCCTACCTACCCTATTGAAAAAATGTGGGATGGTAGCACAGCAACCGCTTCCTTTTATTTGCAATCGCCTATCCTGGCTTATCCCTACAGTTTTACCTGGGACCTGGGCGAGTCAATGAAATTCAGCCGTATTCACATATGGCAGCGACAAGGAGTTACGCTGGTTTATATTACTCAGGCCGTGCAAAAATTTCAGCTTTGGGGTTCTGCCACACCATATGTATCTGATAGTTTTACAGGATGGACATACATTGGCGATTTTGAGAGCATTAAACCATCCGGAAGCCCGCTTGGCACGCACACTGCCGAAGATGATGCTTTCGGCATAGCCGGACAGGACTATAATATTGACGCGGCTACCCCTCCACTACGTTACATGCGTATGGTTGTAACAAAAACCTGGTCTAATGATTTGGCTTTTGCTTTTGGGGAAATGAAATTCTTTGGCAGCAGGCAATAAACCAATTCTAAATAACAAATTATATACATATGAAACCAAATTACATTTATAAACTGGTCAACCTCTGTATCGTGCTTTTTGTGCTGTTAAGTTCCTGCTCAAAAATGAACGATATGCACGATCAATACCTGCAACGCGGTGAAACCATCTACGTGGGAAAACCCGATTCTGTAAAAGTTTTGGCAGGTAAGGAACGGGTAAAAATTCGCTACTGGTCTTCTGATCCCAAAGCTGTAAAACTGGCCGTTTACTGGCTATCGCGTACGGATTCCGTAATTGTTGATATACCTGCTCACTCAGCCAAGGATCCACTCGAGCTGATCATCCCAAATCTGCCCGAATACAACTATTCGTTTGAACTGGTGACAATGAACAAGGATTTAAAATACAGGTCGGTAACCTTTCCCGTAAGTGGCAGCTCCTATGGCGCCAAGTTTCAGTCCACCCTGATCAACCGTCCAATAAAATCCAGCCTGAAATACCCCACTTATCTGGAAACTCTTTGGTTAGGTGCTATCGAAAAAGGAATAGGATGTGAATTAAAATATGTCAATGCGCTTGGAGCCAGCGTGAAAACATTTGTTCCGATGACTGATAAGATAAACACAATAACCGACCTGGTAGGTGGCATAAGCTACAGAACATCGTATATACCAACCCCAACCTCTATTGATACTTTTTATACCGCTTATCAGCCGGTACCGATAGAAAGCGTAATGGATAAATCCTTGTTTTTGAAGTGGAATCCAACCGGAATTCCCTATACCGAATATTCGGCTACGTACACGATATCCAAATTATGGGATAATTCCACAGCCACCTGGTATATGACAAGCACAACACCTTTCCCATACAGTTTTACCTTTGATTTGGGAAAGACTACACAATTAACGGGATTCAAACAATGGCAACGTTTAACGATAACCGTTTTATACAGGAACCAAAATGTTAAAAAGTTCCAGTTATGGGGATCTGCTACACCAAATGTGACTGATAGTTATGTAGGGTGGACAAAACTGGGTGAATTTGAATCAGCTAAACCCTCTGGATTGGCAATAGGAACTGAATCGGCTGATGACATTGCATACGCTACGGATGGGGAGAATTTCAGGGTTGATCCGGCAGCACCCCCGGTACGCTACCTACGTTACGTGGTTACGGAATGTTATGGTGGATTGCAAACGATTATGTCACTTTCGGAAATGACATTTTTCGAAAAATATAATTAAATTGATGGGGTCGAATTAATGGCTCAAATTTATGGTGATAGGGTAACTTCTCACAGGATAGTCAGCCGAAATATCAAGACTGAAATACCCGGTATTTCTGGAAGTAACTCACTGGGAAATTGAGGCTTCAGGCTTCGGCCTGGAGTCTTGATTACTACATAAAACGGCCAACCAGGGAATAAAATCCCTCAATTACGAGCGGAGATTTCACGGCGCAGCCTCCTTTCCAGGGAGTCTTCACCCAAAAAATTCAATTGTAAAAATATTAATGATGAAAAAACTGAAAGCCGCAAAAGGAAGAGTTCTGATTACTCCCCCCATTGGAACCCCAATGGCAGGTAATGTCAGG
>JAHEYS010000034.1 GCA_023251475.1 Prolixibacteraceae bacterium
TTTGACAACCTCCTTCTTCTGGTGAAAGATCGGAAATGTTTCACGGAACACAAAGAAAAAGATCAATATGATGATGGCAATGGAAAGAAAGGCTACTCCGGTTATGATCTTTTCGGAGAGGAATTCCGATAACCTGAATTTCTTCCGCAACGACTCTTTTGTGAATACAAAATTCCGGGTTTCAATTTTGTTATCCATCAAATTTTTTTAACAAATAGGTCTCAAAAATGAACTTTTAAACATAACCGCAAAGACGCAAAGACGCAAAGAATTCATCTCCTTTATTTTTCTTTGCGCCTTGGCGTCTTAGCGGTGAAAATGGTTTATTAAGACAGTCTCCGGTGACGAATTTACTGAGAAAAACTATTTTACAGGGAAGTATCCGATCTCTGTTACCAGCTTCTGGCCTTCCGGTCCAAGTATCCAGTCAATGTATGCCTTCACCTCACCGGTAGGCCTGTTGCGAAGATACATATATAAATAACGCGAAATCGGGTACTGACCCGCCCTGATCGTTTCGGCATTGGCAACATAGGCCTGGTTCTTATCATCCTTTTTCACCATACAGGATTTTACGCCCGATGCATAGGCTGCGCCACCATAACCGATCCCGTACTTATCTTTTGAAACGGCATTAACCACGGCGGCAGTACCGGGTAAGGTCTGGCAACTGGCAGCGTAATCGGTCTTTACTACATTGTCCTTGAAAAACACATAGGTTCCAGAACTGTTTTCACGACCATACAATTTGATCTCCTGGTCGGGTCCGCCAACCTCTTTCCAGTTCTTTGTTTTTCCCGAGAAAATATTGCTTAATTGTTTTAAACTAAGTTCTTTTACCGGATTGGATTCATTTAAAAAGACAGTAATCCCGTCCTTTGCACAGGGGATTTCAACTCCCAGGGAAGCATAACGTTCTTTCAGTTTGTCCATCTCCGACTGTTTCATCGGGCGGCTGGCATCACATATATCGGTTGCACCATTGATCAGCGCGGAGATACCGGTTCCCGAACCCCCGCCGGTCACCTGGACAACCGTTTCGGGGTGTGATTTCATATAGACCTCCGCCCATCTCTGTGCCAGGATAACCATGGTGTCCGATCCTTTGACCGTGATTTTTTTCGGTGCCGGCATAAAGGCGAAAGCCACAAGAGCGATCGCAAGGACTACTATCAGACTTAATATTTTCTTCGACTTTTTCATAGTTTATTTTTTTTAATACTGGTTTATTTTTCTAAAGTTCCTCCCTGTTTGGGGAGGGATTTAGGGTGGGGCTTAGAATTTTGCCTGTATACGTACTGTCAGTGTATTCTGACTGAAATTCTTACTGTAATCTGATGACATCATCATGCCATTGACATTAACCGCCGAACCCATCACATTGCTAACCTGGGCATTTTTCTTGGTGTCAAGGGATGTGCCGACTTTTTCATTCATCGGAATATCATATTCAATGCTGATTTTTATATTTTCATTGAAGAAATAGGTATACCCAAGTCCGATGGTACCATATGCTATATCCGAAGAACCGCTGGCGAGCTTATTGGTATAGGTATAATTTGTGACATTTGTTGTAATGTTTTTACCACTCGTGATAACGGATGGTTTGCCTGAAATTGTCTGGGTCCAGCCATATGCATGTAATCCTGTATGACCAACCGTATCACCCTTCAATCTGCCAATCTCTGATCTGCTCAATTGCGTGTTGGGATCATAATAATCGTAACGAAAGGCAACCTGGTGATGTTTCCCTATATTTTTAATCAAATAGATATAAAAGCCTGAAAAGTTCTTTGTCATGGCCGGAGAAATCTGAGTTGACCAGGTGCTTGTGTTGGTGGTATTAAGTGTGTCATTTACAAGTTTGGAAGTGGTAACAGTTGTTTTCACCGAATCTGAAATATAACCGGTATAGGCATTCTTACCGAAGATATATTCACCCTTTAAGATCAGGCCTCCAAGAACATCCAGGTAACACTGGGCTTCCACACCAACCCAATTTCTTCCGATTGTCGCACCCATTCCGCTGAGTTTCTTATTTTTTGTATAATCACCATTAAGAAGTACTGTATCATTGGCTTTCATCCACCCCATATAACTATGAGCCCCAATAGTCAGGCCTCCCAATTTCCCAAGTTTGAAAGAGTAAGTTAACCGTGCCATGATATCTTTTGCATTGTCAAAATCCTTGTTATCGGGATTAATGTTGGAATTATTCCATTTATTCTGTACCGGGTCGTAAACTTTTGTGTTATAGGTGCTGTTATCATTACCGTTAA
>JAHEYS010000093.1 GCA_023251475.1 Prolixibacteraceae bacterium
GGAATATTTTTGATTATCTCATCTCTTATGACATCCAAATTTTCGTTCATAAATTGATTTAAACTCATAGCAGACGTTTTTAGAAATTAGTATATTTCTGTAAATCTACATAATCCTTTCTATTTTTTTATCCTTGCTGAAAAAAAAGAGTCGTCTTCAGCCCACCTATTTAAATCAAAAAGTAAATGTTCAGTTACGCCTAATCCATTTGGATTTAATCCAATCTATAAACAATTCCACCCAAATGCAGATGATAAAAGTATATTTCTCGATCCTGTTTATATCTTCCATATCGTTTTAAGTTGGGGTTTATTGCATTGTCTTTCTTAACCATTAATTCCCTTAAGCCCCAAAATGTTACTAAGAAGGTATATTATCTGCGGTTTTAGTCCTCGGATGGTAAAATGGTTTCTGTTTAACGTGATCTGCCAATAAAAAACCACTTACTGAGATTAATCCTGTAAGTGGTTGATTTTCATTGAGCGGAAAACGAGACTCGAACTCGCGACCCTCAGCTTGGGAAGCTGATGCTCTACCAACTGAGCTACTTCCGCATTTTTTAATTGTGACACAAAAGTAAGATTTTTTTTGAAAACCAAAACCAGAAAGAAATCTGATTCGCATATTATTTTTAAATGTTGTAACTTTGTGTAATGCCAGGTGATTAAACATTTAAATTTAACATATATCACTTTGAATATCTTTAAATTAACATCCGGTATCATGGAAACAAAATTTAAAATCATCTTTTGGCTTCCCCGCCTCCTGTGCATCCTTGCCATCCTTTTTATCAGCATGTTTGCACTCGACGCATTTGAACCAGGGTTACCGTTAAGCCAGCAAATACTCGGCTTTATGATACACATGATCCCCTCGTTTGTATTAATACTAGCTTTGGTCATTGCCTGGAAATGGGAATATATTGGCGGTATTATATTTGCGTTAATCGGGCTGGTTACGGGTCCGGTTATTTACTCCCTTAACTATCACAGATCACATTCCGCCCGGATAAGTTGGATGGTAGTTTGCATGGTTTGCCTCCCCTTCTTTGTTGTTGGAATTTTATTCATTTTGAGTAACTTCAGAAAGGGGGGTGATAAACAGGTTTCCGTTCACCAGTAGGAAACTTATGGCCGATAGTTTTCAGAAACCGTATAGCCGGAAATTTCACAGGATCACCGGAGGATATTCCTGCAATTTCAGGGTATGTTGGTAACCGTGATCCCATTGGTTGTCGTGCAGAATTTTCTGCACATTTACTTCAAATAACTTACGAATTATAATACGGGTCAGATCGGGGTAATTAACTTTCACCCGAACGTCAGATTCAAGCCAGGCACTGATCTTTTCAAATTGTTTATTTCTTAGATTTTTTAGTACAGGCACCCCCATGAGTTCCAGCGCAGCAGCATTACATGCTTGTTCGTATTGCCCCCTCATCGGAATAACCATCAACTTCTTATTCAGGAATAGCGCCTCAGCGGGCGTCTCAAAACCGGCTCCGCACAAAACTCCCCTGGATTTAGCCATGTCGGAAACAAACAGATCATTTGTGATCGGCTGAACGAATACATTTCCGGCATGATAAGCCTTCTTTGAATGTTTCGAAAAAACATGCCAGCTTGCATTTTCAAAAAAAGACAACTTTTTCACCAGCTTTTCGTCACCGAAAGCAGGAAGATAAACCGTATAATAGGGAAGTTGATCAACCTCACAGGTTCTAACCTCTTTACGGATTACCGGAGTAAAAATATTTTTATCGTAGGTCTGAAAATGTAATCCAAAGTGGATCATAGCCGGCGCATAATTTCTCAATACAAAACGGCCAAAATGGTTTTTCTCCTGCGGTAGAGGGACATTTTTACTCAGTAGCGATCCCTGGTGGCTTAAACTGATACACGGGACTTTTTTCTTATAACAAGCCCATGCCGAAACCGGTTCAAAATCATTGATCACAAAATCATAATCCTCAACCGGAAGCTGAGCGATTTCCCGTTTGAGATTAGTCAAATTGGAATTTATCGAAGTATTCCACATGTCGATACCCCCGTTTTTACCAAACCAGAAACTTAAACCTTTAAACCGGTACTTCACAGGAAGACCCAGCTCAACATCGCATTGGGTTCCGCTGATCAGGATATCGCACTGACAATATTCCTGAAGATAAGGGATTATTTCGCGGGCGCGGCTTATATGTCCATTTCCTGTTCCCTGAATTGCATATAGAATCTTCATTTGCTAAGGTGATTTATCGATTAAATTACTTGAAACTGTTATCTAATTATTACTGACTTTAATTCTGTGGGCTAATTATGAAACTCTACCAACATATTATTAAACAAATCCTTAACCTTTACATCCACCATCCTTTCGTGATCGGCGATGACCATTCCGGGTTGTTCAATAAAATCATGTCTGAAATTAAAAATCGCCCATTTTCCTTCATTGTATTCCAGTGAGGTAAGATTCTCGATCCAGTCACCCGAATTCAAATAATTAATCTTCTGATTTCCAATACTTATTGTTCTTATTTCCGGTTTATGAATATGTCCGCAGATCACGGAATCAGCACCTTTTCGAATCGCAGCAGCGGCCACGGTATCCTCAAAGGCGTTGATATATTTTACTGCCCCCTTAACAGATTCTTTGATCTTTTTTGAAAATGAAACTGGTTTCAGATTCAAATCAAGTTGTCGAAGAATCCAATTCACCATGGTATTTAAAGATACCAGCGTATCGTAACCCATTGCCCCCAATTTTGAAAGCCATTTGGAATGTTGCATCACCACATCGAAAACATCACCGTGAAATATCCATACCGTCTGTCCATCGAGTTCAAGTTTTAAATCATTCAGAATTTTTAATCTTCCTATTTTCATCCCGGTGAAGCGCCGGAACATCTCATCATGATTCCCTGTAATATAGTAGAGGGTGCATCTGTCTGATGCCAGACCAAGCAGGTGCTTGACGACCTTAAGGTGTGATTTTGGGAAATAGCGTTTCTTAAACTGCCAGATATCAATAATATCACCATTTAAAATCAGGGTTTTTGGTCTGATACTCTTCAGGTATTTTAGTAACTCAACAGCCTGGCTTCCTGAAGTTCCAAGATGAACATCCGAAATCACCACCAATTCAACGTCACGTTTATTCTCCATTAGTTCTATTTTTTTGATACGACTAAAGAACAACCAACGCATTACGATTGTGTTACAAAGCGATTAATAAATTATAAAAAATTAAAATAACCGCACAGAATAAAATGTGGACAAAATCATAATCTGTATGTTTAATGCTGTTCTATGAATGTCAAAAGCAGAATATTGCTTCTTCCCGGATTTTATTTATTACAGGTTTTAATTACAGTATTGTTACGTCGCCAGATATCAACCTGTAACAGGTCTGCTAATAATGGATTCTATTCAGTTACAGATCAGATTTTACAGAGCCGACCACCTAATAAACCACCCTCAATTTTCTTTTAATCGCTTTGTTTCTTTTTTGAAACATGCGTGTAACACTATTAGGCAATTTTTGCAAACAGATAAATATGAATTTTTATACTGTTTTTATGATTCTTTTAGTCAAATCACTTACAGGTATCTTGTTCTTCTCATTGTTCGCAACTATTGCAATGGCAGCTCCCGGAGGAATTGAGGGATTGGTATCCGATAAAAAAACCGGCGAGACACTGGTTGGTGCACAGGTCATTCTTGAAGGGACGGTCACAGGTGCAGTAACCGATTTTGACGGACATTTTAGTCTTTCGGGAATTAAACCGGGCACTTACAACATCAGGGTAAGTTATATATCCTATAATCCGGTGATTTTTGAAGGGGTGATTATAAGTGCTGATAAAATAGCGCAGTTGAAAGTTGACATGGAGGAGGCCAGCATAAATATTGGGGATATCACCGTTACCACTACCAGAAGAAAAGGGTCAGATGTTTCAGTGATCAGTGCGATTAAGTCGGCTTTGATCGTTTCAAACGGTATCTCCAGTCAGCAGATTATGCGTTCGCAGGACAGGGATGCTTCTGAAGTGATAAAGCGTGTGCCAGGGATAACCATTATTGATGACCGTTTCGTAATTGTCAGGGGATTAGGGCAGCGATACAACAGCGCTTGGCTTAATAATTCTGCGGCGCCAGGCTCCGAATCCGATAGCCGGGCATTCTCCTTTGATGTCGTTCCAGGTGCAATGATAGAAAATATGATGGTTTTCAAAACACCGGCCCCCGAACTTCCGGGTGATTTTTCAGGAGGATTTGTTAAACTAACAACCAGGGATGTTCCTGATGCTAATCAATATTCTTTTTCAATTGGATCCTCTTTTACGCCGGGAACGACCTTCGCTGATACTTACAAATACGATGGGGGCAAATACGATTGGCTTGGATTTGATGACGGAACCAGAAAGTTACCATCCCTGTTTCCCAAAGATATCCGTGAGGTGGGAGCAAACGACCAGGCGTTATTGGGCCGTATGCTGAATAAAAACTGGCTCGCAAAAGCTTCCAGTGCAATGCCCGACTTACGTTTCTCCTTTACGATGGCCCATCGCTTTAAACTCAGGAAGGTAATTATTGGCGAAGTAACCGCAGTCAACTACTCAAACACAAATAGTTCTGACAAGGTTGAAAATAACAATTTTGGGGTTTATCGTTTTGTGGAGGATAAACCTGGATATGATTTCTCGTTTAAAGATAATGTCTATAAAAATACAGTTAAGCTTGCAGCCATGCATAACTGGAGCGCTTTTTTGGGGAAAGGAAATAAAATTGAGTTTCGTAACCTTTTCAATCACATTGGATATACAAAAACCACTTTCCGCAATGGAACCGAATATTACAGCAATACCCAAATTAAATCGTACGAATATGGTTTTATGAGCCGAAATACCTATCTGGGTCAGCTGAGCGGCACACATGCTTTTAATGAAAATAAAACAAAGATTGACTGGATTGCCGGATATTCGGGGGCGAGGCGCGATGAACCCGATTTGAAAAGGTTAAAGCTGATTTTGAATGAAACCACAACCAATCCAAACTATGGGAAGTATTACATGGTATTTCCTTCAAACCCCCTCACAAGTAATGCAGGAAGGGTGTATCAAAACCTGGGGGAGAATATTTTTACCGTAGCGGCCAATATCGAAAATACATTTAAGTTATTTGATATCCATCCGATAGTAAAGGCCGGGATCTTTGCCGAAAAAAAGGATCGCAATTTTAATGCACGAAAACTGGGTTATGTCGTTTCTGATGGATCAAAATATGATACTGGCATCGGATATTTGCCATTAGATCAAATGTTTAATGATGCTAATATAAATACATCTACCGGGATAAAATTAGCCGAAGAGACCGGCAAATCAGATTCCTATACAGGCAATAATGACCAGATTGCCGGTTATGTTGCCTTTCAAATTCCTTTCACCGGAAAATTCTCCGTCTATGCAGGTATCAGGGGTGAGAAAAACAAACAGTCGATCAACAGTTACGACCGGTTTCAGCAACCGATCACTGTTCTAAACGATACATTCAATATACTTCCATCCGTTAACGCAATTTACAAATTCAGCGAGAGGAATTTGTTAAGAATGGCTTATGGAAAATCGCTGAACCGTCCTGAATTTCGCGAAATTGCCCCCTTCCCATTCTATGATTTCGATAATAATGCGGTCTATTCGGGAAATCCGAACCTGAAAAACGCTTCAATTCAAAACGGAGAGATCAGGTTCGAACATTACCCTTCTGAAAACGAATTAATTTCTGTCGGATTGTTTTATAAAAAATTCCACAACCCCATTGAGATCAAATATCTTCAGACCGGAAGCGGATTGGAATACACCTATCAGAATGCAGAGCAGGCAACAAGTTATGGTATCGAGGGCGAATTCCGTAAAACGGTGGGTACATCAGGTATATTAGAAAAAATCAACCTCTTACTTAACGGAGCTGTGATTAAAAGTGAAATCAACTTTAGAAATAAGATAACGGAGAAATCACGTCCAATGGCTGGTCAGTCGCCATATATACTCAATGCAGGGGTATTTTACAGCGATCCGGATAAAAGCAGGCTGATGGTAAATGTTCTCTATAACGTTATCGGAAAGCGCATTCACATTGTTGGCGTACCGGAACAAAATTCATGGGAGGATATTCCAGATGTTTATGAGATGCCGCGTCACCTGGTAGACTTTATCGTCAGCAAAAAGATTGGGAAATATGCCGAACTAAAATTCAGCATCAAAGATCTTCTGAACCAAAGCATTGTCTACAAACAAAATGTCAATGCAACGGTTGATTTAAGCCATTATACAGGCGGTGTTTCGGACATCAGACATTTCGATCGTGATCAGGTACTTCGAAGCTACAGACCCGGAAGCAGTTATTCACTTGAATTAGGGTTTCGTTTTTAATATCATCACCAATCTCTCTTAATTCTTCAGGAAGTAAAAAAGTCAGCAACATTTTCAAAATTAAACATTTAATTATTTTCAAATTTTATTGTTATGAAACGAATTTTATCTAATGGATTATTCATGGCGACCCTTCTTCTAATTGGGATTTCATCATGCAAAAAGGATCCGGTTATTGTCAAAGCCTTAGGTGTAACCCTGGATCAGTCGACAGCAACTGTCAGAATTGGCACTCCGCTTAAACTTACCGCTTCAATCGCCCCTTTCGACGCAACCGACAAAACGATGATCTGGAGTACGCTGAATGCCGCAATCGCAACAGTTTCAGCCGACGGAACAGTTTCGGGAGTGGCAACCGGAACAACAGACATTACGGTTAAAACTACAGACGGCCAGTTCACAAGCAAGTGTACGGTAACCATCTTCCCTGCATCAGGTTCAACCATTACCCTGACAGGAAATATTACTGCAAACGTAACTTTAAAGTCAGACATCAATTACGTCCTTGATGGCTGGGTTTATGTAAAATCACCCGCAACCATAACAATCGAAGCAGGAACGGTTATTAAAGGTAAAACAGATACCAAGGCATCACTGGTTATTGAAAGAGGTGCAAAGATCATGGCTGAAGGAACGGCTGCAAAACCCATTATTTTTACATCCGCAAAAGCCGCCGGCGCGCGTGCGGCCGGTGACTGGGGTGGTGTAGTACTTTGTGGTAATGCAAAGATAAATGTGGCTGGGGGTGAAGCTGAAATTGAAGGTGGTTTGGGAACCAAATATGGCGGAACAGACGACAATGATAATTCAGGTACCATGAAATATGTCCGTATTGAATTTGCGGGTTATGCCTTCGCACCAGACAAGGAGATCAACGGACTCACCTTTGGTGGTGTTGGTAAAGGGACGACCATCGATTACATTCAGGTTTCGTATGCAAACGACGACTCCTACGAATGGTTTGGCGGCACCGTAAACTGCAAACACTTAATCGCTTTCAGTGGTCTGGATGATGAGTTTGATACCGATTACGGATTTAGCGGATTCGTACAGTACATCGTAGGATTACGCGACCCAATGATTGCTGACATTTCAAAATCCAACGGTTTTGAATCAGATAATGACGGTACAGGATCGTCAAACATTCCCACAACCAATCCAAGATTTGCAAACGTCAGTTTATATGGTCCACTTGCAACACCTTCAACTACGATTAACCCACTATTTCAGGCATCGATGCACATCAGAAGAAAATCGAATCTTGAAGTTTATAATTCAGTATTTGCCGGTTGGCCAATGGGATTATTACTGGCCGATTCAAAAGGGAATGGTGGAACCGGCGCACAGGTCAAAGGTTGTATTCTTTCAGGTATGACTGATGCTTTCGGTGGCAACACTGCCGGAGAAAAAGCTTTCTTCGAAGACGCTGCAAGAATTAACAGAACCATTGCCAATATTACAGATCTGAAGGTAACCAATCCATTCAACCTTGCTGCTCCAAATTTTATCCCCCAGGCCGGTTCACCATTGTTGACAGGTGCAGCTACCGGATTACCCGCCGGTCTTGAAGCGACAGATTACATCGGCGCCTTCAAAACTACGGACTGGACAGCCGGATGGACCAATTGGACACCAAAAACTACGGTTTATTAAGAATTTTGAATCTAAAAACATAAAAAGGCAGCTCCATCCGGGGCAGCCTTTTTTTAGATCTAAAGATGGTCATTTTGAACGCTCCCGGGTTATAAGTAATTGTCAATTAACAATGTTCAATTTTCAATGCCATTTCTTACTGATTTTCTGCAATTTATAAAATTTCAATGACGACATTAAATTATTCCGGTTACTTAACTATATTCATGGTCTAAATAAAACAAAATTCAAAAAGCGATGAAAAAGATACAATTTGTTCTCCTCCTGATTTTTATATCAACTTATGGTTACGCTCAGGTGATAGAAAAAAAGGATGGGAAATACTATAAATTGGGGATGCTTTATTCTGGGGTACATACAGAGTATTATGCAAACAATAACCCCAAAACAATTCTGAATATCTCCAACGGAGTGTTTAATGGAACCGTGACCACTTTCTTTGAAAACGGAGGCAAGCAGGAGACGCGGTCGTATAAAAACGGCAACAAGGATGGGATCTGGGTCACCTGGGACGAATCCGGCAGAAGAACGGCACAGGCCCAATACAGAAACAATCTTAAAGACGGTGACTGGTTTATCTGGTCTGCAAATGGGAAACCGCTCTATGAACTTCATTACAAAATGGGGGTCAAAACCGGCACATGGAAGATCTATGATGAATCCGGAAAACTAATCAGCGAACGAAAATATTAACCATCATTTCGGTTTTGGCCATATATTTAATCGCATTGTAACACTGCTGTAATCATATCTTAACAACATACTGCGATATTTGTACCATATCAAAAAATCAATAAAATATGAAAAAGTCACTCTTAACAATTACATTTATCGCTGTGGTAGTTTTTGCTTTTGCATCCTCAAAAGGGAACTCAGAAAACGGGGGCAAATCATCAGAAGCAACTTCCATTCCAGCAGTCAGCTCAGTATCAATCTCAGGTAAAGTGATTGATTTCAATTCCGGCGAATCACTTGCAGGTGTTGAAGTGGCAATTGTAGGCTCGACCCAAAAGGTTCATACCGACTTTGATGGCAATTTCACCATCGAAAATGTCAAACCGGGCTCTTACAATCTGATTGCCTCTTTTATCTCTTACAATAAAAGCTTTATTGAGAAACTGAATGTTGACAAATCGGGACAGCCGCTGAAGATTAAATTACAATCCGAAAATTGAACCCCGCTGTTTAAAAACTATATCCGGAAACGAAAAAGCGGAATTGCAGATGTGCAGTTCCGCTTTTTTTGATGATTCCGGTAAATCAAACTCTTCGATTATATTCTTTCAAGTCTTTGAATTAAAACATATTGCATCCGGGGTTTACCAGAAAATTCCAATAAATATGTAACAGTATTGTAATTTATTTGAAATAGTACTGCAACAATAATGTAATACTCTTGCATCAAGTTTATTTTCAAATATTAAAAACAGCGACTAAAAAGAATGAAAATCACGCTACTTTTACTCCTGACGGCATTTGGTTTTACAATTAAACCTGTAAATGCCCAGAATTCAGAGAACTTTAAACCTTCGGGCACTCCTGAAGTGCTAATCTTTAGCAATTTTAACAGTTCAACTACCAATGGGAAAAGCCTGAATAAATTTGATATTACCAGGGCCTATTTCGGATACAAATACAATTTCAGTCCCACCTTTTCAGGCCGTGTTACATTTGATGTTGGCAATCCGGGAGTAGGCGCATTAAATTACACCGCCTATATTAAATATGGCTACCTGCAATATCAGAAAAAAGATCTTACTGTTAAATTCGGATTAATTCAGAACACGATGTATGAAATGACGGAATCCTATTGGGGAAACCGCTATATCTACAAAGTCTTTCAGGACCAGTATGGATTTGCCGCCAGTGCAGACTTTGGTATTAGTGCACTCTACAATTTCAGTAAAGCAATCAGTGCCGATGTCATGATTTCAAATGGTGAAGGGTACAAAGTTCTGAATACAGACTCTGTCTTAAAGGCAGGAGTTGGAGTAACGGTCCATCCGATTAAAAGTATTACCCTGCGAGGCTATTTTGACAATATGAAGAAGTCAAATTCAACGGTCAATCAAAATTCAGGATCCTTTATGGCTGGATATGAAAATAAATCATTCAAAATTGCCGCAGAATATAATTATCAGTCAAATAACAAGTTATTAAATGGGAACGATTTTGATGGCTATTCGCTATTTGGGAAGGTATTTTTCAATGCTAAAACCAATCTTTTTGCACGGTACGACCTTTTAAAATCCATTAACAATACAACTAAACCCACTTCATGGAACTTTTCAAAAGACGGGCAATTCATTATGCTGGGACTTGAGTTCAGTCCGGTCAAAGGGGTTAAGTTCGCGCCAAATTACCAGTTATGGACACCTAGAGATCATGCCAAATCTAACATGTCCTCCATCTTTCTAAATGTAGAAATCAAGATATAATATTCCATTCACTTCAAAATCATGATCATCTGATTGTAACATTTATGTAACATTTATGAAATCATGTTGAAACATCGTAATGCTTAATTTGTAATAAATACATAAAAAAATGAAAAAAATATTAGTAATCGTTTTAGTAATGGCTGTTTTTTCAGCTGTAGCACGCAACAATGAGAATGCCGTAACCGCAGGAGATTCAAAAAACATCAGCATCTCTGGTGCAGGCGCCACCTTCCCAATGCCATTTTACAATCAGTTAATTTCAGATTATTCAACCAAAACCGGTACTTTAGTAACCTACGGAGGAATTGGATCAGGGGGAGGAATTCGCAGTTTAAAAGATAAGGTTGTTGATTTCGGTGCAACAGATGCTTTTCTGACCAACACCCAGGCTGCTGAATTAAGTGCTCCTATTGTCCATATACCCACTTGTCTTGGCGCAGTTGTATTGGCATATAACCTTTCGGGAGTAACCTCTTTAAAGCTTAAAAATGATGTTCTTGCAAAAATATTTCTTGGAGAAATCACCAAATGGAACGACAAGCTGATTCAGGCAGAAAATCCTGAAGTAAAACTGCCTGATCTCAATATTTCTGTAATTTACCGTTCGGATGGAAGTGGAACAACCTTTATATTCAGTGATTATATGTCTAAAATCAGTGAGAAATGGGCAAAAACGGTAGGAACAGGCAAAACTTTAAAATGGCCGGTAGGAATGAGTGCGAAAGGGAATCCCGGAGTTGCCGGAACCATCAAACAAACTAACGGTGCATTTGGATATATCGGCTCTGAATATGCGTTCGCTGAAAAGATTCCATTTGTCAAACTTCAGAACAAAGCAGGCAATTTCATTGAGCCCTCCGTTGCCTCAGTAAGTGCAGCGGCACAAGGGGATATTCCGGCAGATACCCGTGTGATGCTGACCAACTCATCAGATCCCAAAGCCTATCCAATCAGTGCTTTCACCTGGATTATCCTTTACAAGGAGCAGTCCTATAATGACAGAACGCTTCAGCAGGCAGAGGAAACAGTAAAATTCCTGAATTGGCTTATTGGATCAGATGCGCAAGCAGTTGCACAGAAGGTTGACTACGCACCACTACCTGAGAAGGCAGTATCCCTGGCAAAGACTATTTTAAAGTCTGTAACCTACAAGGGTGTACCGGTTTTAAAATAAGCCTTTTAGTTAATTATTAAAGCTTAATCTATATCAATAGGGGTGAAAAGCGAAAAGATTACAAAACTTATTTTACTGATTGCATCTGTCATTATCCTGCTCATTTTTTCAGGAATGGCCTGGTCAATGGTGAAAGGAGCTATCCCTGCATTCGGAAAATTTGGCTTTTTTGGATTCATTTTTTCAACCGAGTGGAATCCAACCGAGGACCACGAAGTTTATGGCGCCATGCCATTTATTGCAGGGACATTAATCACTTCACTGCTTGCCCTTATCATCTGTTTTCCACTCTCATTTTCTACCTCACTTTTCATTGCTGAATACTTCAGAAAAAAGAGGATTGCGGTGGTACTTGGCACATTGGTTGACCTTTTGGCAGGTGTGCCCTCCATTGTTTACGGACTTTGGGGTTTTTATACCATTCGGCCTTTAATTGCCAGTTTGGGATTTGAAGGACAGGGTTTTGGAATATTCACTTCAGGATTAATCCTGGCAATAATGATAATCCCATATGCCACATCAATCAGCAATGAGATCATCTCCATGGTCCCCAATGAATTGAAAGAAGCTGCCTATTCCCTGGGGGCAACAAGGCTTGAGGTGATCACCAGTGTGATCATCCCAAACTCCAGATCGGGTTTAGTTGCCGGATACATTCTTGCACTTGGCAGGGCACTTGGAGAAACAATGGCAGTGACCATGTTGATTGGTAACGCCAATATTATCCCCAAAGGGCTGTTCAGTCCGGGAAATTCAATGGCCAGTGTGATTGCCAACCAGTTCGGTGAAGCAGATGGTTTAAAGCTCAGCGCCCTGATCGCTATCGGGCTGCTTCTATTCGCTGTAACAGCATTAGTCAATGCCACCGGAAAAATGATTATCCGTAAATTCGCATAGCTCAATTACCCATGGACAACAACGCGATTATCAACACCACGGACAATTCCAACTGGAGGGAGTTAAAAAGCAAACTTTTTTTAGGGATTGTCATTTTATTATCATGCATCACCATTTCTCCTATTCTATTAATCCTATACGAGCTAATATCCAAAGGGATAAAACAAATCAATCCTGATTTCTTTTTCAAAGTGGCCCCCGATACCTTACAGGCAATGACCGCTGTTCGAAATGGCGAAATCCTGCCCGGAGGGATCGCCAATGGAATATCCGGAACGTTATTGATGGTTGCACTGGCAGCTTTGATTGCGATTCCGGTAAGTATTGTAATCGGAATATTTCTGTACGAAAATCAGGGTAAAAAATATGCGAATCTGATCCGAACCCTGACCGACATTTTGCAGGGTGTCCCTTCAGTTGTTTTAGGACTAATATCCTATATCTGGATTGTGCAAGGGGTAACAAAAGGGTTCTCAGCCCTGGCCGGGAGTGTCGCCCTGGCAATTATGATGTTGCCGCTGATTATCCGGTCGACCGAAGAGACAATGAAAATGTTACCCATTTCGATAAAAGAGGCGGCCGCTGCCTTAGGAGTACCTTACCATAAAATCATTCTTAAGGTGATGATTCCTTCAGGCTTTAGCGGGCTAATGACGGGAATATTACTCTCCATATCAAGGGTGATCGGAGAAACGGCTCCTTTGATGCTGACAACCCTGGGAAGTACAGCTATCAACCTGAATATAAAAAAACCAACAAGTGCAGTACCTTTACAAATCTGGGAATTTTACAATAATCCAAATATGATAGATTTGGTATGGTCTTCATCCCTGTTCCTGTTGGGTTTTGTGTTAACTTTAAATATTATTGCGAAACGAATCTCTTTGAGGTATAATTAAGCTTCTTCCAACCAAGCAGCCATCATGAACGAAAATAGATTACAAATATCAAATCCCGTTTTATCGGTCAAAAACCTGATGATCGCTTATGGCAAGGATAAGTCCGCCGTCAGAGATGTCACAGCCGATATCAAAAGAAATGCCATCACAGCAATTATGGGACCCTCAGGTTGCGGAAAAAGCACCTTACTTCGGGCAATCAACAGGATGCACGAGTTGTACCCCAATATTCGTACCGAAGGGGAGATTGAGCTCAATGGCGAGAGTATTTACAAGATGTCAACCACAAAATTACGCAGAAAAATCGGGATGGTTTTTCAAAGGCCCAACCCTTTTCCAACGATGAGTATTTACGAAAACGTTATCGCCGGATACGATCTAAACGGGAGCAAATTAAAAAAAGATCAGAAAGACGCCATCGTCGAAAGTTCACTGCATGATGTGGGACTGTTTGACGAGGTGAAAGACTCACTTAACAAAAAAGGGAATTTTCTCTCCGGGGGACAGCAGCAAAGGTTGTGCATTGCCAGGGCTTTGGCTTTCAAACCGGAGGTAATTCTGATGGACGAGCCCACCTCTGCGCTTGATCCACTCTCAACGGCAAAAATTGAAGACCTGCTCGTTGAGCTCAAGAATCAGTATACCATAATACTGGTCACTCACAATATGTCGCAGGCAGCGCGGATCTCAGACAATGCCATGTTTATGTACCTGGGCGAACTGGTGGAATATGATAAAACCAAAAAGATGTTTACCAATCCGTCGGATTCACGTACGGAGGGTTACCTGACGGGAAAATTTGGCTGATCCTTTTATGCCGAATTACTCCATTGCCGGATAAATTACGAATGAATGCCTTAACCTTAAAATAGAACATCATGAATATTAAAAAAGAGAACGCGATCCATAATATTTTCGGACATTTTGAAGATTATGCCAATCTGATCTTAAGTCAGTTGTCGATCCTGGAGAAGGTGATAAGTTCAGGATCACTCGATATTCCTGAAGAATTATTAAAGGAGCTTAATGTGAATGAAAACAAATCGGACAAATTTGAGATTAAACTCAGTGAGAAAATCGTTGATGCCATTGTTCTTCAAAAGCCTGTCGCCTCCGATCTAAGGAAACTAATGGCATGTTACCAGATTGTGATTAACATGGAAAGAATTGGCGATCTGGTGATGGACATTGTAAAGTTTATCCCGCGGATTGGTGAATCTGAAACCTACAACAGAATGTCAGAAGTTATCTACAACATGTTGCTGGTCAGTGTAAATATGGTACAAAAATCGCTGTTGTCTTTTATAAACAGTGACAAGGAATTTGCGATCTGGACCATTCAGAATGATGAAATTGTAGATGCAATGAATCATAAACTGATCAGGAAGGCAATCACAAAAAGCAAATTACCTGATGAAACTCAGCAACTGATGTTTAGCTTTATCCATATTAATAGTATAATTTCGAGCATTGAAAGGATTGCCGACCATGCCACCAATGTGGCGGAAGCATCAATTTATGCACTGGAGGGGACCGATATCCGCCATCACCATACTGAAGATGAAACAAACGACGATATATGAATGAAAATTACCGTATTCTTGTAGTGGAGGACGAGGAGGATCTCAATGAAATTCTGCAGTTTAACCTCGAAAGCGAAGGTTACAAGGTTGATACCTCCTTTTCTGCCGAAGAGGCTTTGAAGAAAGATCTCTCTATTTATCATTTAATCGTACTTGATGTGATGATGGGGAGGATATCGGGGTACAGTCTGGCCCAAAAAATCAGAAAAGAGATGCACCTGGAGGTGCCCATCATTTTTCTCACTGCCAGAGACAAGGAGAATGATCTGTTGACCGGTTTTAACCTGGGGGCGGACGATTATATTACAAAGCCATTTTCCATTAGGGAGTTACAGGCAAGAATCAAGGTTGTTTTAAGGAGAAATAAAACCACACCTGCAGAAGTGGTTCCAACGTTGTTGACTATTGGGGAAATCACCCTCGATATGGAATCCAAACGGCTAATTATCAATGACAAAAAAACAGAGCTCACCCGAAAAGAATACGAAATCATTCTTTTACTGGTTAAATCACCCGGAAGAATTTTCTCACGCGAGGAGATCCTACGCCGAATATGGGAAAGCGATGTGATTGTAACTGACCGGACGGTTGATGTCAACATGACCCGGTTACGCAGAAAAATGGAGAATTACGGTGCATACCTCCGTAATAAGGCGGGATTTGGCTATTATTTTGAACTTTAAAATTTAATCACTTACAATTATGCTTTTCGACCGACAGACCATTAAATGGAAATTGTTTATCTATTATTCTCTGCTGTTCGCCATATTCACCTTGTTGATTATTCTTTATCAGAACAAGCGGGAACACCATTACAAAATTGTTGAACTTGAAACCAAGCTAAACGAATATACCGACCTGACAAATCGGTTTATTGAAAATTATGCTGTTTTCCAGGATAAAAAATTCAGCAGACTTGACAGCCTTAAAAGAATATTCCCTTCAGACAAAATACGAATAACCGTCATCGATTTCGAAGGCAATGTTCTGTATGACAATACGGTATCAGACTATCTTCATTTGGCTAATCACAAAGAACGACCCGAATTTCAAAAGTCCCTTTTCAGTGAATTTGGCGAAAATATTCGTCATTCAGAAACAACCAATCAGGACTACATGTACTATGCCAAATCGTACAAAAATTATGTAGTAAGAGCTGCCGTAATTTATAACAATGAAATCAAAGCATTTCTGAAAACTGAGCGGATATTTATCTATTTCTTTATCCTTCTTTTTCTGATTTTCGGGTTATTACTACGTTATATCGCAAATCATATCGGCGACTCGATTGCAAAACTAAAGGATTTTGCAGTTAAAATCAGGCGAAATGAATCCATCGATCCGGACAACGACACTAAATTTTCGAACGATGAACTCGGATTCATCAGTCATGAGATTATTCAGCTATACCAGCAATTACGCAAGACTAAAACTGAGCTTGTTCTTGAGAAAGAGAAATTAATCAGTCACCTTTTCGTATTGAGAGAGGGAGTTGCATTCTTCTCATCCTCAAAAGAGGCGATCCTGAATAACAGTCATTTTATTTTCTATATCAATATCATCTCTGAAGAGACCACCATTTCAGTAGATAAAATATTCCTTTCCGAGAAATTCAGGGAGATCAATAAATTTATTGATCAAACAATTGCCGATGGCAACCCGTTGCAGCCCCACGAACCTCCGCGTATGGAGTATTCCATTCAAAAGGATGGATATAATTTTCATATACAGTGCATTATATTTCCTGACAAAAGTTTTGAGATTCTCATATCCGATCAAACACAGCTGATGCGCAGAAGTATTATGAAACAGCAAATTACCTCCAATATATCTCATGAGCTCAAAACACCTATCTCATCTGTTAAAGGGTATCTTGAAACGGTATTAAATAATCCCGGTCTGGAACCGCACAAACTGCTCTATTTTATTGAAAAGGCTTATAATCAATCGGAAAGACTTACTCAGCTGGTGAATGATATCTCGCTGCTCAATAAAATTGAGGAGTATTCAGAACTATATATCAGAGAGAAGGTTTTGATAAATGAGGTGATATCTGATGCGATTGAGAGCTTTAGTGATCAGATCAGACAAAAGGCAATTCAGGTTGAATGTGACGTGGACGAAAATCTTACAGTTAATGCCAACCACTCCCTCATTTTCTCAATCTTCAGAAACCTCATGGAAAATGCGGTGAATTATGGCGGTGAAAATATCACAATATCGATCACCAAATACCACGAAGACAACACGTTTCTCTATTTTTCATTTTCTGATAACGGTCCTGGAGTCGAGGAGGAGCATCTATCGCGCCTCTTCGAGCGGTTTTACAGGGTCGATTCGGGACGTTCACGCAAAGAAGGGGGAACCGGCCTGGGGCTCGCCATCGTTAAAAATGCAGTCATCAGCTTTAAAGGGGAAATTTCTGCCCGGAAAAGGAAAGGGGGCGGACTCGAATTTTTATTCTCGCTGCCGCGGTAAGAAAAGAATAAGAGGACTGGCGAGTATGTTAATGGATCCGGCAATTTTTAATCGCTTTTAAACTATTTTTGCAAAAACAAAAATTCAAAAAGCATGATATCTAAAATAGAAGCACTCAATCAAAAATATAGCAATGCCACCGCAGAGGAACTATTAACCGGTTTTCTTGGCGAATATAAAGGCAGGATAGCATTGTCAAGCAGCCTGGGAATCGAAGACCAGGTGCTTACTCATCTCGTTTGTAAAATTGACAAATCCGCAAAGATCTTTACCCTCGATACCGGAAGGCTTTTCCCCGAAACTTATGACTTGATTCACAGGACTAACCACAAATATGGAATCAGGATGAGCGTCTATTTTCCGGATGCAGCCCAGGTAGAATCAATGGTAAATACAAAGGGGATCAACCTTTTTTTTGAAAGTGTTGAAAACCGGAAACTCTGCTGTAATCTCCGCAAAATTGAGCCGTTAAAACGGGCGTTTGCAGGACTGGAGGTCTGGATATGCGGTTTACGACGCGAACAATCGGTTACCAGACAAAACATGCAGCGGATTGAATGGGATGAGGCGAATGGCCTGATTAAACTAAATCCCCTGATTGACTGGACAGAAGATGAAGTCAAAGTATTTATTAAAGCCAACGGAATCCCCTATAATCCACTACATGATAAAGGATTTCCAAGCATAGGGTGCCAGCCTTGCACAAGGGCTATTTTTCCGGGCGAAGATATCAGGGCCGGAAGATGGTGGTGGGAAAATCCCGACACGAAAGAGTGCGGGCTGCATAAGAGATAAGTGACTAAAGTACTTAAAGTGACTAAAGTACTTAAAGTGACTAGAGTACTTAAAGTGAATGAAGTATTTTAGGCACTTTAGGCACTCCAAACTTTAGGCACTCTAGGCACTCCTAACTTTAGGCACTTTAGCCACTCCAAACTTTAGTCACTCTAGGCACTCCAAACTTTAGTCACTCTAGGCACTCCTAACTTTAGGCACTTTTTAATCGAACTTGTGATCCGGCTCCTCGTCACAACCCCTGTTGTATTGCTCCATTGCAGTAAAACTCATCCCCATTGAGGAGAATCCACCGTCGTGGAAAAGGTTCTGCATGGTCACCTTTTTGGTAAGGTCAGAAAACATTACAATACAATAATCGGCACATTCATCAGCGGAAGCATTTCCCAGAGGGGACATCCTTTCAGAGAAATCGAGCAGATTTTCAAACATTTTTATACCGTTTCCAGCTGTTGTCGGGGTTGGCGACTGCGAAATAGTATTGATACGCACCTTGCGTTCACTTCCATAAATATATCCAAAACTTCTGGCGATAGACTCAAGCAGTGATTTGGCATCAGCCATATCATTATAGCCATAGAAGGTACGCTGTGCTGCAACATATGACAAGGCCAGTACTGATCCCCATTCATTGATTGCATCCAGTTTTCTCGCTGTCTGAAGCACCTTATGAAAGGAAACCGCTGACACATCAAGGGTTTTTGAAAGAAGGTCGTAATCCAGATCGCTGTAATGCCTCCCTTTCCTCACATTAGGCGACATGCCGATGGAATGGAGTATAAAATCGAGCTTTCCGCCAAGAAATTCCATCGATTTTACAATCAGTTGTTCAAGATCCTCAACACTTGCGGCGTCAGCAGGAATTACAATCGTGTTACATTTGTCTGCCAGTGTTTGGGTATCACCCATTCTGAGAGCAATCGGAACATTTGTCAAAGTAAAGGTTGCCCCTTCCTGAAGCGCCCTCTCAGCGACTTTCCATGCAATCGAATTTTCATTCAGCGCACCGAAAATAATTCCCCTTTTACCCTTCAATAAATTATAAGCCATTTAGTTACAATTTCTGAAAACAGCGATGTTTTCAATTAATAAATTAGAGTACCAATTTAGTTATGCTCCCACAAAACGGATTAGTTCAGAACATATCTGAATATAACCCCTAATCACCACAATTGTTTAAAAATGGGAATTAAAACTACTTTAACAGCTCTTCTGCGTTCATAATGGCTGCTGCTGTTATGTTTTCGCCACTGAGCATTTTGGCAAGCTCTTCAATTCGTTCAGCCCTGGACAGGCGCTTTAACCGGGTTGTTGTCTCACTGGCTGAATCCTGTTTGTACACCAGGAAATGGTGATCTCCCTTTGCTGCAATCTGGGGAAGATGGGTGATATTAATAACCTGCATATCAGTAGAGATCTCTTTAAGAATAATTCCCATCCGTTCGGCTATCTCCCCCGAAACACCTGCATCTATCTCATCAAAAATGATAGTTGGCAAAGCTTTCGACTTAGATATCAAAGCTTTAACCGCCAGCATAACCCTTGACATTTCACCCCCTGAAGCAACCTTTGAAATGTCGTAAAGTAATCCGTTTTTGTTGGCTGTAAACAGGAAGTTCACCTGGTCCCATCCATTGGCGCCGGGGGTTTGAAGTTGAATGATATCGACTTTAAACTTCGAATTGGGCATTCCAAGCAGTAAAAGCTGCCTGATAACGCGTGATTCAATCTCATTTGCTACAGCATGACGTTTCGCAGACAGATGACGCGCCAACTCCTCAGTCTCCCCGTATTTTTGCTCTTTCAACTTTGCCAGCCGAACCAATTGCTCTTCATTTGATGAAACTGCAACAATCCTGGCTTCAAGTGAATTGCGAAGTATAATCAACTCATTAACAGACTTCACATGATGTTTTTGCTGTAATGAATAGATCAGATCGAGCCGTTCATTGATTAACCTGATTCTTTCAGGATCGTACGCAATCTTCTCAGCGATCAGTGCGCCCTCCTGCGCAATATCCTTTAAATCGACATACAGACTTTCCAAACGCTCTGCAAGACTTGTCGCCTCAGGTAAGAACCTGGTCATTTTACCAAGTAATCCGATTGCAGTTTTGGTCTGACTTAAAGCGGAAATATTTTCACCATCCAGAAGTTCTGTCAAATTGGTCATCCCCGATTTGATCTCTTCGGCATGAGTAAGTAACTCCAGCTCCTTTTCGAAATATTCCTGTTCGTTCTCCACCAATGCCGCCTTGTACAACTGATCGAACTGAAACTGACAATAGTCGAGGTCCGCCTTTGATTTTTCGACCTCCGATTCCACCTCATTCATCTCGGAAACCAAACGGCGGTAATCAGCGTAACAACTTTTATACGAAAGCAGAAGTTCCTGATTTGCAGCACATATATCGACGACCATCAGTTGAAATGACTGCTCATTAATTTCAGGATTCTGGTTTTGGGAGTGAATATCGATCAGCCGGTAACCAATATCCTGCATGATTTTAAGCATCACCGGTGTGTCGTTGATAAAAGCGCGCGACTTCCCCGCGGGGTTAATCTCACGCCGGAAAATAGCCCAGTTGTCAAAGTCAAGATCGTTTGACAGAAAAAGTTCTTCCAACCCAAGTCCGTCTACCCGGAAAACGGCCTCAACAACACATTTAGCCGATTTATCGTTCAAAACGGAGGAATCTGCCCTTTGACCCAGAATCAGTGACAAGGCGCCGAGCAAAATAGACTTGCCTGCGCCCGTCTCTCCGGTAATTATAGAGAATCCAGGACTAAGATCTACATCAAGTTCCCTGATCAAAGCATAATTCTGAATTCTTAATCGCGTTAACATTGGGGTATAATAAGGATTAAAAAATCTTTTGATCCAAAATTTTCTGATACTTTCCGGAATTTGACGGATCACACTCGGTGAGAATTACCATTACCCTCCCCTTTTCGTCCGTACTACCTTTTGAGAAAACATTAACCAGCTCATCAGATTTGGCATCAAAAAAAATACGGTTGACATAAGTATCAGGTTTTGACCTGTATACCCGTTGAATATTTTTAAGGGCATCCGCAATCTCCGACCTGCCTATATCGGGTTTATCAGCCATCACATCCAGCCCAAGCCGGTGATACCTGTAGAGCAATTCCCTGAATGGCCCGTAAGCTTTATTGGTAAGGTTTTCGATTAACCAAAAACGGTTAAAATTACCCTCAAACGCTCTCCATCCCTTCTCCCGTGCATTCTGCGAACGGTTGACAATATCACGAGCCTTCTGAAAATAGGCAGCCCCCCCGAGCGGAGAATAGGTGTCGTAATCAAATCCAAGAATAATATTGGCATAATAAGCCAGCAGATTCGTGAGCGGATTGGAATTGGATGTCTCGTCAAACTCCATGGTCTGAAATTCAACATACCGGAATTGCACATCATTATCCTTAAGGTTAAGAAGCGGTGAACTGTACGATGAATTAAAAATGGGACGGTTTAACTGAACCTGAATCGTCCCTTTAAACTCGTCGGTGGAAATCTGATCGGTAATCTGAATAAAAATGGTACACTCAATCCGTTCATCGGTGGTAAAGACATTATCAGACCACTTCCGGTTATTCATAAACTCGTAAATATCGGTCCGCATCGACTCAAAAACCTGTTTATAAGTCCCCTCAACCCTGGAACTGGAAACACTGACGTTGCACCGGAATTCCTGACCGAATACCAAAAGAGAGGAAAAAACAGATACAAATAACAGGATAATTTTTGGCATAAAAAGGGATAATATTTCTTATAAAAATACGAAATTCAGGTTAAACCTAAAATGAAATTCTCGGCTGCTATCATTTTATTCACAATATCAACAGCAATTTCCCTTTTTTGTTTCAGTCCTGAGGTGAATACAACACCGCTCTTATCTATAATCTTCACTTGATTTGTATCATACTGAAATCCTGCACCATTATCAATCAATGAATTAAGTACAATGAGATCAAGATTTTTCTTTTGAAGTTTCAATGCTGCATTTTCCTCCTCCTGACTGGTTTCGAGGGCAAATCCAACCAGAATCTGATCTCTTCGTTTTATCTTTCCCAGCGTGGCTGCAATATCCGGATTGGGGCGAAGTTCAATAAAATAATGATCAGATGTTCGTTTAATTTTTTGATTTTCAACGACTAAAGGAGCAAAATCAGCGACAGCCGCAACCATAACAGCTCCGTTACAATTGTCAAAATGGCGCAGGCATTCGGTTTTCATCTCCTCCGCTGAAATCACATTTATCCGCAAGATATTCTCATTTTCACATTTCAGCGACACGGGACCCGAGATTAAAATAACCTTTGCTCCATACGAGGCTAACGTTTCGGCGATCGCAAAACCCATCTTACCGGAAGAGTAGTTTCCAATGTACCGGACCGGATCAATTTTCTCATGGGTAGGGCCTGCTGTTACCAGGTAGGTTTTATTCAGCAGTTTTTTTTTTCATCGAAAAGGGCGATAATCTTTTCGACAATAATGTCCGGTTCTTCCATTCGTCCCTTTCCTGAAAGACCACTGGCAAGTTCTCCGGAAGCAGGGTCAATAACGGTATTTCCGTATGATGTCAGGAGTTCGATATTCCGCCGGGTAGAAGGATGCTGAAACATATCCAGATCCATGGCAGGGGCGATCATAACGGGACATCTTGCAGACAAATAAGTAGTAACTACGAGGTTGTCGCTGATGCCATTGGCCATTTTACCAATAGTTGTGGCAGTTGCCGGAGCCACTAAAAGAAGATCCGCCCATAATCCAAGATCAACATGGCTGTTCCAGGCGCCATCGTTTCGGGTAAAAAAATCACTCAGGACAGGGCGCCCTGAGAGGGTTGAAAGTGTTAACGGGGATATAAACTCTTTTGCATAAGAGGTCATAACAACCTGCACTTCAGCGCCTTGCTTAATAAGTCCCCTTAAAAGA
This sequence comes from Prolixibacteraceae bacterium, assembly GCA_023251475.1. Lineage (GTDB taxonomy): Bacteria > Bacteroidota > Bacteroidia > Bacteroidales > Prolixibacteraceae > JAAFHB01. The sequence continues at coordinate 23,302 of JAHEYS010000093.1, forward strand.
TAAGCAGCCTTGTAGGCTGCAATACTCCCTGTGACACACAGAATAATTTTCTTCCCCTGAAGTTGCATCCGCACAATGGATTTTAATGAATTATTCTCCGTTTATCCGAGTGAAATTTTTCAGTTTAAACACCAGATTTTAACTAAAACAAAGGATTACTCCCCTATTTTTTCTCTTTTGTAGGATTGCGGTAGTAAATCTGCCCCTCTTTAAACTCTTCGTAAGCAATCAATGTTGGTTTTGGCAATTTCTCATAGTAACGCGAAATCTCAATCTGTTCACGATTCTCAAAAACTTCCTCCAGGTTATCGCTGAATGAGGCAAACTCCTGAAGTTTTGTGTTCAGTTCCTCCTTCAATTCGGCATTGATCTGGTTGGCACGTTTTGCAATCACCATTAATGATTCATAGATATTACCTGTAAAGGCCTCTAACTCATTCAGATCCCTTGGTACTGTACTTATGGGAGCTTTTGTTTTTTTATAATCCATAGTTATTTCTGTATTTTATTTATCTCTTCATCACTAAGGTTCATCATTTTCTTTGTACTTGCAAAGAACCGATCGGCCTCCTTCCGGTATTTACTTTCAGGAAACTCATCCGTAAAGGTAAAATACTCATCCAATGCATTATTCAATCGTTCACGCTTCTTTTCATCAATACTGTTTTCCCCAAGCAGGTATTTGGCTTTAAGTAAATAATACATCAGTTCTTCGCGATATTTAGAATCAGGAAACTCTTTAATACTGTTAGTCAATGAGATAACTGCAGCCCGATAATCCGCAAGATCAT
>JAHEYS010000094.1 GCA_023251475.1 Prolixibacteraceae bacterium
TCGATTCTGGGTATTACTTCATGCTCCATCAGGTATTTCATCTCAAAGGGAACACCCGGCATAAAAACAAAAACGACGCCATTGTGATTAAACCACAAACCGGGTGCAGTCCCCAGTTTATTTTGGAGAATAGTAGCCGAAGCCGGAACCAGCGCCTGTTCGCGGTTTAGTATGTTCATTGCCACTTTCCTTGGCGCCAGCAACTGAATTACATTGTCCAGTACCTCTTTATTCTCAATCAGATGCGTCTCAAAGAAAGTACATAAAGCCGCTTTTGTCCGATCATCCTTCGTTGGTCCAAGACCACCCGTAACCAGCACGAGGGATGCTTTACCCGAAGAATCCCTCAGCGCTTCCATAATATGCTCAGGCTGGTCCGAAATACTGGTAATCTGCCTGACATTAATCCCTTCATCATTGAGTTTCTGCGCCATCCATGCAGAATTGGTGTCGACAATCTGACCAATCAGAATTTCATCACCTATTGTAATCAAGTCTGCTTCCATTTGGAGATAAGCTATTTTTAATATTCCGTGTAAAATTAAGGATGTTTTAGGAAGAAAAGCCTATTCTGTTTGAGGAAATAAAAGACCCCATTCTATTTATCTGAAAAAAAAGGTGGATCAATACCCGTTGAATGCAAAGCATACTTGGGAACTATTTTTTGCTTTACCATGATTTCTAAAAATTAAATAGCGTCAAATAAGTGTAAAATTGTTTTAAATTTGTGTCTGTAAAGAGAGCCAGGATAAAAATTACCTGCTCAGTATCATCGCTTTTTACATAATTTAGTTAAATAAAACAAGGATTGGCGCTTTTAGATCCTATGATACCTGGCAGGAAATTTAGGGTAACTATTAATTGTTAAACACTATTAATTGGATATCCTGAAAATTTCACTCGAAAGAGATCCGATTTGTTTATTTTTAATCGCTGAATGATGAAACAAAATGATCAATCATCGGCTAGTCGCCTTCGTCAAAAGGCAGAAGAGTTGTTGAAAGAAAAATCGTTACCAATGGATGCGTTACTCAGTGACGCAAAATCGAAGGCACTGATCCATGAGCTTCAGGTTCACCAGGTTGAGTTGGAGATGCAGAATGAGGAGCTCATTTTAGCCAGGGAAGAATCGGAAGCTGCCAGGAGAAAATACACTGAATTATACGATTTTGCGCCAACAGGATATTTTACCCTATCCAGGGGTGGTGAAATCTTAGAGTTAAATCTTTGCGCATCACAAATGATCGGCAAGGAGCGCATCTATCTGAAGAACTGCCTGTTAGCAGTATTTATTTCCGATAACACAAAGCTTCAGTTTAATCTTTTTCTTGAAAAGGTATTTAAAAGTAATTCAAAGCAGAGCTGCGAAGTGACCATGGCAGTTAATGAACGCACACCAATAATTGTTCAGCTTGACGGCATTGTTTCAGAAAACCTGGAGCATTGTTTGCTAACTGCCCTGGATATTACCGAACGTAAGCGGATCGGGGAGATGATCAGTGAGAGTGAAAGATTTCTGAAAGATATCCAGATGATTGCCCGGCTCGGCGCCTTTTCAATCGACCTTCTGAACAACAGATGGACTAGTTCAGAGGTGTTAAATCAAATTTTTGGCATTGATAATGATTATGATAAATCACTGAAAGGATGGATATCGGTTGTTCATCCTGATTGGCAACAAATTATGAGCGATTATTTTCATGAAACAGCTGTCAGTAATCTGGAAATGAACAAGGAATATAAAATCATCCGCCAGGATGATCATGCTGAACGCTGGATTCATGTCGTAGGAAGGATTGAATTGGATGACTTTAAAAAACCCAGATTGCTGGTCGGCGCAATAGGTGACATCACCGAGCGAAAAGAGGCAGAAATTGCATTGGGCAATAGCAGGGAGTTATATGCCGATCTGGTATCCAATCAAAGCGCCGGCTTTTACCGGCTCAGGGTTAAAAAAGATGACCCAGGAATATCACTATTGGAATTGACCTCACTGGAATTCGTCAGTGACCGTTTTTGTGAATTGTTTGAGTTTGATAAAAACGAATTTTTGAGTGATCCGATCAATCTGGCCCTTAGTAGAATTCATCCGGATGATTTGCCTGAATTTATCAGATTGAATAAGGAATCCCGAAGGCTTATCAGACCTTTCAATGGGGAAGCAAGATTACTGATTGACAATAGAATAAAGTGGGTAAGGTTTGAATCGATTCCAAGGAAACTTGAAGATGAAAGTACGCTGTGGACAGGATTATTACTTGAAATAACGGAACAAAAACTTGCCGATGAAATAAGTCGTAAGAATGAAGAACGGTACAGGATGCTGCTGGAGTTGGCAACTGATGCTTTTTATCATGGAGATGAAAATGGAGATTTCATCTCCGTCAATTCAGTTGCCATTGAACAAACAGGATTCTCAAGAGAAGAACTGCTTATGATGAATATGAAAGATCTTTTTTCGTTTGAAACACTCACAAACCAGCCTTTAAAGTACGATCAGATCATCAAAGGTGAAATTATCCTTTCAGAGCGGGAAATGATCCGCAAGGATAGTACCCCAAAAATAGTTGAAATGAAATCACGAATGATGCCCGATGGTACTTTTCAATCATTTATCAGGGATATCACCGAACGGAAAAGGATAGAGCAGGCATTAAGGCAGAAAGTGCATGAACTTGAGATCTATTATGAACTGGCCATTACACGTGAACGTAAAATGATAAACCTTAAAAGTGAAATCAACCTGTTGCTTGAAAGACTGGGAGAAGACCTGAAGTATTAATTTTTCTGATAAAACCTTACCTATAAAGTTGATTTCACTAAAATGGAAAATATTCGGAATGTATTATTTGTGGAAAATTCCTTAAACGATATCCAGCTAATCCTGGCTCAGTTTGAATTGGCCGGCATGAAGATTGATCACTTACGTGTCGGATCCAAAAATGAGATGACTGCGGCATTGCGGCAAAACTGTTGGGACCTGGTTATTGCCGGAAACAACAGCCTCGGCTTTGAAGCGGCTTCGGCGCTGGAACTTTATCACCAAATGGGTCTTAATATTCCGTTTATTATTGTATCAGACACCATCTCAGACGAAACGGCAATTGATCTGATGAAATCAGGGGCACATGATTATTTAAAGATTAATCAGTTAATCAGGCTCATACCTGCAATTGAACGAGAATTTAAAGCAACAAAATTAAAACAGGAGAGTGAAAGCCGTTACAATACCCTTTTCAATGAGATGCTTGAAGGTTTTGCCCTGCATGAGATTATCTGTGATCAGAATGGAAAACCAGTTGATTATCGGTTTTTGAATGTAAATCCTGCATTTGAACAGATCACCGGACTTTTAGCTTCAGACCTGATTAACAAGACTGTAAAAGAAATATTTCCCGAAACTGAACCCTACTGGATTGAAAGATATGGGCAAGTTGCATTAACAAAAATACCTGCCCGATTTGTGGAGTATTCGCAATCACTCAACAAAAGCTATCAGGTCGTCGCTTATTGTCCTAAGGCAGGTCAATTCGCTACCATTGTCACAGATATCAGTGAAAGAATAAAATCAGAGGCCATTTCGGTAAAGCATAAGAGACGATTAATCAGAGGTGAATCGGTTTCAAAATCGGGCAACTGGGAATTGTATGTTGAAACAGGTATGATCTCTGCCTCCGAAGGTGCTCAAAAACTCTATGGTCTGGAAGGCGAAAGCTGGGATTTCAGCCAAATAAAAGATATTCCGCTACCTGAATACAGGGGATTACTGGATCATGCCTTATCACAATTAATCAATTTCGGGGCGCCATACGATATAGAATATAAAATTAAACAACTGAAGAGCGGCCGGATTATTGATATTCATTCCATTGCAGAGTACGATCCCTCCGAAAAGGTGCTTTTTGGCGTAATTCAGAGTATAACTGAGCGAAAGAGTACTGAGGAGGCGTTATTAAAAAGCGAGGAAAAATATCGCTTATTAATTGAAAATCAAGGCGAAGGAGTTGCAACTGTTGACCTGGAGGAAATTTTTGTCTTTGCAAATTCAGCAGCTGATCATATGTTTGGTGTTCCAAAGGGGACTCTTGTTGGCAGAAACTTATTTGACTTTCTCATACCCCACCACATACCAAGGATCCTTGAGCAGACTGCAAAAAGGGCTCAGATGAAGAAAAGCAGCTATGAGATTGAGATAATTACCCTTAAAGGAGAACACCGCCATCTTTTGGTGACTGCAACTCCACAAACCAATGAAGATGGGATTATTGTCGGGACATTTGGTATATTCCGTGATGTAACAGAGCGTATAAACTCAGAGAAAGAGTTGGTAAACAGTGAGAAGAGATACCGTGAACTTGCCAACTCCCTTCCTGTAAGTGTATTTGAAACTGATTTGGCAGGACGGCTTACCTTTGCAAATACAACTGCAATGGATTGGTTTGGATATACCGAAGCCGAGTTTAGTGCAGGGATTAACATCTTTCAGTTTGTTAGTCCGGGGGAAAGTCCCAGGGCAAGGGAACGGTTCTCGAATATTGTCGCACAGGATATCAATTCCTCGAGTGAATATACGGTTAACCGAAGAGACGGTTCTTCCTTCCCGGTACTGGCCTCGGTATTTGCAGTAAATAAAGAGGGAAAAATAACGGGTGTCCGGGGCACACTGGCTGACATTTCTGAACGGAAAATAGCCGAGAAAAAATTGAAGCTCAGCGAACAGAACCTGACAAACCTGATCAGCAACTTACCTGGTTTTGTGTACCGGTGCAAAAACGACAAAAACTGTTCAATGGAATATCTCAGTGAAGGATTTTCAGCAATTACCGGCTATTCAGTCAGAGAGTTCCTCGAAACAAAAAAGCTCACCTATTACGATATTATACATCCTGACTACCGGAACCATATTTGGGAGCAATGGCAATTATCACGCCCTCCCGGGGTCCTTCAGGAAGAGGAATATCCAATAATCACAAAAAGCGGCGAGATACGCTGGGTATGGGAACGGGGCAGGGATATCTATAATGATGATAATAACCTGGTATACATGGAAGGTTTTATCTCCGACATCACAGAAAAAAAACGTATTGAGCAGGTACAAAAAGTGTTGTACGATATCTCAACGGCGGTACTAACTACGCAAAACCTGGCAGAGTTAATTGAAATCATCAGGCGTCAATTAGGAAAATTACTGGACACAAACAATTTCTATATCGCATTATATGATGAAGTTACCGGATTGCTTCACTCACCCTATTCAGACAATCAGTCTGAAATTCCAGATTCGTGGCAGGCTGAGGGGTCGCTGACAGGTTATTTAATCCAGCAGAAAAAGGCTTTACTGATTTCTGAGCAGGAGTTAATGGCGCTCGCCGCAAGCGGGGCAATCCAGGTTTTCGGAAAACCGGCTAAACTATGGCTGGGAATCCCCTTACTTCAGGAGGAACAGATCTTCGGGGCAATCGTGGTTCAAAGCTACGATAACCCAATTGCATTTAATGCGGAGGATTTGAAAATGCTTGAGTTTATCTCCCACCAAATTAGTTTGTTCATCCTGCAAAAGCGATCCGAAGAGGAACTGCAATCTGCCCTTGCCAAAGCGGAGGAGAGCAACCAGCTAAAATCTGCATTTCTGGCGATGATGAACCATGAGTTACGCACTCCCCTAACCCATATCCTTGGGTTTAGCGAATTGATCATGTCTGGCGTCTCTCCTGAAGATAATGTCAATTTTGCCTCAAGCATTCAAACAAGCGGTCAAAGCCTCCTCTCAATTATCGAGGGAGTTTTCGACCTGGCACTCGTTGAGCAGACTAAAATTAAACTCACCAAACAAACCTTTAGTCTTATGGACCATTTTATGGAAAATAGGGCCTCTTTTGATCATATTCTCAGGACCTCAGCTAAACATGAACATATTCAGCTGATTTTCAAACCCGATACCCACTGGTTATCAAGTTATGTCACGGCTGACAGAAGTAAAATCAATCAAATTCTTACCAACCTGTTCAAAAATGCCGTAAAATTTACCAGTGAGGGTAATATTGAGTTCGGTTTTAAAGTTGAAGATGAGTCAAAACTAATATTCTATATTAAAGATACAGGAATCGGCATCCCACAGGAAAAACAAAGTTTAATATTTGATTACTTCAGGCAGGGTGATGATTCGTATACCAGGGTTTATGGGGGAATTGGTATCGGATTGGCTATTTCCAGAAAGATTGCCAAAATTTTAAATGGTGAACTTAAGGTCGTATCGGAACCCGGTGAGGGAAGTATTTTTTATCTCTCCATACCTGTTGAACTATCTTACATAAAAGAATAGGTCATGATGCAATAAGGTGAAATTTTCTCACGCTAAACTTATCTTAAATCGTATCCAAAAGGGTAGATGGCCAGCCGCATCAGTTTAAAGTGCTGCAATCCAAAAGGTATTCCTACAATAGTGATGCAGAGCAATAATCCGAAAACAAGCTCAATCAGTGCGATCCAGATCCCGGCAAACACCATCCAGATAAGGTTCAGAATGAATGAAATAACAGGAATGGAACCACCCGTCGGAACAACCTCGCGTCCGAAAGGGGCCAGATGGGCAATCCCGATCTTCATGACCTGAAATCCCCATGGAATTCCCAAAATGGTCAGACACAATAAAAAACCGCCCCACAAATACCCAAGACAGGTAAATAATCCACCACAAATCAACCAGATCACATTCCCCAGTAGTCGCATGATTTAAACCTTTAAATTTTGATTTGATTTACGAAAGATACAATTTATTCAGCAAATCTCAAAATAAATATTCATGGAGGTCTTATTTTTCATTTCCGTATGCAGGGAATCTATCCGTAATCACCTGACAATAACAGCATTTCAAATAATAACACCCTGGTTTCAATGGGGAAGCAGGAATTGTGATCAATGCAAGTGAAGCCAGCCACTAAAAAAAGCCGGAGCTGATTTGCGTCAATTCCGGCTTCAACTAGGCATAAATTACCAACCAACCCTGCACTGGTCACTTCATTTTTCCAATTTTTCCCTAATTAATTCGCTAATTACCCTTTTTCCCCTCAATCCAGCTGATGATTTTTTCAGAATCAGGTTTCTCTTTAGGAGCGGCAAAGCCAACCAGTCTCCCTTTTTCGTCAATCATAAACTTTTGGAAATTCCATTGTATCTCAGCATCGACGACCCCATTCAACGACTTGGATGTTAGCCATTTGTACAATGGATGAATATCATCGCCCTTCACCGATATTTTCGACATCATTGGAAAGGTAACCCCATAATTCATGGTGCAAAATTCTTTAATTTCGGAGTTTGATCCCGGTTCCTGACCTCCAAAGTTATTTGCGGGAAACCCGATGATCACAAAGTTGCGATCCTTATAGGTATCATAAAGTTTTTGAAGCGTAGCATACTGAGGCGTTAACCCGCATTTTGATGCGGTGTTCACAACCAGCACCTTTTTACCCTTCAACGAGGAGAGATTAAAAGCTTTCCCGTCGAGTGATTTGACTTTAAAACTGTAGAGTGTTTTAACCCTGGCACCTGCCCCTAAAACCATCATCATCAGCAAGCTTACAAATAATATTTTTTTCATTTTATACACTGAATTATTGTTTATACTGTATTAATGTTTTTTTTATTTACTTTATCATCATCTATGTAACAGTTATTTTCCCGAAAAGTTTTTATTTCGGTTTTACATCAATCCGGGAGAGATCATCAGAAAATTATGGGCCGAAAGAAAGTTGCCCTCGTTGATAACTTCTTTCCCCCTTCAGGTTGCAGGATTTTAAAAAGTAATATCTTTGGCTTCCAAATACGCCGGAAAGTTTTATGGAAAACTACATTGTTTCAGCTCGAAAATACCGCCCCGACACTTTTACTTCAGTGGTGGGACAACCCTCTATTACATCGACATTAAAAAATGCGATCCGGAGTAATCATCTTGCTCACGCTTACCTTTTTTGCGGCCCCAGAGGGGTTGGCAAAACAACCTCAGCCCGTATTTTTGCTAAAACGATTAACTGTTTAAATCTGGACGACCATACGGAGCCCTGTAACACGTGTGAATCCTGTTTATCTTTTGCAGAGAACCGCTCCTACAATATTCATGAACTTGATGCCGCTTCAAATAACTCGGTTGATGACATCCGCTCCCTGGTCGATAAGGTGAGGATTCCTCCGCAAATCGGGAAATACAGCGTATACATCATCGATGAGGTTCATATGTTGTCGCAGTCGGCGTTCAATGCCTTTTTAAAAACGTTGGAAGAGCCACCCCCTCATGCCATCTTTATTTTAGCCACGACAGAAAAACATAAAATTCTCCCCACAATTTTATCACGTTGTCAGATCTACGATTTCAACAGGATTTCCATCCCCGATATTGAAAAGCATCTTCTTGAAGTAGCTCAAAAAGAGGACGTTAATATTGAGCTTGAAGCTGCCAATGTAATTGCGCAGAAAGCCGATGGCGCCATGCGGGATGCCCTTTCAATTTTTGATCAGGTGGTCAGTTTCTGTGGCGCCAATGTGACTTACAAGGCTACGATTGCCAATTTAAATGTTCTCGATTACGACTATTATTTCAGACTCACCGACTGTTTTCACAAAGGGGATATCCCTGCAACTTTAATGATTTTCAGCGAGATTCTGGATAAGGGCTTTAATGCACATCATTTTATTATGGGACTTGGACAGCATTTCCGCGATCTATTGATTTGCAAGGATGCAGTTACAGTACAGTTGCTCGAAGTGGGTGGTGAGATCCGCGAAAGGTATAAAAAACAGGCGGCAGCCTGTTCCATCAATTTCTTAATCGGCGCCCTTCAGCTGGCGGGTGAGTGCGATATTCAGTACAAGGCATCCTCCAATCAGCGTTTTTTGGTTGAACTGACCCTTGTCAGAATCGATCAGCTGGAAGAGTTGTTAAAAAAAAAACAATTGACGACGCAATAGCTACGTTGTCACTACTCCCCATTTTTTCAGAGATAGATCAGACTAAAAGTGTAAGCCACTCAAGTACTGTCAATTCAGGAAACAATTTTACTCCTCCCAGGCAAGCCGCTGCACCAAAACAGGTTAATGCCGAACCTCCACAAGAGCGGCCGGTCACTCGTAAAGTTGTTGCGAGGGGGGCATATTCAACTCCATCTATACTGGATGCACTCAAGGATGAACCGCAAACAGTTGAGGGAGTAAGAAAAGCCGCAACGGATTCAAATCCAAATTACAAAAGCGATGATGTCATTCCGTTTTCTCAGCAGGAATTGGTTGAAACATGGAAAAATTTTGTTGCCACCATCGAGGCTCCGCAATTAAAATCAGCACTCGGCGCACGTGAGCCTTTACTTACCGATAAATGGCAGGTTGAATATGAATTAGATACTGAACTTCAGCTAAACCGTCTTACACTCGATCTTAAACCCAAATTATTGGGCCATCTGCGTCGGCAATTTAAAAACGAGGGAATTGAAATTCTGTTTAAAGTTTCTGTTGCATCGTCCAGTCAACCCCATATTCCCTATACAGATGGTGAAAGATGGAATGTCCTGACTGAAAAATATCCGGCCCTCGCAGCGCTGAAATCAAAATTTGGTTTGGATTTTGATCATTTTTAAATTACTGTGATTATTTTTGTACCATAATAATGGAAATCAGGTTGCAAAGTTGTGCAATCATCAATTTCCGGATAAACGATAATTTCTAATGTAATATCTTTTCAATGCAAAAAATTAAAGTACTGAATCCTGTAGTGGAGCTTGACGGTGATGAGATGACCCGTATTATCTGGAAAATGATCCGGGAAGAGTTGATCCTCCCTTTTCTGGATATTGATATTAAATATTATGACCTTGGAATAGAGTACCGTGATGCTACTGATGATCAGGTTACTGTTGACGCAGCTTACGCAATCAAAAAATACAATGTGGGGATTAAATGTGCGACAATTACCCCTGACGAAGCACGTATGACAGAGTTTGGCCTGAAAAAAATGTACAAGTCGCCTAATGGTACCATACGTAATATCCTGGATGGCACCATTTTCCGCGAACCAATTGTCGTACAGAATGTTCCAAGGCTTATTCCGCAATGGACCGCACCTATCGTAATCGGTCGTCATGCCTTTGGTGATCAGTACCGTGCGACTGATATCGTTGTGGACCGTCCCGGCAAACTGACCATGACCTTTACGCCTGATGACGGAACCGGCGCTGAACAGCATGATGTCTATCATTTTGCCGGTCCAGGTGTCGCCCTCTCGATGTACAATACCGAGGCTTCTATCCGCGGTTTTGCCCATAGTTGTTTTAAAATGGCCCTTACAAAAAAATGGCCGCTCTATCTCTCCACAAAAAACACCATCCTGAAAAAGTATGACGGTTTCTTCAAGGATATTTTTGAGGAGATTTTTATTCACGACTATAAAGATCAGTTTAAAGAAGCGGGGATCATCTATGAGCACCGTCTGATAGATGACATGGTGGCCTCTGCACTGAAATGGAATGGAAACTTTATCTGGGCATGCAAAAATTATGATGGTGATGTTCAGTCGGATACGGTAGCCCAGGGATTTGGGTCACTCGGTTTGATGACCTCTGTTTTAATGACTCCGGATGGTGAAACCATGGAAGCAGAAGCAGCTCACGGTACGGTAACCCGACATTACAGGGAGTACCAGAAGGGGCGTCCAACCTCAACCAATCCAATCGCATCTATCTATGCATGGACCAGGGGACTGGCATTCCGCGGAAAATTAGACAATAATCAACCACTGATCGATTTTTCACATTTACTCGAAAATGTATGCATCGATACTGTAGAGGCGGGGAAAATGACCAAGGATCTGGCGTTATCTATTTATGGCGAGAACCTGAAACCGGAACATTATCTGACCACTGAATTGTTTATGGCAGAATTGTCAAAACTTTTAAATGAAAGAATGGGGAATTAATCCCGTAGAAAATTTAATCAGGAGATTGTTTAAGTATTTCGTATATTAGCGGTTTATAACTTAAATCAAATAATAATGATAAAAATAACACTGGAAAATGCATTGAATGAGCAAATCAATGCTGAATTTCATTCGGCTTATATTTATCTGTCGATGTCCTCCTATTTTCTCTCTGCAGGTCTATCCGGCTATGCCAACTGGATGCGTGTTCAGTATCAGGAGGAGTTGTCCCATGCGACCAGGTTTTTCGATTATCTTAATGAACGTGGTGGCCGGGTAAAGCTCTCACCTATTGAGGAAGTTCAGGTTGAATTTTCGGGCATCGTGGATGTTTTTGAGAAGACACTGGAACATGAGCAGATGGTGACAGGTCTGATAAACAAGCTGATGGATATTTCGATTCAGGAAAGCGACCATGCTACAAAGAGTTTCCTGCAATGGTTTGTTGATGAGCAGGTTGAAGAGGAAGCAAATGTAGAACAGATCCTGAATAACCTTAAATTAATCAAAGGTGAGGGACAGGGACTTCTGATGATGGATCGCGAAATGCAGTCACGTGTGTTTGTAAATCCCTTTCCGGCAAAAGGCTGATATTAAAAATCAAATAATTGAGGAGATCTCCATTACCCCCGGTTTGAGGTTAAATGAAGGAGATGAAATCAGATTTGGTAAACATTCGAGAGGCTGTCACAAAAGGCAGCCTCTTAATTTTCACTAAACTTCAGAACGACCCGACAAACCTAAAATGATCGGTTACAATTCATCAATAGGTTTCGGTACTTTCAACTTTTGAGTTACCTTTGTAGCTGAATGTTTTTTAGATATTAATTATATAAAATAAGATAATGTCATTACTAAATACACTACTATCAAGTTTTTTCGGAAATAAGTCTCAAAAGGATATCAAGGAATTAACGCCAATTTTACAGCGTGTTAAACAAGAATATCTTAGGTTTCCCAGCCTGAGTAATGATGAGTTAAGGGCTGAATCAACCCTCCTGAGAGCTAAAATCAACAATTATATTAAAGCAGAGGAAGATGAAATCGCTTCTCTGAAAGAACAGGCCGAAAGCGGGGAACTACCTCTGGAAGATGGTGAGAAGTTATACGACCGGGTGGATAAGCTGGAAGAGATCATCCTTAAGAAAATTGAAGAGGTATTAAATGAGGTGCTGCCTGTTGCATTTGCAATTGTCAAGGACACTGCCCGGCGATTTATGGAAAACGATACCATTGTTGTTACCGCAACCGATTTTGACCGTGATCTCTCAATTACCAAGGATTTTGTCGAAATTGACGGGGATAAGGCGATCTATAAAAATGAGTGGATTGCCGGTGGTTCGCTTCAGAAATGGGGCATGCTCCATTATGACGTACAGCTTATCGGAGGTATTGTGCTGCATAGCGGGAAGATATCTGAGATGGGTACCGGTGAGGGTAAAACTCTCGTTGCCACCCTTCCGGTCTTTCTGAATGCCCTTGCCGGACGCGGAGTCCATCTGGTAACCGTTAATGATTACCTCGCTAAACGTGACTCTGAGTGGATGGGGCCGATTTATCAGTTCCATGGCATTAGTGTCGATTGTATCGATAAACATCAACCAAACTCCACCGAAAGGAGGAAAGCTTATGAAGCAGATATAACATTCGGTACCAATAACGAATTCGGTTTCGATTACCTGCGTGATAATATGGCTGTCAGTCCCGCCGATCTTGTACAGCGCAAACATCATTATGCAATTGTGGATGAGGTCGACTCAGTATTAATCGACGATGCACGAACCCCGCTGATTATCTCCGGACCTGTGCCAAAAGGTGAGAATCAACTTTTTGACGAGCTAAAAGCACCCGTTGAGCGATTGGTGAAAGCACAGCGTGACCTGGTTGGTCAATACCTTGTCGAAGCTAAAAAGAAAATAGGATCCTCCAACAGCAAGGAATCAGAGGAGGGTGCCCTTGCCCTTTTCCGCGCTTACAAGGGACTACCCAAACATAAACCACTGATCCGGTTTTTGAGTGAAGAGGGGAATAAGGCAAAAATGCTCAAGATCGAGAACTTTTACATGCAGGACAACAACAAGAACATGTATCAGGCTACCGATCCGCTCTATTTTGTGATTGAAGAAAAATTAAATTCCATTGAACTGACCGACAATGGAATAGAAATTCTGTCGAAAGATAATGAAGATAGCGGATTCTTTGTACTGCCCGATGTTGGCGCTGAAATTGCTGATATCCAAAATAATAAAGGTTTATCCGAGTCGGATCAGCTTGAGCAGAAAGACCTTCTTTTACAGAATTTCGCCATCAAATCAGAACGTGTCCATACCGTAAATCAGTTGTTAAAAGCATATACAATGTTCGAAAAGGATGTTGAATATGTACTGATCGAGGGCAAAGTGAAAATTGTTGATGAACAGACCGGCCGTATCATGGAGGGACGTCGTTATTCTGATGGCCTGCATCAGGCGATTGAAGCCAAGGAACGTGTTAAGATTGAAGATGCCACTCAGACATTTGCAACAATCACGCTCCAGAATTATTTCCGGATGTACCACAAGCTGTCTGGGATGACAGGTACTGCCGAGACCGAGGCAGGTGAGCTCTGGGATATCTACAAGCTGGAGGTTGTGGTAATCCCTACCAATAAACCTGTTATCCGGAAGGATTTCGAGGACCTGGTTTACAAGACGAAGAAAGAGAAATACAATGCCATAATTGATGAGATTGTAAAACTGAATAAAAAGGGGCAGCCTATGCTGGTCGGAACAACTTCGGTTGAAATCTCCGAATTGCTGAGCAGGATGCTCCAGATGCGCGGAATTAAACATCAGGTACTGAATGCCAAACTCCATCAGCGTGAGGCAGATATCGTGGCTGAAGCGGGTAAACTTGGAATGGTGACCATTGCCACCAACATGGCTGGTCGTGGAACAGACATCAAGTTAACTCCGGAAACACGCGACCTGGGTGGTTTGGCAATCATCGGAACTGAAAGACATGAATCCCGACGCGTCGACCGTCAGTTGCGTGGTCGTTCCGGACGACAGGGAGACCCCGGTTCATCACAATTCTTTGTATCATTAGAGGATGATCTGATGCGGCTCTTTTCGTCCGACAGGATTGTCAGGATCATGGATAAACTTGGACTAAAAGACGGAGAGGTGATTCAACATTCCATGATCTCAAAATCGATTGAGCGTGCGCAGAAAAAGGTGGAAGAGAATAACTTTGGAATACGTAAGCGTTTGCTCGAATACGATGATGTGATGAACTCCCAACGCGAGGTGATTTACAAGAAACGACGCCATGCCTTGTTTGGCGAGCGTATCGATGTCGATATCCTGAACATGATCTTCGACATGAGTGATACCATTACCAACGAGCACCAGCAGAATGGCAAGGAGGGATTTGAAGATTTCAGGCTCGACCTGATCCGCTCACTTTCGCTCGATTCACCTGTTTCAGAAGATGAATTTGTTCAGTTGAAACCTGATGAGGTGGGCGATAAAATTTATCATGCTGCAATCGGCAATTTCACACGTCGCTCACAAGCCATCTCCAAACAGGCATTGCCGGTTATTAAAAATGTATACGAGACCAAATCGCACATTTATACCAATATCGTAGTTCCTATCACCGATGGATTAAGGTTTTTCAATATCGTCACCAATCTCGAAAAAGCCTATAAGACGCAGGGACAGGACCTTGTGAAATCGTATGAAAAACAGGTAATTCTGGCAACAATCGACGACCACTGGAAAGAAAACCTACGCGAACTCGATGAATTACGGACCTCGGTTCAAAATGCCTCGTATGAACAAAAAGATCCGCTGCTGATCTATAAACTGGAGTCATTTAACCTCTTTAAGGCGATGATGGAGCGGATTAACAAAGGTGTTGTTTCCACACTGATGAAAGGTCAGATCCCTATTCAGGATGCCGAGCAGGTAAAAGAAGCGCCTGCTGTTCGTCATCATGCCGACCGTTCAAAATACAAGGAGGAGAAGAGCGATGCTACAGGAGCATCACCAGACAAACAACCTGAAGAAAAACATATTCAGCAGGTTAGGGTAACACCTAAAGTCGGGCGCAATGAACCATGCCCTTGCGGCAGTGGAAAGAAATTTAAAAACTGTCACGGTCACGGTCTGGTCGAATAAATGCAATGTCAGATATCTGACTAATATGATTAATAGTCAAAGATTTAATGATCAGCGGCTTAATGATCAATGATCAGTTTCATTCCATGAATAATTGAAAATTAATAATTGAAAATTGTAAATTATTATGAGTACACTTTTGGCGATACACTGGAATGCCAGTCCTGAGCTGTTCAGCCTCGGTCCGATATCGGTTCGCTGGTATGGATTGATGTTTGCATTGGGATTCCTTTTTGGCTTTTATATTCTTACACGGATGTTTATTTACGAAGGATCAAAGCCTGAATGGGTTGAAACGCTTTTCGTTTACGTGATTATTGCAACCATAGTAGGGGCCAGGTTAGGACATGTCATCTTTTACGGATGGGAATATTATTCCAATCATCTGATCGAGATATTTCTTCCGATAGCCAAAGGGGATAACGGCTATAAATTCGTTGGATTTCAAGGACTTGCCAGCCATGGCGGTGCTTTTGGAATTATTGTTGCGGTATGGCTTTACTCAAAAAAAATTACCAGACGTCCGGTTTTGTGGACCCTTGACCGGCTTGTTGTTCCCATTGCACTTGTCGGGGCCATGATACGCACAGGTAATCTTTTTAATTCAGAGATTTATGGTGTTGCCACCAACTTACCCTGGGGATTTATTTTCGATCGGAATCACGAAACGGTTCCCAAACACCCGACAATGATTTATGAAACACTTTGCTATTTGATATCCTTCGGATTACTGATGTATTTCTATTACAAAAAGAAAGATCTTAAAGACAGGACAGGATTCCTGACCGGCATCTTCTTTATTGGCATTTTCCTTACCCGTTTTTTAATCGAATTTATCAAGGAGAACCAGGAAGCTTTCGAGGCAGGTATGGCGCTCAATATGGGCCAGATTCTAAGTATACCATTTGTACTGGCTGGAATTTGGCTGATCTATCATGCCCTCACCCATCCTCCCCTGATTTACGGAAATAAATAGCAGATTTATTTCCGTAATTTAGTGAAGGCTTGACTTTTTTTCTGAACAGTCAGGCCTTCACTATTATTTCCAAACCTGGTACCGGATCAGTATTCACATGATATAAGTAATCGGATTAATTTAATGTTGTAATCGGATCTTTATAAATCACAGAAAATCAATAAGAAAAGGCATTAAAAATTGAACTTTGATAATTGACAATTACTTAATTGCTATCCTTCACGACCTTTTTCATTCGCATTACATACATTACAATCCCGGTACAGATTACCAGACATCCGAGCAAGAATAATATAAAATCAAATCTTACGGGAATATATTGAGCTGCATAACCTGCGGTTTGCTTTGAAAAAAAGAGTTTGGAGATGGAAAGGTTTGGATAGTGATTTGTCATAAATTGGTAGTATTCTTTGCAGAAGGCAATAATGACAATTAAAGATCCGGAAATTAGGGCAATCCATTCACCCGGGATCAGATTTGAATGGTGCCGGTTTTTCAGGAAATGCAAAATAAAAAGCGCCAGTAAAATCATCAGAAGGGATAATAATAACGGGGCCCAGACCGGACCAACCCACATTACCGGCAAAAGAAACAGGATATCCCAATCCATAAAGGTTACCGGCCAACCAATTAAAAGGTACAGAAAAAAGTAATAAAAGAGATCCCAAACAGCAAAACTGTAGATAAACCACGCAAGCCGTTCCTGAATATTTTTCCCCGTGAGAATACCGATTGCCAGCAGCATTACCAGGGTTGCCAGTTCCCTCAGCAACTCTGTAACAGCTACAATATCAGAAGTGGCCTTGATTGGAAATTGGAATCCGCCTGGGTAATATAATTCCCGAAGGTAAATAACCACTGAACTTTCCAGCATCCCCATTGCGACAGCAAACAACGTAATCCATAATAGCTTGTGGTATTGCTGCTTGTTGGCAAAGTTTTCTGATAAATTATTTTGAGGTGTTGGATTCATCTCCCCTTATTTTGATTAAGTGTAAATATACTAAATACATCGGTTTTTGCGATTTCAAATTAATCAGATAATTACATAAAAGCCAGCCCTTACCTTGTTTCCAGAATTCAACTCAGCCGAAAAGTAAATAAAAAGGCTAAACCTTAATACCTTACGCTTCAATTAAACACCCTCAGTTACCAGCATGGAAATACAATCCGTCAACGAGTCGCTCTTAACAAATACATAAATTATGCAATATTACCTTAATGCTGATTCATCCTTGAAAATCTTACACAACAGGTATGATTTCTGATAGGTTTAATTATATATAAATAATTTATTTTTACCAAAAACATGATCATGAAAAAAGGGACAATATCATTAATTTTGCACCTCTGATAAAATCCGTAAATCAAAATTAACAATACATAAAAAATGCAAAAATTCAAATTTAAACTAATCGGATTAGTAATTTGCTCGTTGCTATTCAGAATCGGGACCAGCGCCCAGGACGACGCCCGGCTGATGCGTTTTCCCGATATCAATAAAAACCTGATCGCCTTCGTATATGCCGGCGATATATGGTCGGTGGATTCCAATGGAGGTGAGGCCCGCCGTCTTACCTCCCATCCGGGACTTGAATTATTTCCGAAGATTTCGCCGGATGGTAAATGGATTGCCTTCTCCGGAGAATACTCGGGAAGTCGCCAGATTTTTGTAATCCCTTCAATTGGCGGATCGCCACGACAACTCACTTTTTACAACTCCGTAGGTGTTATGCCTCCCCGAGGTGGCTATGATGATGTTGTTCTCGACTGGACCTCTGACAGTAAAAGCATCCTGATCCGCGCCAACCGAACATCGTTTGGAGACCGCAACGGAAAATATTTTCTCGTAAATATGGAAGGCGGTCTTGAAAAACCATTACCAATTGTAAACGGTGGATTTGCCGTTTTGTCGCCCGATGATAAAAAAATCTGTTTCACTCCGGTAGACCGTGAGTTCCGTACCTGGAAACGTTATAAAGGTGGCCGGGCAACCGATCTCTGGACCTATGACCTGGATAAAAACAGCTCCGAACAAATCACCGATTTCAAGGGAACCGATCAGTTGCCAACCTGGTTTGGCGAAAATATCTATTTTGCCTCTGACCGGGATCTCAAACTCAATATTTATCAGTACAATACAATTTCCAAAGCGCTGAAGCAGCTCACCCACCACAAGGAATTTGACTGTATGTGGCCATCAGGAGAAAACGGCCAGATGGTATACGAAAACGGAGGACAACTGTACAAGCTGAACCTGCAAACCGGAAAAGAGGAAAAAGTAACCGTCAGTATCCATTTTGATAATCCCAATACCGTTCCTTATTATAAAAATGTAAAAGATTTTGTGCAAGGCTTTGCAGTTTCACCAACGGCAAAACGGGCATTGATTGCGGCCAGGGGCGACATATTTTCTGTTCCCGCTGAAAACGGGCCAACCTATAATCTTACCAATACACAGGGGATTCGTGAAATTTATCCAAGCTGGTCACCCGATGGCAAATACATTTCATGGTATTCTGATGCCTCCGGCGAATACGAAATTTACCTGCTTGAAAACAAAAAAGGTGCCATTGCACGGCAACTGACTTTTGGCTCTTCCGCATGGAAATACGATCTGGAATGGTCGCCGGACAACAAATATCTGCTATATTTCGACAGAACAATGCAACTTAAACTGGTTAATGTTGAAAACGGGAAAACAACCGTTGTTACCCATGCAGATCGCTCAGAGATACGTTCCTATTCGTTTTCTCCCGATTCAAAATGGGTCACCTATGACAAAGAGGGTGCAAACGGACTGGGCGCAGTCTGGGTATATAATCTGGAAACGGCCCGGAACAGTCAGCTCACCAATGATTTGTTCAACGATGGTTCTCCCGTTTTCTCAAAGGATGGCAATTATATATATTTTGTTTCCGACCGCGATTTCAACCTCGATTTCTCAAGTTTTGAATTTAATTATGTCTATAACAAATCGATGCGGGTATATGCACTCGCCTTGAGAGCCGAAAGCCCGAGATTGTTCAAAGATAAAAACGACACTGAACCTGTGAAGGAGGCTGAAAAGCCGAAAGAAACGCCAAAAAAAGATCTTAACACCAAACCGGTGGTAATGCCTGAACCGGAAGGAAAAGTCAATGTTCAGATTGATTTTGAAGGGATTGATTCACGGATCACCGCCTTCCCGCTAAAGGCTGGCAGCTACCGTAACCTTCTAACTGTTGAAGGAGGTATTCTTTATATCAGTGAGGATGCTTTACGTAAATTCAACATCGAGGAGAAGAAAGAGGAGATCGTCATGAATAATGTGGCCCAGGCTGATATAAGCGCTGATGGCAAGATGATGATTTACCGGTCCGGAAAAGAGTTAGGTATCGCGAAACTGACGCCTGGTCTGAAACAAAGTGAAGGGAACCTGAACCTTGAGGAACTGGTCATGAAAATTGATCCAAGGAAAGAGTGGGCACAGATTTATACCGATGGCTGGCGCATCTTCCGTGACTATTTTTATGAGAGCAACATTCACGGCGTCGATTGGAAAGGGATCCGGGAACGGTATAATCCGCTGGTTCAATCTATCGGCAACCGGACCGACCTGGATTATATTCTGGGTGAAATTATTTCAGAAACCAATACCGGACACTGTTATGTTGACTGGGGTGATTTTGAACGGGTTAAACGGGTGAATACCGGATTACTTGGCGCCGAAATGGCAGCAGATCAATCATCGGGCAAATATAAGATTTCGAAAATCTACGCAGGTGAAAACTGGAATGAAGCCCGACGCTCGCCACTGACAGAACAGGGGGTGAAAGTGAAGGAAGGCGATTATCTGCTCGAAATTAACGGTAAGGAATTGAATGTTGACACGAATCCGTATGCGTTGCTTGAAAACACGGTTGGAAAAACTGTTGAAATTACCATCAATTCAAAACCTGAAACTTCGGGCGCCAAAACTTATACAATCAGGCCAATTGCCAGCGAACTGGAACTGTTTTACCTGAATTGGGTAAACGAACGTCGTGCCATGGTGGACAAACTATCCGGAGGTAAGATTGGCTACATTCATGTACCCAATACCTCTACAGATGGTAATCGCGAGTTGTACCGGGGGATGTATGAATTTAACGAAAAAGAAGCACTAATTATTGATGACCGCTATAATGGGGGTGGATTCATACCAGATGTAATGACCGACCTGCTCGATCGTAAAACACTCAGCTACTGGCAACGCAGCGGTTTAACCTCAATGAAAACGCCGGGAGTTGCCCACAATGGCCCGAAAGTGATGCTGACCAATGGCTATTCCTCATCGGGCGGTGATGCATTCCCCTACTATTTTCGCAAAAAGGGGCTCGGAAAAGTTATCGGAACCCGCACATGGGGTGGATTAGTCGGCATGTCAGGTAATGCAGGGCTCGTTGATGGCGGGTATATCTCCGTTCCACAATTCGGGATATATGATGAAAACGAAAAGTGGATCATCGAAGGCGTTGGCGTTTCACCCGATATTGAAGTGGTTGACCGTCCGGAGCAATTGGCAAAAGGGATTGATCAATGCATTGAAAAAGCGGTGGAGGTATTAATGAAACAGCTGAAGGAAAATCCCGTCAAAAAAATAAATCCCCCCACACCTCCCGATCGTTCCAAATGGAATGAACAGATGAAGTAGACAGGGTAAATTCAGGTGAAGGCTTCATTCAGTGTGAAGCCTTCACTTAAAATGAATTTTCATTCATTCATTAATTCATTTATTCACCCTTACCGCCTCATACATTACCTCAATCGGATGGATGGCTGTACGACCCGTTCCATCCTTGATATGATGCCTGCAGCTGGTTCCCGGAGCGGTAATGGTCACCGAATCGGCGCTCTTTCGCACTTCAGGAAAGAGTATCATCTCACCTATTTGCATCGACAAGTCGTAGTGTTCCTTCTCGTACCCGAACGATCCTGCCATTCCGCAACAACCGGATTTTATCTCCTGAACCGTGTAATTTTCAGGTAGTGATAACATTTGTCGCGTAGTGAGGGAGGTGGCAATTGCCTTTTGCTGGCAATGGGCATGAAGCTTTATCTCCCGTCGGGTGCGGGTAAATTGTTCCGAGGTGATATTCCCCTTCTCCATTTCGCGGACAAAAAATTCGTCAAATAAAAGGGCATTTTTCCCAAGTTCCAAAGCTGCAGGCTTTAAAACCTGATCAACCAATTCGGGGTATTCATCACGGAAAGTAAGTATTGTGGAAGGTTCAATGCCGATCAATGGCGTTTGACCGGAAACGATGTCCTTCAACAAAAGCACATTGTCAGTCGCTATTTTCTTTGCCTCACGTACCAGGCCTTTGGAAAGAAAAGTCCTGCTGCTTTCGCGATGTTTCGGAATTACCACCTCATATCCCAGACGGTTCAGCAGAAGAATCGCTTTTATCCCGATATCTGATTCCTGATAATTGGTAAATTCATCGGCAAATAAATAGACTTTCCCTTGAATACCTTTTTTGTCCCCGTTATTTTTGGCCCATTTCCGAAGACTTTGGGAGGAATAACCAGGAATTTTCCGTTTCGGATGGAATCCAATCAGGCTGTTCAGCCAGGTCTGGTTCAGAATAAAGTTCGTTACAGGGTTCATTGACAGTGCTATTCCTCCTATCCGGGGCAGATAAGCGATTAACCGGGAACTGAATGGGATTCCGTTTGCATCGTAATACTGTTGCAGGAACTCGGCTTTTATCTTGGCCATGTCGACATTTGAAGGACATTCCCCTTTGCACCCTTTGCAGGAGATACAGAGGTCGAGCACCTGGTAAATCTCTTTCTGAATCAGCGGATTCTCTTTATCGGAGTGGTGCATAAACTCTCTTAAAATATTGGCACGGGCACGCGTTGTCTTATCTTCATCACGCGTTGCCATATAGGTGGGGCACATGGTTCCCCCGATAATCTCCGATTTACGGCAGTCGCCCGATCCGTTACATTGTTCCACTGCGCGTAGGTAACCATGCGAAGATGAAAAATCCATGGCTGTGGGGATCTCCGGATACCGGTTTGTCAGCTCAAAGCGCAGGTTTTGTGTAATCGGGGGAACATCGGTGATCTTTCCGGGATTCAGAACATTCCAGGGATCCCAGGTCTTTTTGATCTCTCTGAACAGCTCATAAATCTCCTCTCCAAACATAAACGGGATAAAAGATCCACGTAACCGGCCATCCCCATGCTCGCCGGAGAGCGATCCTCTGAATTTTTTGACAAGCACAGCAACATCTTGGGCAAGAGAAGCATATACCTTCTGATCTTCGGGATCTTTAAGATTCAACAACGGTCTGAGATGAAGCTCTCCGGTTGCAATATGGGCATAATAAACGCAGTTTAGTCCATATTTTTCAATCATTGTTTTAAATTCAGCCACATAGGCAGGAAGCTTATCCGGAGCAATGGCAGTATCTTCTATAACAGTTGTGCTCCGTTTATCACCGGGAATATTCGATAAAAGGCCTAAACCTGCAGTGCGCAATTCCCAAACTTTTTTGATCTGATCGTCACCGAAAACAAGCGGAAAGTGGTACCCATAGCCTGCCTGAGTCAATTCTGAAACCATACCGGCATGTGATGCTTCAATCGCTTCGCGCGTGTCGGCTGCAAATTCAATCATCAGAATTGCTTTGGGATCACCCTGGATAAAAAAACGGTTCTCCCTTTGGGAAATGCTCTCCTTTGTACAATTCATGATGATGTCATCCATCAGCTCAATGGTTGAAGGGTGGTGCTTCAAAACAAGAATATTGGCATAAAGTGCCTCTTCGAGCGAGGAAAAATGAGCAGGGACCACACATTTAATCTTTGGAGGTAAAGGGATAAGATTCAGTTTTATGGCAGTGGTAAAAGCGAGCGTCCCTTCAGATCCGGCAAGGAGTTTTGAAAAATTAAAGCTCTCCCCGTTGTCCGTAAAAGGATCGGTATCCATTAAAAAATCGACCGCATATCCCATATTACGTCGTTTGACTGCAGGATCAGGATATACTTCTGAAATTTTTTCGCGCGTTTTTACATCCGAAAGAACCGCTTGTATCTGCCTGTAAATACCGGATTCAAGGGGATTGGTTTTCGATTCGCATTTTGCCTCGAATGACGCTTTTGTTAATGGTCCGAATAGGGCTTCTGAACCATCTGCAAGCAAAGTTTCCACTTCGAGTACATGTTCACGCACACTTCCATAGATCAGTGATCGCAGACCACAGGAGTTATTCCCCAGCATCCCTCCAAGGCGGCACCGGTTACTGGTAGACGTTTCAGGTCCAAACTGAAGGCCGTAAGGTTTTAGGTAAATATTTAATTCGGAAAGATTTACCCCCGGTTCAACAATGATCCACCGCTCCTCTTTATTGAATTCCAGGATACGATCCATGTACTTCGAGATATCGATGACAATCCCCGCTCCCACTACCTGCCCGGCAAGGGAGGTTCCTGCACCGCGTGGAATAACGGAAGTGTGGTGTTCACGAGCAAATGCCAATACTTTTCGCACATCTTCCTTATGCTTTGGAATCACCACCGCCAGTGGTAATTCCCGGTAGGAGGAGGCATCAGTAGAGTAGATTATCCGGTGCGTTTTATCACTATATAATTCACCGTCAATTGACTGTGACAATTCTTCAAATGGAAGGGCGTTCTTCATAAAATGGGTTCTAATTGCCGGCTAAAATACAAAAATAAATCCCTTACCGTTTTGCGATAAGGGATTTATGCGGACAAACACCGCGTTTTTAATTCACAGACTACGGAACCAATTTGCCATTTTCAACGATAACCTCGTAAAAATAACCCGCCCCGAAATCCTTTTTTGTGGCAACATCGCCCTGAAAAGTGACCACATCGCCAACTTTAACAACGTCACTGGTGGTGACAGTGATATCAAAATCAGCGCCATTCTTTGTCCCATCCTGAAGGTGTACCCAGTTCTT
>JAHEYS010000342.1 GCA_023251475.1 Prolixibacteraceae bacterium
AAGAATCAACGAAATAATTAAACCGGAGAATCTGGTTTATGCCAAATCACCATTGCTGAATGAGGATCTGATGCATTATTGTCCGGGCTGTAGTCATGGCGTTGTGCACCGGCTGATTGCGGAGGTTATTCACGAGATGGGTATTCAGGAGGAAACCATTGGTGTTTCGCCAGTCGGTTGTGCTGTCTTTGCATATAATTATATCGATATCGACTGGCAGGAAGCAGCCCATGGCCGTGCCCCGGCTGTAGCCACGGGAATTAAACGGGTAATGCCCGAAAAATATGTTTTCTCCTATCAGGGAGACGGTGATCTGGCTGCAATCGGTACTGCCGAGACTTTTCATGCCGTGAACCGCGGAGAGAATATCGTGATGATTTTTATCAATAACGCAATTTACGGGATGACAGGTGGCCAGATGGCGCCGACAACCCTGATCGGACAGGTAACCTCGACAACACCTTATGGCCGGAACGTGGATCTGAACGGTTATCCTTTAAAGATCACCGATTTATTGGCGCAATTACCGGGTGCAGCCTATGTAACCCGCCAGAGTGTTCAGACTCCTGCAGCTGTGAGGAAGGCCAAAAAGGCGATCCGAAAGGCATTTGAACTTCAGGCGAAGAAAGTCGGAACAGCTTTTGTTGAAATTGTATCAACTTGTAGCTCAGGATGGAAGCTTACTCCTGTTGCATCGAATAAATGGATGGAAGAGAACATGTTTCCGCAATATCCTTTAGGTGATCTCAAAGACACCGGTCGTGCAGATGCAGATTTGTACCGCATCAAAGGTTAATTTCCACTTCAAAAACAAAAAAAATGACTGAAGAAATCATCATAGCCGGATTTGGAGGACAAGGGGTTCTTTCGATGGGGAAAATTCTCGCCTATTCCGGGGTAATGCAGGATCAGGAAGTAGCCTGGTTCCCATCATATGGCCCGGAGATGAGAGGTGGCACCGCCAATGTAACGGTCATCCTCAGTGATGAACGGATCAGCTCTCCCGTTTTGCACGAATTTGATACTGCAATTATCCTTAACCAGCAGTCGATGACCAAATTCGAATCGCGCGTTAAGCCGGGTGGTACGCTTATTTATGACCCCAACGGGATCATTAAACATCCATCAAGAAAGGACATTAATATTTTAAGGGTTGAGGGCTCACGTCTCGCAGTCGAAATGGGTAATCCGCTGACATTTAATATGATCGTCCTCGGAGCTTTTTTAAAGGCAAAACCGGTGATCAAACTGGAGAATGTGAAAAAGGGACTGGAGAAATCATTACCGGAACGCCATCATAAATTAATTCCGCTCAATCTTTCCGCCATCCAAATCGGACAGGAAAATCTGGAGGTGGTTCAGACGGTGGGAATAGAAGCTTAGATTTCAGGAATTTAGGTGGGTGTTCTTTGCTATAAACAGGCGACCTCGATGAGATTGGTAGAATGATTAACGGGAGAGTAGATTCCAGGCTGACTTCCCTAATTTCTTAATGCACCCTCCGGATTCATTGGAGTGAGTTTACGCTTGACTGCCAAAATAAATACATGAACTGACTTTAAACGGTTTGTATTCAGGTGTTGAAGATGAAGTCCCAAATTTATGAATGAACTCAATGCAGTGGTACACTAAAACTTCAAATTCAGTAATCTTTATTTTTTTACTTAGCAGCTTCCTTCCTTCTGCCTTCTGCCTATTGCCTTCTGCCTTCTGCCTATTGCCTCCTGCCTATCGCCTTCTGCCTCCTGCCTTCTGCCTCCTGCCTATCGCCTTCTGCCTTCTGCCTCCTGCCTTCCTCATATCAACCCCAGATCAATCTGGCCTACAATGTACTCTATCATCCGGTCTTCATTCGCTGCGTCGTATTCCGATTTCAGGTTATGTCCGAAGATGCGTGCAATCCCCTGCCAGAAAAATGCACTGAACCCACCTTTAAACTCTTTAATGATTTCATACGATGACTGGCCGGTTTCCCGGTCGATCAGCTTGATGAGTATTCGCCCCTGAGCGACCGACATGGAACGTAATTGAGGTTCGAACTCCTTAAAAAGATCTTTTTCAATCCTTTTGACATACTCTTTTCGCTCCCGCTCACTTTTGAAACCCGAATAAACACTGTTATATTCCCTGAGCTTCATTGCGGCGACCTTGGCTATGGGATATACTTTTAAAACCCTCATCTCCAGAACGGTATACTGATGCAGCATTCTGCGTGACATGTCTTTCTGTTGCGGATAAACCAAAATTTCAGGTAATTCGACATGCATAATGGAATCAGAAATAATAATAAGTTTCTGATTATCATATTGATATGGGGGCAAGTCCTTAACCTGTCCGATTCCTGCCAGGGGGAATAACACCAAAACCAAAAAACGTAACCATTTCAACATTTCATCTACTGTCTTAATCGGCATCAAAATTAGTAAACGATCAGTTAAGCTGTGCCATTTTCCAGGTTATTAAATTCAAAATTTTACGGATTCCCGTTTTTTAATTCGCTATATTTGTAAACATGAATTAATTAACCTTTAGTCAGCATTGTCATAATGGATAAAATCAAGGTAGGGATCTCCTCTGAAATTGGGTTATTGGAAGGGGTAATCCTTCATACACCTGGTCATGAAGTAGAGAATATGACCCCGGAGAATGCAGAGCGGGCGCTTTATAGCGATATATTAAACCTTTCGGTTGCAACCAAAGAATATGTTCATCTGAAAGGTGTTTTGGATATGGTGACCAGTACCTTTGAAGTGAAGGATTTATTAACCGGTACACTTGAAAATGATATAATCAGGGAAGATCTTGTGCGCCGGATTTGCCAGCAGGAAGATTCGGTGGAAGAAATAGGGTTTTTGCTCGAAATGGCTGCTCCTGTTCTTGCCTCTCAGCTGATTGAAGGGGTGGTACTTAAGCGTGACAACCTGACCCGTTTTCTGAGCAAGGAGCGGTATTCGATGCGCCCTCTGCATAATTTCCTTTTTACACGTGACGCCTCAATGACCCTGTGGAATGAAGTGCTGATTGGAAAGATGGCCAGTAAAGTACGTGAGCGTGAGTCTTTGATCATGGATACCATTTTTAAGAACCATCCTGCGCTGGGAGTTCAAACGATTAATCCGGTAGTTAAAACCGGGAATATGGGTAGTTTTCCCGGTGCTACGATCGAAGGGGGAGATGTGCTGATTGCCACGGAGGACGTTTTGGTAGTTGGAACCGGCGCCCGTACCTCAACCCAGGGAATTGATTACCTGATCGGGATGATCAAAGAAAAGAAGACAAGCCTGAAGCACATTATTGTTCAGGAGCTTCCCGAAAGTCCGGAATCGTTTATTCATCTCGACATGACTTTCACTTTCCTGGATAAGGATAAATGCATGGTTTATGAACCGCTCATTCTCAAAAACAATAAATTTCATACCATTCATATCACCATTGAGAATGGGAAAGTCACCGGCATTAAGCAGCAGAAGAACTTGTTAAAAGCCCTCAGTGCGGTCGGATTTCATCTTGAGCCCGTATTTTGTGGCGGTAAACAGGATCCTTGGATACAGGAGAGGGAGCAATGGCACAGCGGAGCTAATTTCTTTGCCTTTGCTCCGGGGAAAGTTATTGGTTATGAGCGAAATGATTATACCCTCGAAGAGATGAGCAATCATGGTTTCGGGATTGTCAGGGCAATAGATGTTATTGAAAAAAAGGTTGATCTCAATGCTTATCCAAAAGTAGTGATCACCATTCCCGGGTCCGAACTTGCCCGCGGAGGGGGCGGCGCGCGTTGTATGACCATGCCCATTTACAGACAAAATATTGAGTGGTAGGCAGCCTGATATTTGGAGGCAGTTGGACTTACAATAATAATGTAAATGAATTAAGGTAACCAGCAGCAAGTTGCCAGCAGCCAGCCGCGTGTTGCCAGCCGCCAGTTGCTCGCATTAATCCCGTGGAAATAAATATTCTATAAAGCATCAATTTTTGAATCGAATGAATAATGCGTAAATTAAATAACGAAGAGCTTCCCAGACTTTCGGTTGATGGCTTTAAACAGGCCGGAAAGATTCCGATCGTGGTTGTACTCGATAATGTAAGGAGCTGTAATAACGTGGGGTCTGTTTTTCGTACCTCCGATGCCCTGCTGGTTCAGAAAATCTGCCTGTGCGGGATAACGGCAACGCCACCTGATAAGGAGATACATAAAACCGCATTGGGTGCTGAAAATACGGTTGACTGGGAATACTTTAACACGACTGAGGAGGCAGTGGCGGATCTTTTAAAAGAAGGGTATCTTATGGTTGCCATCGAACAGGTGGAAGGGAGCATCGCGCTGAATGATTACCATCCGGAACCAAATGAAAAGCTGGCGCTGATCTTCGGCAACGAAGTAAAAGGGGTGCAGCAGGAAATTGTCAATCTTTGTGATAAAACAATTGAAATTCCTCAATTTGGAACCAAACACTCTTTTAATATTGCAGTTAGCGCAGGAATTGTACTTTGGGATTTATTTAATAAACTAAAATAAGTATGATTTTGGAAAAGAGGTTGAAATGGTTCATGCCGATTTACGAAATGACGTATGATTGGCGGTATTTAGACGTTAAGTGTCAAAGCCATTCTGCCTATATTTGCAGCCAATTCCAAAATTAAAAAGATGCATACTTCCAATTGGACTATTAAAATCAAACAATTCAGATTAACAAAGGGTTTGACACAAGAACAACTGGCTGAATTGTCTGGTCTGAGTTTAAGAACGATTCAACGATTTGAGAGCGGAGAAATAATTCCACGCCGGGAATCACTAAACCGTCTTTCAGTTGCATTGCAGGTTTCAAAGGAAGAGATATCTGAATCAAACCTTACGGAGGATAAAAATTTTGTAACGCTTATCATCCTTTCACAACTTGGTTTTCTGGTTTTTCCAATGGGTGGGATCGTACTTCCGGGACTCATTTGGATGCTTTGGAAAGAGAAAGATGCTAAGCTAAATGAAGTTGGCAAATCAGTACTTAATTTTCAGATTACATGGGCCATCGCATTTCTCATTATTTTTATTGGCGCTATGGTTAGGTTTGCACTGCCAATCCGGCTCCCTGTTTCGATTTTCGGAATTATTGGGTTTATTGGCCTCTATTTTTATAACTTAGTCTTCATCGTAATCAATTTTGTAAATCATCAGAATGGAAAGAAAATGGTGTTTAAACCAACCTTAACCATTTTGCGATAATAAAATGAGATGGTTCCGCACTGCAATTTTTTACAAAACTCCTGAAAAACAGGCAATCAGCCTTGCCGAAGGGATGAATATCATCTGAGCGACCAAAGTTCCGATGATCCCGGCCAGAACCATATAAACGATATATTTGCGGAAAAGTGATTCCTATTAAACAATGCAAATGAAATGGCAATCCGGCCTGTACGAATCCCAACAATCCTGACGGAGTAGGAGAGTGTATTGATCAGATTGATCAGAAAGGTAAGTAGGATTACAAAAAAAGCGGTAGGCTCATTAAATGAAATATGATTGAATTAACGCGAGTAATTCCTCTTTTTTTATTGGTTTAGCAATGTAATCGTTGCAACCTGCTGCCAGCGATTTTTCCCTGTCGCTGATTAGCCCAAAGGCTGTTTGTGCAATAATAATTACCTCCTTGTTAAACTGGCGGATTTGATGAGTCGCCTCGTATCCGTCCATTCCGGGCATTCTGATATCCATCAGCACCAAATCGATATCGTTAAAACGCAGGCATAAATCTACTGCTTCATTTCCGGAAGATGCATGTATAATATTATTGGTGATTTTGCTGATTACAGTTGTTAGATACTTCCTGGAAATTTTATCATCTTCAACGATCAGAATTTTTAGCCCTGAATCTTCCTGGTTAATCTGTGTCAGATTGTTATCAGCTGAATCAATAATTTGCATATTTGTTTTAATTACTGGTTTACCATCGAGTGGGTGTGTAAAATAAAATGTTGTGCCGATGCCAAATTCACTTTCCACCCAGATTTTACCCCCAAGCATTTCCACATAGGCTTTAGCAATGGATAAGCCAAGGCCTGCTCCCTGACGGGCCTGTATATCTGAAATATCAGCCTGCATAAATCGTTCAAATATAACCTCCTGGCGATCGGCTGGAATTCCAATTCCTGTATCTTTTACAAAAAACATTACCACATTTTCATCCGGAACATACCCGAATTCTATTGAGCCATTGTCGGTATATTTAATCGCATTTTTAACAAGGTTGATTAGAATGGCATAGAGCTTTTCCCGGTCCGTATGTATCCTGGCATTTTCGTCATTCAGGCTATTGTTGAAGGAAAGTTTGATCCCTTTGGTTTCAGCTTCCAGTTTGAGCAGGTCATAAACATAAACAATCTGTTCGTTTATGTTTGATTCTTTGATGCTTACTTTTATCAGCCCCGATTCTATTCTTGAAATGTCGACAATTTCGTTAATGATATTGAGCATGCGTGCTCCGCTTTTTTCGATAATACTGATGTACTCTTTCTGTTCATCGCCAGTTAGACCGGGGTCTTCCAGCAACCCTGCAAAACCGAGAATGCCATTCATTGGCGTCCTGATTTCGTGACTCATATTGGCTAAAAATGCGGACTTCAAACGATCAGATTCTTCGGCTTTTTCTTTGGCTTCAATTAACTCGTTGATCATCAGCTTTTTCTCAGTGATATTTTCCTTGATAATGATAAAGTTGCTGATTGATTCATCAGGCCCGGTAATGGGAGAGATGGTGACATTTTCCCAGAAAGCTGTACCATCTTTTTTTCTGTTTCTGAATTCCGATTGC
>JAHEYS010000035.1 GCA_023251475.1 Prolixibacteraceae bacterium
GACGTCCGTCTTAATTCAATTTCACTGCGCTGATTTTCAATTTTTTATAAATACTGAGAATCAAATTCGTCTGGAAAAAAAGTCAATACGGAAAAATTAAGCTACAGCATCAAAAAAAAATCAGTAAAACAATAAAAATTCGGTGTATTTCTGAAAAAAGAGAACCAATGTTAATTTCCTAATGCTTCACCGCTACAAAATATCTGATAACCGGGGATCATTTTCGATCCCCCGGAACCAAAATATTGTCTTTAAAACCGGCCAGGATTAATTACTGGCCTCCTTTAATATGACATCGTGCGCTCCACCTTCAATAATACTGGTGGAAGAAACGAGTGTTATTTTTGCATTTTCCTGTAACTGCAGGATGGAAATTACCCCACAACTGCACATCGTCGATTTAATTTTACCTAAAGTTACGTCAAGATTGTCTTTTAGTTTCCCTGCATATGGCACATAACTATCGACTCCCTCTTCGAATTTAAGTGATTCGTTACCGCCCATATCGTACCGTTGCCAGTTGCGTGCCCGATTTGATCCTTCACCCCAGTATTCCTTGACATAACTATTTCCAATCTTGAGTCTTTTGGTCGGACTCTCGTCGAAACGGGCAAAATAACGGCCCATCATCATAAAATCGGCTCCCATAGCCAGGGCCAGGACCATATGGTAATCGTGCACAATTCCACCATCGCTGCAAAGGGGGATATAAATTCCGGTCTCCTCGAAATATTCTTTTCGTGCCTGGGCTACTTCAATCAATGCAGTTGCCTGTCCCCGCCCGATGCCCTTCTGTTCACGCGTGATGCAGATCGAACCACCGCCAATACCCACCTTTACAAAATCGGCACCGGCGTTCACAAGGTAAAGAAAACCCTCCTTATCGACCACATTACCGGCGCCAACCTTCGTCCGTTCACCAAAGTTTTCCTTAATGTACCTGATCGTTTCGGCCTGCCATTCAGAAAATCCGTCTGAGGAGTCGATACAAAGGACATCAGCCCCTGCATTGATCAGCGCCGGTACCCGTTCCTTAAAGTCGCGCGAATTAATACCAGCGCCAACACGAAGCTTTTTATTGCTATCCAGCAATTCATTCAGATTATCCTGATGGTCGTCATAATCTTTTCTGAAAACAAAATAGTGCAGATTTTGCCATTCATCGATAATAGGAAGGCAATTAAGCTTATGCTCCCATACCGTATCATTTGCAGTATTCAGTGAGATTCCAAGCTTTCCTACAATCAGTTTTGAAAACGGAGTCATAAATTCTTCAACACGTTTATCCGGGCTGTCGATAGAAACGCGGTAATCGCGACTGGTGACAAGCCCGACCAGCTTCCCGTTTGCCAATCCATCTTCCGTGATTCCAATTGTGGAGTGACCGGTCTTTTTTACCATTTCCAGAACATCAGCCAGGCAATGATCAGGGGTTAGATTCGAATCACTCACCACAAAACCAGCTTTGAATTTCTTCACGCGCTGTACCATGTCGACCTGACTTTCGATGGATTGCGAACCAAAAATAAACGAAAGGCCACCATTGCGGGCCAATGCAATTGCCAGATTATGATCTGAGACTGATTGCATAATTGCGGATACGGCCGGGATATTCAATTCAATATCCGATTTCTCACCTTTAGAAAATTTAACAAGGGGTACTTTTAACGAGACATTCGCAGGAAAGCAGTCTTTGGATGTAAGTCCCGGAATAAGGAGGTACTCGTTAAATGTTCTGGAGACATCATTAAAGTATTGTGCCATAACATTAAATATCTATATGAATATGTTTTATAACAGAAAATCCTGTATAAAAAAAGTGTTGCAAAAGTAACGAACTCAGCAAACTTATTCAAGAAGAACGACAAGAAAGATCAAATGTTTAAGTCTTCTTAGTGTAAAATGCTGATTATATATAGTTTATACCATTACACCAAACATGGGTTCCTTCAATCTGGTAGCATGTTGACGTTGTGGAAGATTGAAGTATATTAGTCCTGCCTGTGGATTAAGATGAATAAGGTTGCCGGGGTGGGGGATTGATTGGCGCTGGTAAGGGTTTGGGGAAGTTGATAAGGTTTTTATACAGGAGGAACCTGACGGTATATTGGTCCGGGTCCGGCTGGATCAGAGGGCAATTCCGGTTTGATGCAATTAAAAAACCCCGGACTCAAGTATTGAATCCGGGGTTGGTTTAAGTTGGCGGCGGCCTACTCTCCCACTTTACGCAGTACCATCGGCGCTGTCGGGCTTAACTTCTCT
>JAHEYS010000343.1 GCA_023251475.1 Prolixibacteraceae bacterium
CCTGGACAGGTATATCCTGTGATTCCATTCCGATAAACGAGAAGGATAAAACTGCTCCCTGAATTTTTTGAAGTTTAATCTGGAAGTTTCCATCAGTACCGGAAATAACACCATTGGAAGTTCCTTTCTCGAGAATAGTTACGCCGGGGATTGGGGCCCCGTTTGCATCTGACACTTTACCTTTTATCTGCGAAAATAACTGCTGTGTTACCAAAAGCAGTGCACAAAATAAAAGCACCTTTTGCCAAAGCCTGACTTTAGTTCTGTTCATAAGCAAATTAGATTAAAATTAAATGTTTTACAATTGTTCATGTTTATTGGGTAATTTAACGTAGGTGTTCAACATCCTTTTAATGAGAAGGGGTGTTTTTTCATAAATTGAGATTTGTTAGTTAATAATCCAACCAAAAATCCATAATTCATGAAACAATGCTTTGCAGTTTCGTTTCACATTTTTTTAAAATTATTCCAAAAGCATTATTTTTAAAAAAATGGTCAATTTTTTCATTTTCGTTTCACCGGTATCGTTTTTTTGCCAGCTATGAGGGTGTCAAAAAACTCTAAAAATTGCTCTTCTTCTCACTGTGAAACGCTGAGTTTACTCAGTGAAACTATGTGAAACAGTTAATTACACTGATAAACACAAAGAAGATACAGAGGCACACAGCGTTTTTGGACACTCACTCTAAAAAAAACGAAATTGTCATTGGAAGAGATGACACCTGGAGTGACGAAGCAATCCGATTTGAAATCCAGGTGTAATGGCGAAAATCGACCGGTAGGTTCTGAGGTTCAGGGGAAGCAACGATGGTTGCACAAGCGACAAACGGATGCCCTAAAAGCACCATTAACAGCAAGGCAACTTATCTTAACTGCAAACCGGAGTTCATAAATTCGGAAGGAGTTGTATTTTTCTCCTGCCTGAATGCCGTACTGAAATAGGACTGAGAACTAAATCCGGTCAGATCGCTGATCTCACTCAGGGAATATTTTCCGGTTGACATGAGCTCAATCGATTTATTTATTCTGAACCTACGGATGTACGCCACAGGCGAGAGACTGGTGAGGCTAAGAAATTTGCGGTAAAAGCTCGATCGGCCCATGTTCAGGCTTTTGGCAAGCAGTGAAATATCCAGTTCGGTATTTGACAACTCCTTATCAATGATAAGATTTAACCTGGTCAGAAAACTTAGATCCAGATGATTAATTTCCATTTTATCCGGGTTTGGAATCATCCCGTTGAAAAACATCTCCTGAATCCTCCTGCGGTTTTTCAGCTGACTATCGATTGCTGCCAGAAGAAAATTAAGATCAAAAGGTTTTGCAATATACTGGTCAGCGCCAGAATTCATCCCCTCAATCTGGCTGGAGGTTTCACTCCTGGCCGTTAAAAGAATCACCGGAATATGACAAAGTTCCTTGCTTTCCTTTATGCTCCTTGTCAGTTCATATCCATCCATTTTTGGCATCATGATGTCTGAAATTACAATATCGGGAAGATGTTGATTTACCAGTTTCAAACCCGTTTCACCATCATGGGCACTTATTATTTTAAAGTACGTTTTTAAACTGTTAACCAGGAAGTTATTTAAATGGGGGTCATCCTCCACAACCAAAACCGTTTTATCAAAATGTGGTTCCATGACCAATCCGTTGATAATTTCGGATTCAAGTTTCAGAGATTCTCCGGCAGTGAAAACCTGGTGCTCAATCGGGTTGGATGTGTTCGCAAAATCCTGTGGTTCAAAAACTGAGCGATCGTAGGGCAGTATAAATGAAAAAACAGAACCGTGATCCAACTCACTTTCCATTCGTATCTTACCCTTATGCAGTTCAACAAGAGACCTGGTAAAGTTAAGTCCGATCCCTGTTCCAGAATAATCGGGCGCCAGTCTCCCCCCGGATTCTACCTGTTTATAGCGGTCAAAAATTGTATTCCACTCTTTTACATCAATTCCTGTACCATTATCCGTAACACTTATCTCAATGTAGTCAGAGGCCTGTGGTACAAAATTGGAGCTGTATCGTAATCTCGCCTGCTCCCCCCCCATTTTCTTAACGCCAACCTCAATTCGTCCCCCTTTTACAGAGTGCTTAATCGCATTTGAAAGGAGGTTGCTCATAATTTTTTCCAGCTTATCGTGATCGAACCACAAAATAAAACTATTCTCCTCCAGGACATCTATCCGGATCTCCTTCTCTCTTGCATAGAGGCTGAAATGGCCGACAATTTTCCGGACCGATTCATTAATTATCCCATTTTCGAGCCATAAGGCAAGAGATTCACTCTCGATTTTCTTAAAGGTAAGTAATTGGTTGATTAATTTTAAAAGACGGTTAACATTGATGTCCAGACTCTGCACAAATTCCTTTAATTGAGGGCTCAGTTTCTCCTGGTGTGAAAGCTGGGTGACTAATCCGTAAATCAGGGTAAGCGGTGTACGAAGTTCGTGTGAAATGTTTGTGAAGAATTTTTGTTTCATCTCATTGATCTCACGTTCCCTCAGATGTTCAAAATGTTCATTCTCCAGGTTGTTTTTATAAATGAACGTTTTTATGCGCAACCTGAAAATAAAGAAGGTTATTCCGGCAATTAGGCCAATATAGAATATCCATGCCAAATAGGAAAACCATGGCGCCGGTTTAACATGAATTGTTAACTCGGCCTGGTTTTTAGCCCATTCACCTGATCTGTTTTTAGCTTTTACCTTGAAGATGTAGGTTCCCCTCGAAAGGTTGGAATAGGTCACCCTGCGCTGATTACCCACATTGTACCACTCCCTGTCAAATCCCTCAAGCATATAGTAGTACTGCAGGGTTCCCGAAGACAAATAATCGAGCCCGACATAATCGATACTAAAGAGCTTGTCTTTATAGGTAAGTGTTATCTCACTGGTATAGGGCAAAGCCTGTTTTAAGGTTCTGTTTTTCTCTCCCGGAATGACCGGTTTATTTAATAAATAGAGCCTTTCAAGTATTATCTCCGGCGATTCAACACCCTTTGCAACCATCTCCGAGGGTAAAAAATAGGTCAACCCTGAATTCCCCCCAAAATAAATCACACCGTCACTACCCTTAAAAGAGGACTTTTCATGAAATTGATAGTTATTAATCCCTTCATTGATAAAAAATGTCTGAACGCTGTTGTCTGTTGTATTTAACCTGGCTAATCCATAGGAGGTACTGAGCCAGAGATTTCCATTTCCATCCTCCTCAATGCCGACAATATCACTACTGGGCAATCCCTCTGAAACGCTGAAATTTTTAAATTCCTTTGTCGTTAAATTATAGGAAAACAACCCGTAATTATAGGTTCCAAGCCACAGATGCTGTCCGTCCTGACAATGCAATGTAATCGAATTATCACTTCCATGAGGTATCTCTTTCTGAATCGCTTCCAGTTTACGGATGGAAAAAGTATTTACGTTAAGTATAAAGTTACCCCTGCCAAAACTGCTAAACAAGATTTCATCTTTCCGAATCCTGATAATTTTAGTGATATTGTCACCGTACGAATCAATCTGTCGGACAAGTTTCCCCTCCAGGTCAAAAATCAGCAGTCCCTGCCTGTCAGAACCTACGAACATTTGTCGGTTGACCTGTATAAGGGTCACAACACCATTATTCGGTTCTGGAACGGGAAGTGTTTTAAAGATCCTGCTTTCAGGATAAAACAATTGAAGTCCGTAGTGATGCCCAATCCAGTAATGATTAATAGAATCGACGTAAATACTTCGAATGTAAGGGTAGCTTAACCCGCTGTTCTGCTGGTTGTAGTTTTGAGATGTTTTGTTTTCCGCATCATAAACAATAAAACCGTTTTCGCGCGTTGCAATCACCAATTTTTTGTTTTTGTCCTGTGTGATACCAGTGATGAATTTGTTTTTGGTGATTTGGTTCAGAAACGGGTCAAAATTGAAATTTTTCGCCTGTTTGAAACTGACGTCCAGGCCTGCATCGAAGGAGCCCAGCCAAACATTGCCTGAACGGTCAATAAAACTTTCAAGGTAAGTATTCGAATGAATTTCTGATGAGATGTCGCTGAGAAAATGCCTTCTCAAGGTATTTCTTGATTTATCATAGACATATACACCCGAACGGTAGGTGCCAATCCAATAGATAAATGGCTCCTTCTCCAAAACAAACCGAATCTCAATTCCGTGAAGTCCCTTACTTAAGGTATCAAAATCTGAAGGATAAACAAACTTCTTTGCCTTAATATCAAAGTAGGAAACACCGTATTTGGTAGATAATATCAGCAAATCATCCGAC
Source organism: Prolixibacteraceae bacterium (assembly GCA_023251475.1). Classification (GTDB taxonomy): domain Bacteria; phylum Bacteroidota; class Bacteroidia; order Bacteroidales; family Prolixibacteraceae; genus JAAFHB01. Next base: position 4,273 of record JAHEYS010000343.1, read on the forward strand.
ACCTGAAAAATTGATTTAACCGAATTCTTAACCTTAAAACCCTGAATTTCAGGCAAAGTGTAAAAATCAAAAACATCCTCCTTTTCATTATAGCAGGCAATCCCGGCATTATCGTCAAAACAACACCATAATTTTCCCGATCTGTCAAAAAAGAGTTTGTTCAAATAACGCATACCCAACCAGTTTTTCCCAATCCGCTCAAGCGTTTTCTCACCAGATTTAAAGCGGAAAATACCGGTAACGGTACCAACATAGATCTGCCCGTTTTTTTCGGCTAAAGATAAAACGGAAAGGTTTTTAAAGGCAGGCGGAAAAGGGTTTTCAAAAATATCGAGCTGTTGATTATAGACATTAAGACCATCGGTAGAACCAACATAGATCAGATTATTTTCAGAAGTCAGGAGCGCATTAACATGGTTTGAACAGATCGAATTGGAATCTTTGGGATTGTAGTAATAATGGGTGAACTCACTTCCGTTGTAGCGGTTTAATCCCCTCATGGTTGCTATCCAGATATATCCCGGCTGATCCTGTGCAATGGCTGTAACATTAAGGTTTGAAAGCCCATCTTTAATCGATATATTTGTCAGTTGCAAACCCGAAAAGCCGTAACAGCTTATGCCGGTCTGAACAAAAAATATCAAAGAAAGGAGCCTTCTTTGTATTCGGATAAAATCATTTTTGATTTTAAGCGGCATCGTATATATTTCGGTTTAGTCTGGAAAAACTTTATCAGTCAGCCTAATTCACACCACAATAATTCGATTTCAAAGTTAATATTTACGGCTATGGTATCAATATACAATCTGAATAATTATTTGCACAAACTGATCTATTAAATAAAATATACCAGCTCGTGTAAAAATGGAAACTTGTCATATATCAGATTGTTACATCAGATCGGTAAGTTCTCCCCCTATTTCGAAAAACTGAACCAGTTGAGACGGCACAGTTCATCTTTGCCCCCTTTAAATACAAGGAAAAGATTGGCGACCGCTGCGCTGTTTTTCAATTGACAGGAGATGGTCTGGTAGGTTGTCGATGAACCGGAATTTGAAATATTACATTTACCCAGCAAGGCTCCGGATTCACTATCCTGACGGATTTCAATGGATCCACCCGCTGGATTTGCCGATGACACCCTAAAATTGACTGTGCAGTTTGTACCCAGATTTTTCACATTCGGAAAATTAAGAAAATCGTTATTATGAATATTTTGAATTTCGAAACCTCCTTCCGGGCACTCTTTTTTGACCAAAACTCCTACCCGTTTGAAAAACCATTCCGCCTCAATTTTATCCCACGCAGCACTATAATTTCCAACCCCGGTTTTAAAGTAGATTCCCTCCTTTGCAACTGAACTCGACTGTAAAAAATTGACGTCATCAACCATATCTCCATTGTCCCTGTAATGCAGATAGGTAATCGATACCTGACGGTAAGACCTGATTCCAAAAGGTTCACAGGTCCATTCGTACATGTGATACCACTGACCATTGTATTCGCAGAAGCTGCTGTGGCCGTTCTGTCCCGTATGACGCTCGTTTTTAAAGGGTCCGTAGAGGTGATCTGAAGTCATGTAGGCGCCGGCACAACTCAGGTAATAGGTCCCCTGATACTTATGAAAATACTGATGATCGCGGGCGCGATTTTTATCACCAAAACCAAAGGGCTTATCCGTAAGCAGATCATGAGGTTTTTCTGCCAGGGAAATCATATCCTCATTTAACCTGGCGATCTGATAATGAATCAGGTCCTTTCCTAACTGTCCGTCGCGTCCAAAAATAATGTAATGCAAACCATCATCATCAGTAAACAGGGTAGGATCATACTCATGATTAACAGATAAATCAGCCGGGATTAACGGTTTTTTTAATACATCAGAATATGGCCCCCGGGGGAGGTCGGCGCGCAACACTCCGGTGGCCTCGTTTTTATTCGAAAAATAAAAATAGTACTTCCCCTTATATGACGCAATATCAGTCGCCCAACAGCCACCGTAACCGGGACCGAGATAGGTATCCTTTGGATCTATGGTGACTTCCAAAGTCCAGTTAACCAGATCAGCGGAAGAGAAAATGCTCCAGTACGGCATTGAAAATCCTTTCGCTTCCGGACTGCTATCTTTACCTGCCGAAACATACATTCTACCGTTCCAGATTTTCATATGGGCATCGGCATATCCCTTAATAATTGGATTCTGAGCCATGCAAGGACCAGCGCTGACAATCAAACCACTGATGACCAGCGATGCAAGATTCAAGAAAAATTTCCTGTTCATTTTTTAGATTCCTTACCTTTCATGTGAAAATTATTTGTCTTTTAGAGGCCACATAGCTTGCCCCGATCCATCGGGGGAACCCTCTCCGTCAACTGACGGATCATGCTCTTTGGCAAGCCTCTGCTCATGAGGGTTTCAATAAATAGTTTTCTTCAGAGACTTTATTCAGCCTGCAATAGCTTATCCCCAACCTTAGCCTTCCGGGCCCCCTTT
>JAHEYS010000036.1 GCA_023251475.1 Prolixibacteraceae bacterium
TATGCCGGAACCGAAACGACAGTTTTTATTAATTCATCTCTTCCGGCTGACAATTGGCTTTATTTCTTTATTGTTGCAGGAGATGGAACAACCGGAACTCCTGGTGAAGGTGGACCAACAGAACCTCCCCCAGATGTTGAAATAACCGGATTATTGACAATAACGATAACATGTATTATCAGGTGATCGGAACTATATTATGCAGTAAGGAATGCATAACTGGATGAATAACCAATCGTTTCAGGCATTGAAAAATGGATGATCTTTAAGCTTCATAGCATTTTCAAGTTTGGATATGCGGATGTACCTCAGAAAAGACTCTGTTGTTCTGTGCCCGGTGATTTGCATGATTGAAAGCATTGGTACACCACTGAGATAAGCATTTGTTGCAAATGATCGTCTGACCGTGTGGGTTCTAATCTGTAGCCACTTGTCAAGGTTCCCTTTTGTAATTTTCCTTGTCACAGCATATTCACCAATCCATCGTAATACGCGATTGGCTTCCTGGTTGGTCGGGATTCGATAGGAGTTTCCATACCTATTGATTATCTCCAGAATAATAGGGTGAACAGGTATGATTACCGGCTCCTTTGTTTTCTGAGTCTTGACGTACAATTTTCCATCCTCAATATTTTTCAATGTGACTTTGGCCCAATCTGAATGTCTCAATCCGGTGTGGCAATTAAGAATGAAGAGGTCCCTGATCCGGCGCATCCTGTCATCATCAATTTTCAGTTTATAAAGCGCCTGGATTTCATCAGCATTTAAATATATGGTGTCTGCATCCTCTTTCAGCACCTTAAAGCTCCGCGCCCTGTGCTCCTGATTGCTGGTAAGTTTATCCTCATTAGCCTCATTCATCAATCGTTTAATTCGTCTGATATGCGATCCGATTGTATTTGGCTTCAGATTGGCAGCTTTCAGATAATCAGTGAATGTGATATAGAATTCCTTGTTGATTGAATCAAAATCGATTATGGTACCCTGCAACTTTTGGTACGTTTCCAGATGGGTCTTGATACCATTAAAATGCTGTATGTGATTTGCCGAGACCTTGTTCTTGTAACGAGCCTGAAAGATTGGTATGTATTCAATCAGTGTAGGTTTGTGGTTCTCAACATTGATTTCCTTTCGTCCAATGAATACCTGGTAGGCGTCCCTGACCTCTTCACTTTTCTTTTTTGCCTCTGTCTTTGGCAATTTTTCACCTTTGGGAAAAAGCTTGTCATAGGTGTCCAAGAGAAAACCATTGATCTCCCTGAGCTTCTTATTCGTTTCGGAATAGTCTTTCAGCGGTTTTGCTTTTTGTTCTTCGTCGTTCCATGCCTGTTTCGGAACATTCAGCCCGGTTGAAAACCTTAACCGTTGGTGATTGAAGGTGAAGGTGACCAGTATCAGACACCCGTTTTTCCGTTCCTTATCAATGTAGTAGTTTACCGTCGCCATAGTTCAATAAAAGTTGCCAGTATTTATTAAAATAGTTGCCAGTACAAAGATACGCACTGGCAACATTACAGGCAAAGTTGCCTGTAAAAGTTATTAACATGGGGTAAATTTATGTAAACGGTTGTAAAAGAAAAACCGCCTGGAGTGGCGGTCTTACTTGATTTCCTGTGATTTTCAGTTATTTTTCTGTGGGATGTGAGGGATTCGAACCCACGACCCCCGCCCTGTCAAGGCGATGCTCTAAACCAACTGAGCTAACATCCCGTGGGAGTGCAAAAGTAGTAAAATATTTATTCAGGAGATTTGAAAATTTGGGGATTTAAAAATGTGCTGATGTGCTGATGTGTTGATGTGCTAATGTGCTGATGTGCTGATGTGTTGATGTGCTGATGTGCTGATGTACTAATGTGCTAATGTGCTAATGTGCTAATGTGTTAATGTGCTGATGTGCTGATGCAATTTTTTCCTGCATTCCTGCATTCCTGCATTCATACATTGCTTGCATTGTCTGCATTCGTGTGAAGGTACACTCCCAGGATTTCCCCGTAATAAACCATGTGGAAATCGCGCTGAGGATAGTACCGGTCGATGATCGGGGGATCAAGGGTGTCAGGGTCAATCTTATGCTTATGTACAATCCTGCATTCAAAATGGATCTCCGACCCGGCAATGAACCAGGCTTGTGCTTTGGAACACTTTTCGACCCGGAAATCACAGGTTTTGATCTTATCGGTATCCCTGCCCGATTTTGTTCCGCAGAGGCTGAGCGCCTTAACGTCGTCGTCATGCAACACGCAAATTGAAAAGTCCC
>JAHEYS010000037.1 GCA_023251475.1 Prolixibacteraceae bacterium
ATGCCGCTCACAGTGCCGATGCCGCAACAGTAAGGGCAAAATTAGCCGATAAATCCAACTGGTATCTACCATTTAAATGGAAATAAGGTTGAAATAAGGTAGAAATAAATTGAAATAAAAGATAATATCAGGCAATATCGGCAAAGGTATTGCCTGATTTGTTTAAACCATAACTGACAAAATAGATCCAATCATCAATGATTCGTTTATTAAGACCAAATTATGAATCTGATTAAGTATTCCGCGCTACTGCTTATATTTTCGGTGATCACCGGGAATCTATTAGCCAACGTTAAATTAGCCAGCCCTTTTGGTGATCATATGGTTATACAGCAAAATAAAATGGTGCCAGTTTGGGGAACTGCTGCCCCTGGTGAAAAAGTAACCATCCTATTCAGTGATCAAAGGAAAAGTGCAATCACGGGTTCCGATGGGTCATGGCGAATCAACTTAAACAAGCTTAAGGCAGGCGGCCCTTTTACGATGACAGTTACCGGATCAGATAGCATCGTACTGCGTGATGTATACGCTGGCGAAGTCTGGATTTGTTCCGGTCAGTCAAATATGGATTTTACCGTTGCGCGTGAGAATCGTTACTGGTGCGGTGTTTTTAACGAAAAACAGGAAGTGTCAGATGCCAATTATCCGCTGATCAGGGTATTTGATACGGAATTTTCCCCTAATGCAGTGCCTCAGAAAGAGGTGGCCGGAAAATGGGAAGTTGTATCTCCGGGAACTGTGGGGCATATCTCTGCTGTTGCCTATTTTTTTGCGCGTGATCTTCAGAAAAAACTTAAAGTCCCGGTTGGATTAATTACAACGGCTTATGGCGCCAGTACAGCTGAAGCCTGGATCAGTGAACCGGCTTTGAAATCGAATCCCAAATTTACAACCCTGCTGACCAATTTTCAGGATAAACTGAATAAATATCTTCCTGATACTGCGTCACAGTCAAAATACGCGAAAGCCTCTAAGAAATGGGTTGCAGATGCTGCAAAAGCAAAAGCTGAGGGGAAAGATGAATTAAGGGGACCCAAAAATCCCAATCCGGTTGTGGACCAACATAATCCTTATGTTCTCTGGAATGGAATGGTTGCTCCATTAGCCACCTACGCCATGTGTGGAGTCCTGTGGTACCAGGGTGAATCAAACAGCCCTACAGCAGCCATTTACAAAGACCTGATGGAAACACTGATACTCGACTGGCGGAAACAGTGGAACCAGGGCGCTTTCCCTTTTATCTATGTACAACTCGCCAATATAGGAAAAGAGATCGAAACAGTTCCTGCAGCAGGTGGTTCTGAAGCGATCAAACGGGAGGCACAGTTATTCAACCTCTCCATCCCAAAAACAGCGATGGTGGTAGCCATTGACAATGCAGACCCACTGGATATGAAGAATGTGCATCCTAAAAACAAACAGGAAATTGGCAAACGGTTGGCATTGGCCGCAATGGCAACCGCGTATGGTGAAAAAATAACCTATTCAGGTCCGGTGTATAACAAAATGGTGGTAAAAGGGAATACAATTCAGCTCCTATTTAGACATACCGATAAAGGACTGATATTCAAAGGAAATCAAAACAGAGGTTTTGCAATTGCAGGGGCGGACAAAAAGTTTCTCTGGGCCGAAGCCAAAATAGTTGGCAAATCGGTGCTTGTTTCAAGTCCTGACATCGCAAAACCGGTGGCGGTTCGCTATGGATGGGGAAGCAATCCGCCGACCAGTCTCTATAATCAGGCCGGTTTACCCGCCTCCCCTTTCCGGACCGACCCTGATTCAAATTAGTTACTCTCGCTCATTGCATTTTTTGTTTCCCATTTTAAATTTTAAATTGATTCTTTTAGGATGAAAAAACTAATATTTCCATATCTGTTTCTGTTCATTACTATTTTCCTGTTTCAGGATAACCTTTGGGCCCAAAAGCACAGCGAGGGTAAATTAGCTGATAAACCACTTTTCAGGGATCCGGTTTTTGACGGCGCAGCTGACCCCACCATTATCTGGAATAAAAAGGAACAGCGGTGGTTTATGTTTTATACTAACCGCAGGGCAAATGCAAAAAATGAAACCGGAGTTACCTGGGTACATGGAACACGCATCGGAATAGCCGAATCACTGGATAACGGAGCAACCTGGCACTACCGCGACACAGCCAATATTAACTATCGCCCAACTTCGGAATATACCCACTGGGCGCCAGAGGTCATTGAATACAAAGGCCTTTACCATATGTATCTTACTTATGTCCCCGGG
>JAHEYS010000095.1 GCA_023251475.1 Prolixibacteraceae bacterium
GCGCTTGTAAAGGCCAACAGGATTCAGGAAAAAGTCAGGGGTGTCGGTTTTGACTGGGCGGAGAAGGAGCAGGTTTGGGATAAAGTTAAAGAGGAACTTTCCGAATTTGAAGCTGAACTACTTGCAGGTCATCAACTTAATATGGAGCGTGAATTGGGAGATTTGATTTTTTCAATCGTCAATGCTGCCAGATTATATGAGATAGATCCGGAAAGTGCGCTGGAACGGACAAATCAGAAGTTTATCAGCCGGTTCAATTATCTCGAAGAGCAGACCCTTTTAAAGGGTAAATCACTTCACAAAATGTCCCTGGCTGAGATGGATTATTATTGGGAAGAGGCAAAAAAAGGGGAGAAGAGCTCATAAACAAAAGAAAAAAGCGGCTATTCGCCGCTTTTTTCTTTTGAAACAAATGCCGCTTCCTGTGGAATAATCCTAACAGCGATCTTCTCTTTGGTTTCATCCAGGTCAATGGTAATGGTATCGCCTTCGTTGATCACATTACCAATAATCGCTTCAGCCATCTCATCTTCCAGGTACTTTTGAATCGCCCTCTTTAATGGTCTCGCGCCAAACTGCGGATCAAACCCTTTATCTGCAATGAAATGCTTAGCAGCTTCAGTAATATCAAGCTTGTATTTTAAAGTTTCTACCCGATCGTACAATCCTTGCAGCTCAATATCAATAATTTGCTCAATATGAGTTCTTTCCAGTGGATTAAAGATCACTACGTCATCTACACGGTTTAAAAATTCAGGGGCAAAGGCACGTTTTAACGCTTTTTGAATTACAAATTTCGCGTATTCATTCTCTTCATCAACGGTTTTGCGTGTCGAGAAACCTACTCCCTGACCAAATTCCTTCAATTGCCGTGTTCCAATATTGGAGGTCATGATGACAATTGTGTTGCGAAAATCGATTTTACGTCCCAAACTGTCAGTCAGTCTCCCCTCGTCCATGACTTGCAGCAATATATTAAAAACGTCGGGATGGGCTTTTTCAATCTCATCAAGCAGAATAACAGCATACGGTTTTCTTCTGACTTTTTCGGTCAATTGACCACCCTCTTCATATCCCACGTATCCAGGAGGAGCGCCGACGAGCCGTGAAACCGAAAACTTCTCCATGTATTCGCTCATATCAACACGGATCAGGGCATCCGATGTATCGAATAAATATTTTGCCAGTACTTTGGCTAACTGAGTTTTACCAACACCTGTGGGTCCCAGGAAGATAAATGATCCAATCGGTTTATTGGGATCCTTTAATCCGGCCCTGTTACGTTGAATCGCCTTGGTTATTTTAAGTACTGCATCATCCTGACCAATGATATTTTGTTTCATATCATTGAACATGTTCTGCAGCCGTTTACCCTCTGCCTGGGCAATTCGTTGCACCGGGATACCTGACATCATGGCTACAATATCTGCAACCTGTTCTTCCCCGACAATTTCACGATGATTCTCCAGTTCTTTCTCCCAAATCTCTTTTTCCTTGTCTAATGAAGCAAGCAGGTTCTTCTCCTTGTCCCTGAAGCTTGCGGCCAGCTCAAAATTCTGACTTTTAACTGCCTGGATTTTTTCCGCCCTGGCTTCTTCTATCCCCTCTTCCAGTTTGATGATCCTTTCAGGAACAGTGATATTGGTAATGTGAACCCTTGAACCGGCTTCATCCAGGGCATCAATGGCTTTATCAGGCAGGTGACGATCTGATATATACCTGGTAGTTAGCCTGACACAGGCTTCAATTGCTTCAGTAGTGTAAGTGACATTGTGATGATCTTCATATCTCTCTTTAATGTTATGAAGGATTTCAATGGTCTCTTCAACTGTGGTCGGCTCTACCATCACCTTCTGGAAACGGCGTTCCAAAGCGCCATCCTTCTCAATATGCTGACGATATTCATCCAGGGTGGTTGCCCCAATACATTGAATATCTCCCCGTGCAAGTGCGGGTTTAAGCATATTGGCAGCATCAAGGGATCCCGTGGCCCCACCCGCGCCGACAATTGTATGAATCTCGTCGATAAATAAAATAATATTGTCAACTTTGGCCAACTCATTTAATATCGCTTTCATCCGCTCTTCAAATTGCCCCCGGTATTTGGTCCCGGCTACAATGGAGGCAAGGTCCAGACTGATTACCCGTTTGTCGAAGAGCACCCTTGACACCTTTCGCTGGGATATTCGCAATGCAAGTCCCTCTACAATAGCTGATTTTCCAACACCAGGTTCACCAATTAAAACAGGATTGTTTTTTTTCCTCCGACTTAAAATCTGGGCAATCCGCTGAATCTCCTTCTCTCTTCCAACAATCGGATCAAGACTTCCTTCAATGGCTGCCTTGGTAATATCGATCCCAAAATTATCCAGAACAGGTGTATCAGTTTTGGGAGCTGAGGAGCCCTTTGAGCCGGAAGCACCACTACTGCCACTTTTCCCAAACATATCTTCCCCTTCATCGCTGTCTTCGGGAAAATCGGATTTATTTTCAATTCTGGTCAATTCCTCAATTTTTGATTTGATCTCATCATATCCGAAATTGTAGTGTTTAAAAATGGAACTGATCAGACTCTCCTTTTCTTTGAGGATTGCAAGTAGCAGATGCCCTGTATTTACCGTGCTCTCATTCATAGCCCGTGCCTCAAGAAATAGCAGCTTAAGCGCTTTCTCTGTATTTTTCAACAGGGGAATATTGGCCTCAAACTGAAGCGAACTATCTTTTCGAAGCTGAATTTCAATATCTTTACGCATCTTCATGTAATCAAGATGCAATTTATTCATTACATCAATAGCAATCCCTTCACCATCACGAATGATGCCGAGAAACAGATGCTCTGTGCCGATATAGTCATTCCCCAACCTGATCGCTTCCTCACGGCTGTAAGAAAGTACATCTTTTATACGGGGAGAGAATTTTGAATCCATAATATATAATGTCTGTTGTTTTATGACCAAGTTTTATTTTGGCACTAAATTACTTAATAATTCACAATAAATTACAAATAACGGAGGAATATTGTTTTGACATGAAAGAGAAATAATTACTTTATTCAATTAGTAATAAATGACTTAACAGCATATAATTATTTTATTATTAATTTGAATCTGCCGGGAAATATGCCGTTATTCCCTTCATTTTATACCGCATATTTCCAAACTATAAAAACAACAATTTATACTTTATTTAAGTTTAAAATTACTATTTTTGTGTGACTTTTTACAAATTAAACAAAAAAGGCATATATGTCTGATTTAGAAAAGATTATACAGATCAATATTGAAGAGCAGATGAAAACGGCTTACATTGATTATTCAATGTCGGTAATCGTTTCAAGAGCTCTTCCGGATGTCCGGGATGGACTTAAACCCGTACACCGCAGGGTGTTATATGGAATGAGTGAATTGGGAAGTGCGTCCAATAAGCCTTATAAAAAATCGGCCAGGATAGTGGGAGAGGTGCTCGGTAAGTTCCACCCCCATGGCGATTCATCGGTCTATTTTGCGATGGTTAGAATGGCACAGGAGTGGTCTCTCCGTTATCCGCTGATTGATGGGCAGGGGAACTTTGGTTCCGTTGATGGCGATAGTCCGGCAGCGATGCGATATACCGAGGCCCGGTTAAAGAAACTTGCCGAAGAGGCGCTGGCCGACCTGGATAAAAATACGGTCGATTTTCGCCCCAATTTTGATGAGACATTACAGGAGCCCACGGTATTACCGACTAAAATTCCAATGTTACTGGTAAACGGTACTTCTGGTATCGCCGTTGGTATGGCTACCAATATGCCTCCTCATAATCTTTCTGATACTATTGATGCCATAATCGCTTATATCAATAATAATGATATAGAGATAAGCGAGTTAATCGATATTGTAAAAGCCCCTGATTTTCCTACCGGAGGGATAATATATGGTTATGCAGGTGTAAAAGAAGCTTTTGAAACCGGAAGAGGACGAATTGTGGTCAGGGGTAAGGCTGAGATTGAATCTGTTGAACATGGCCGTGAAAAGCTTATTATTACAGAGATTCCGTACATGGTCAATAAGGCGGAATTGATTATCAAGATTGCCGAACTGGTCAACGAGAAAAAGATAGAGGGGATTTCCAATATCAATGATGAGTCTGACCGTACCGGTATGCGTATTGTTGTTGATATCAAACGCGAAGAGATGGCCAGTGTAGTGCTGAATAAACTTTATAAGTTTACACAACTGCAGAATGCATTCAATGTCAATAATATCGCTCTTGTAAAGGGGCGTCCGCAGATGCTGAATCTCAAGGATTTAATCCACTATTTTGTTGAACACCGTCACGAAGTGGTGATCAGACGGACAAAATATGATCTTGAGCAATCGGAGAAAAAAGCCCATATTCTGAGAGGACTTATTATCGCCATTGATCATCTGGATGCGGTTATCACACTGATCAGAAATGCCAAAACACCCGAAGAAGCACGTGAGGGGTTAATGCAGAACTTTGAACTCGATGAAATTCAGGCACGTGCAATTCTTGATCTTCGTCTGCAACGACTTACTGGTCTGGAACGTGATAAAATTCATGCTGAATATGAAGAACTGAGTAAATATATTGACTGGTTAAAAGAGATTTTAGCGAACGAATCGATCAGGATGGGGATTATCAAGGATGAATTACTGGAGATCAAATCCCAGTACGGCGACTCCAGAAGAACCGAAATTGTGTATGCCTCCGAAGATTTTAATCCTGAAGATTTCTATGCCGATGAGGATATGGTGATCACCATTTCGCACATGGGTTATATCAAAAGGACACCGCTTACAGAATTCCGCACACAGGCGCGGGGCGGAACCGGATCCAAAGGCTCAAGCACGCGGGATGAGGATTTTCTTGAACACATGTTCATTGCCACCATGCATAATACATTGCTGCTTTTTACCGAAAAAGGTAAATGTTTCTGGTTAAAGGTTTATGAAATTCCTGAAGGCACCAAGGCATCCAAAGGGCGTGCAATACAGAACCTGCTTGGTATTGAAGCAGATGACCAGGTCCGCGCCTATATAAATGTGACCTCTCTTAAAGATGAAGCTTATATCAATAATAATTTCATTATTCTTTGTACCAAGAAGGGAGTCATCAAGAAAACACCGCTTGAAGCTTATTCCCGTCCAAGGCAAAATGGGGTAAATGCGATTACCATTCGTGAAAATGACCAGTTGATAGAAGCACGTCTTACCAACGGAAATAATGAAATCATGCTGGCTGTTAAGTCGGGAAAATCAATCCGCTTCCATGAAAAGCATGCCCGTGCTATTGGCCGGACCGCCTCCGGTGTAAGGGGTATCAGTCTGGCTGATGAAAACGACGAACTTGTTGGTATGATTTGTGTAGCAAGTGAAGAAGAAGACATCCTGGTAGTATCTGCCAATGGATTTGGTAAACGCTCCAAGATAGAGGATTACAGGGTAACCAATCGTGGCGGAAAAGGGGTTAAAACAATCAACGTTACTGAAAAAACAGGTTTCCTTGTGGCAATTAAGAATGTTACCGATTCTGACGATCTGATGATTATCACCCAGTCAGGGGTTACAATCCGGGTTCCTGTTTCCAAAATCAGGATGACAGGAAGGGCCGCCCAGGGAGTTAAACTGATCAATCTTCGGGATGAGGACTCGATCGCTTCTGTAGCACGTGTAGAAATCGAAGAGGTTGAAGAACTCGAAACTGAGGGGATCGGGGAGACAGAGCCATCAGATGATGAACTGGATTCTGATATCGAATCGCCTGATATTGAACTTAATTAATAGGTTGTATTAAGATTTAAACTAAGGATTTCTGTATTTTTTAAATAAATGATTCAAATTCTTAATAATTAATAACACAAACATTTATAATCATGAAAAATCTATTTTTAGCAGCTCTGTTTCTATTTTCAGGTAACACTCTTTTCGCCCAAAAGGCAAAAGTTAATAGCGCTATTAGTGATAAAGAGGCAGGAAAGCTTGATAAAGCCTGGGAATCAATTCAGGAAACGGTAAATCCTGCAAATCCTAAAGCTGAGAAAACAGTGAACTGGAGCGGAGCATGGCAGGCACGCGGCGAAATCATTGAGGCTACAATTATTTCAAAAGACGAGAAATTTAAACACCTGGTACCAAACGCTGTTGAAGAGGCTTTTAAATCTTACATGAAAGCGATTGAACTGGAGGAAAAAGGAAGTAATCCAGCTTTGAAAATCAAACTGTTAACCTTCTCAAATACCCTGATTAATGCTGCGGTAGAAGCCTATCAGGCAAATGAATATGCCAAGGCAGCCGACTATTTTGAGAAAAAACTTGCACTCGATAAAACATCTGTCTTTAAGGCTGACGGAGCTATTGATACGGCGATCATGTACAATACAGGACTTGCTGCCATGAATGCAAAACAATATGATAAAGCGATTAAATACTTCACCGATTGCACCAAATACGGGTACAACGGGGGTTCATCATTTGCACAGATAATCAGCGCTTACCAGCTACTTGGAACAAAAGCGGATACGATCAAAGCGGTTGAAATTATGAAACAGGCTTTTGAAAAATACCCGAACGACCAAAGCATTAATGTTCAGCTAATTAACTACTACATAATGTCAGGACAACCGAATGAAGCAATTAGCTATCTGGATAAGGCAATTGAAAAAGAGAAAGATAACTCCTCATTTTACCTGGCAAAGGGTGTGGCGCTCGACAAATTGGGCCGGCAGGATGATGCCATTGAAGTTTACAAAAAAGCGATTGAAGTAAAACCTGAAAATGCTGATGCCTATTATAATATTGGTGTCATCTATTTTAATCGTGGTGTCAAACAATTCGATGTTGCCAATGCAGTTCCAACGAACGATCAGGTTCGTTATGACGTTGAGAAAAAGAAATCGGACGATTTCTTTAAACAAGCTGTTCCTTATCTTGAAAATGCCGTAAAGTACAATCCTAAAGATACTTACATTCTTGAACAACTAAAGAATTTGTATTATAGACTAAAAATGATGGATAAATTTGACGCTTTAAACAAAAAGCAGTAATAGCATAAAGGGGGTTCATCACCCCCTTTTTTTTCATTCATTAAATAACATAATATTAATTATAAGACAATCAAAAACTTTTAAATTTACTGTTTAAAAGCTACAATTAAATTATTCGCGTATTTGTTTCTGTAAAATAGTATTCTTACCTACAGTGTAGGCGTACAATGCTGATGGTAAAAAGTGAAGCTTCAGTTTATTCATCTCTTTTGTACCGCTTTTATCAATAGTCGTTACCAATGCTGACCTGAGCGTATTTGTATCACAAAAATTCAATAACGATTTTAATTCGCCTGGGGTTTCGAAATATCTGTTACTCCATTTTATCTCCAACGCCCACAGAGGTTTGAAATTTTGAGGTGACAATCCCACCATATCAACCTCTCCTTGAAATCTCCCTTGAGTCCATCGGGCATACCAGGGCTCAAACCATTCCCGCTGCAACCACTGGGCATAAATAGCAGTTTCAACCATCGCCCCCATTAATTTATCAGTAGCTTGTAAAGGGGTAAATAGTGCACTGCGCAACGATGGATTAGTCAAATAAATTTTAAAATAGTTTGCCCGGCTGAATTTTTTGGCATTATGGTCGATACGATGGATTATTTTGATCAGGAAAGCCGCTTCAAGATATTGTATATATCTTTTCAACAAGTTTTTTTCTAATCCTCCTGAAGCCTGGCTAAGAGCTTCAAGAGAAAATTCCTGACCGGAATTGTAAGCAATACTGGTAAAAAGCGAATTTAGCTCCTGTACATCCTGGATCCCATATAAACTAGGCAAATCTCTAAGTAATACTTTATCGATAATATCCGATTTGATAAACCTCGACGGATTAACTTGTAATTTCTCGGAGAAAATAATTTCAGGATAACCTCCGTAGTTGATATATTTTAAGAAATGCTCATTGAGTAAGGCTATATTGGTTGATTCGTAAAAGGTTGTGGCATTTCCATTCCAATCAATTTTAGTCGGAATTATTATATGCTGCAGTTTGAGTAAATGAATATATTCATTAAAGGTTAAAGGTGGTAACATGAAATCTGTAAATCTACCAGCGCCACTTTCCGTACTTTTCAGCTTTAATGCAGCGGCAGCTGAACCGCTTGCCACAAATTTTATATGTGGATAACTGTCAACCATTGATTTTAAGTGTACTTCCCAATCCTTAAGGTATTGAATCTCATCAAAGAAAAAATACCAACCTTTGGGAGTTTCACTTGCGGTTGCTTTCAGGCACAATTTAAAAAGTTGCTCTAAAGGCATTTTATTGAAAAACGGATTTTCAACCGAAATGTAGGCGATCTGATGAGGTGATACTCCGTTTTTTATTAGATTATCAATAGCATGATAGACCATTACCGTTTTTCCTACTCTTCTTGGTCCCATCAGAATAACCGCTCTTTTGATGGATATGTCTTCAACTAAAGGGTAAAACAGATCAAAATATAATCGTCTTTGCATCTTCGTATAATCTTCGTCTACTTCTCCTGTTGCCCACCAGGGATTTTCCTGCTTTAGCCGGTCAAGCACTTGCTCTTCTGAAAGTGGTAATAAGGCCATATTTTTCGTTCCTATTTCTTAAGTGAGCACAAATGTATAAATAAGATTTATATAAACACCTTATTTTTACATAAATTGTATATTAAGAATAAATTAACTCTCCTTATAACTTAATATGCAAATTTTAACTCTCGTGGATTAAACAAAGCAGTTCCCTTTTTCGTTAAAGAATAAAAATTCATAAATGAAAACTTTAATTCCAATATTTATTCTTTTACACCTATTTAACGCTTCAGTTATGGCACAAAAAGATATCCGTTCTACAAAATTAAAGGAACAGCATTTTACACCAAAGGTTGTGATGCCAGCTGATACATGGAAGGCTAAACTTACCCCTTTGCAGTACGAGGTTACGCGTAACAAGGGAACCGAATATCCTGGTACAGGGCAATACTACAATTTTTATGAAAAAGGAAATTATTATTGTTCCAATTGCAACGCCCTTCTTTTTAATTCGGAATCTAAATTCAAATCAGGTTGCGGTTGGCCCAGTTTCAATGATGTTGCCAGCATGCAATCCATCAATGTGATCACAGATAAAAGTCATGGAATGGTACGCACCGAAATTACCTGTGCCAATTGTGAAGCCCACTTAGGGCATGTATTCGAGGATGGCCCGCCACCGACCGGGTTACGCTACTGCATTAATTCAGCTTCACTTAAGTTTATTCCGGATTCAAAACAACAGGGCAAACCATAGGATTTAAACCTCAAGATTTCGTGTGATATAAGCAGAATAGTCCTTAATAATCGGCTTATAATCAAGGTGAAACAGCGGCGATGAAATAATAAAGTCAGCTGTTGATCTGTTTGATGCAGTTGGAATATTGTACAATACTGCTATTCGAAGCAAAGCTTTTACATCCACATCATGTGGCTGAGGCTGCATCGGATCCCAAAAGAAAATCAATAGATTAACATTCCCTTCACAAATCATTGAACCCAGCTGCTGATCACCACCCAATGGACCCGATTTTAATATGATTACCTGGGGCGGCATTGCATCGTTTTCCTTGCACTTTTGACTTATGGTATCGTTGACCAATTTCCCTGTCGTCCCGGTACATACAAGTGTATGCTGGGCTAATTCCTTCCAGTTGTAACTTACCCATTCGGCCATATCTTTTTTGCGGTTATCATGAGCCACAATGGCAATAGTCTTCTTGATTTTCATTCTCATCATTTCAAATTTTAGTACAAAGTTAGCGGAATATGGAATTAAAAAGCCTATATTTAATTAACAAAATATTACTATTTCATTAAGAATGATAACAGGCCTAAGTTTTCCTTGTAACGGGGATCAATGGTAAGATTGTCGTATCGTTCCAGGTTGTTACTGGCGATAATAGATTGGGCCATACCTGTGTACAGATCAGTTTCATGGTACCTGGTCAGGTATTTCAATAATTGGGAGGAGTCACCTCCCTCCCACCTCTTTTGCCGGAATCTTTTGTAGGATGATACGGTGGAAATTAACAGGTAATAATGTTCAACAGATTCAATAACAGAATTATAAGTTCTAAGATAACGTTCGTCATCGCCCTCCTGGTAATTGATTAATGACCGGGAATCACTGCTTGAAAACGACATAATTCCAAAGATATTGTTCCCGTTCCGGAAAATACTCGAAGTGCCCCAGCCTGATTCAAGAACAGCCTGACTAAGTGCCAGACTGACCGGGTGCGGATAAATACGTCTCTTTAATTCTGCAATTGAGTCGGTCTCATATTTTTGCATTACTTGTGCTAAAAATGTGGAGTCCGGTTTCGAGATATCATTTTTATTTTTAAGCCTGTGTTCGATAAACTCAATATGATGCAAATCATCCAGTAAATGTTCCCTGGTTATGACGATAGCAGGAAGTAAATGCATAATAAACAAATCCTTCCGACGCTCAGGATTCACATTACGGAAGTCAAATGATCCGATATAGTTGACAGGAATTAAAGTTGTATCTGATTGAATTATAATGGAATCTGCAGACGTCAACTTAACATTACTGATCCGGATCACTTCAGGCCAATATTGCGAGTGGTATTTTTCGGCCTTGGCAAACAGATAAATTGCAAGAATAACTGCCGAAAAGTAAAATACATCACGAATTTTTTTCAGCATAAAGACTGAACGTTAAAATACTACCAAATTATTATAGATCAAGTGTTAGAGTCAAATAATAACTTATAAATATTGTAAAAAATCAGTTAAATTCCTTTTTAAGCACCTCCACCCATCGCTCGATTCTTCCGCTGGTCAGTCTTGCCTGATTTTCCTGATCCAGCGGCAAACCTAAAAACTGCCCGTCTCTGACAGCTTTTGATCCTTCAAACGTATATCCTTCCAAAGGATAATTACCCGTTATGGTTGCGCCTCTCTCCTCAAAAAACAATACCATAATTCCGATGGCATCACAGAAATTTTCAGGATAACCTTTTTGATCACCTAATCCAAAAACGGCCACTTTTTTATGCGAAAAATCAATCTCTTCGAGCGCCGGGAGTAATTCATCCCAGTAATTTGGCAACTCTCCGTCAAACCAGGTTGGAACTCCAAAAATAAAATTATCAAATTCAAGAAAGTGATCCTTGTTAACTTCATCAACATTAACAAGTTGAACATCAATTCCGGAAAATGCATTATGAATGATTCCGGCAATCTTTGCCGTTTTTTTTGAATTAAAACTATAAAAAAGGCCAATTTTTCCCATTCGATACTACTTTAAATAAATACAGATGTCGCCTGAACAAGAGGACTTCACCCGTTTGTTGTACGAAAATACTATTTTTTTTTGAAATTTATGTGATCAGTACTTTAATAACTCCCGGGCTGCTTCGTATATCTTCTGTTCATTGATCAGAATGGCAGCTTCCAGAATCCGGCTGAAACCAACCGGTGTAAAAGCCGATCCGACTCTGCGAACCGGCGCATCGAGGTATTCAAACGCCTCTTCGCCTATAATACTTGCCAATTCACCGCCAAAACCACCAAACACTTTATCCTCATGTACAACCAGTACCCGGCCGGTCTTTTTGACAGATTTAAGGATTGCCTCTTTATCAAGTGGTATCAGGGAACGAATATCAATCACCTCTATGTTCAAACCTTCTAATGCAAGTCTTTCAGCGACCTTAAGAGAAAGATGAGTAGTATTACCATAAGTAATTAAGCTTAAATCAGTTCCTGCCCGGCGAATTCTCGCTTTGCCGAATGGAACTTCAAAATCATCCGGGATAGGTGTAGCTGCAACGGGCGAATTATAGAGTGCCTTGGGTTCAAGAAAAAGCGTTGGCCCCATTGACCGGATGGAGGTCCTTAATAATCCGGCAGCATCATCTGCAAAAGAGGGATATACGATCCGGATACCGGGAAATGTAGCCAGTGTCCCTTCGGTTGATTGGCTATGGTACAATCCGCCGCCAATATACCCGCCTGAGGCCAGGCGAATGGTTACGTTGGGACTGAATTTACCATTCGTTCGCCAATACTCATGGGTCATTTCAACATATTGCTCCATGGCCGGCCAAAAATAATCGGCAAACTCGGCGCCTTCTACAACTATCCTGATTTTCTGATTGTAACGCGACATTCCATTGGCCGTCCCCGTAATAAAATCTTCTGCTATCGGACCATTAAACACCCTTGACGGTCCGAATTCCTGCTGTAATCCTTTGGATACATTAAAAATCCCCCCTTTTTCCTTGTTGGCCATATCCTGGCCCCAGATAAATGTATCCGGATTAAGGCGAAACTCTGCTTTTAGTGTTTCATTTATCCCTTCGATCAGTTTTTTCTTCTCACCATTGAAGTTATGAACCCCTTCAGGATATTTTAAGGCAGGATAAGGATCAGGTATAACAAAATCGTAGATTGATGCAGGGTCGGGATCCGGAGATGCCATGGCGCTTTTGTGAGCTGCTTTGACTTCCTCCTTCGCACGCTCTTCAATCGCATGAACTTCCTCTTTTGTCAAACGATCATAACGCAGAATCATCCTTTTAAACTTCAGCAGGGGATCGGAATCCAAAACATAGCCCAATTCAGCATCATTACGATACAAATCGTGCCTGTCTGAATTTGAGTGAGAATGGATCCGGATACAATTTGCCTGGACAATACATGGCATCTGGTTCTCCAGTGACCACTTTTTGGCCTCGGTCATGGCATTGATGGAATCAAAAACATCTTTTCCATTACAATGTATAATCCGAAGATTTTTGAACCCCGCGAAATTATTGGCTACTTTTCGGGTGGCTGTCTGATCCTTTTTGGGTACCGATATGCCGTAGCCGTTATCCTGAAATACAAAAATAACCGGAAGTTTCTCTGTAGAAGCACCATTAATAGCCTCATATACATAACCTTCCGAAACAGATGATTCACCCTGGGAACTTATCGCGACTCCATTTCCCTTGTAATATTTTATAGCACGTGCCACGCCGACTGCATGCAAAGTATGATTTCCTGTGGCTGATGATACATTATGTATATTCCATTCAGGTTTGCCAATATGGTTTGACATATGCCTTCCACCCGAGGTCACATCAGCCGCTTTTGATATACCGTTCAGGATGATCTCTTCTGCGGTCAGGCCTGCGGAAATATTCGTCAGCATATCGCGGTAATAAGGGAAAAGATGATCATGTTCTTTATCAAATATTTGACCGATAGCTAGTTGTATTCCGTCATGCCCGGCATATGGTGCATGGTACGACCATCCGATGGCTTGTTTGAGATAATTGGGCGCCTTCTCATCGATTATTCGTCCAATGGTCATAAGGTAAAGCCATTTTTCGAGCATCACTTTATCCGTATTTTTGATCGTAAAGATCTTATCTACTGGCATATCGTGTAAAACTTTCATATTATGCATTTTAATTCTGATCAAATATTTTTTGGTTGTTCAAATTGTTCTAAAAAGTCGGCTATCCGTCGCAAAAATTTCCCTCCCAGCATGCCATCCACTACGCGATGATCATAGGAGAGTGATAAAAACATTTTATGCCGTACAACAATGGCATCTCCGGTTGGGGTCTCCATTACAGCAGGCTTTTTCTCAATTATACCAACTGCCAGAATGGCAACCTGGGGTTGATTAATGATCGGGGTACCGATCAGGCCTCCAAAGGACCCGAAATTGGTAATGGTAAAGGTTCCACCCTGAAGATCATCAGGACTTAGTTTATTCTCACGTCCTGCAGCAGCAAAGGCATTAACTTCACGTGTTATCCCTACAAGATTCTTTGAATCGGCATCTTTAATTACAGGTACAACCAGATTACCGTCGTTGGTTGCAACAGCAATAGCAATATTGATATGTTTCCGCAAAATTATATTGTCCTCATCCACAGATGCATTTACCTGACGGAATTCAGAGAGCGCTTTGGCTGCTGCCTCTACAAATATTGGCATAAAAGTGAGCTTCTGACCATATTTCCTTTCAAAACCCTCTTTAACAGCATTGCGCCAAAGTACAATATTGGTGACATCTGCCTCTACAACAGTGGTGACATGAGGCGAAACCTGTTTTGACATCACCATATGGTTGGCAATTAGCTTGCGGATTCGATCCATCTTAATTATTGTATCCTCTGCACCAAGCGATACCGATACTTTTAGCCGTTCAGCCTGATTTACAGGAACACTCCCGGAAATTGCGGCCTGAACCGATTGCGAAGAGGAGATGCCGGTCTCATTTTTACGCCGTTCGACAAAACTGATGATATCATTTTTTTGAATCCTGCCACCTATTCCACTGCCTGATATCGATTCAAGCTCGGTTAAAGTCACCCCCTCTTTTGAGGCGATACTTTTAACAAGGGGAGAATAAAACCGACCAGTGCTTTTCAGT
The DNA here is from genome assembly GCA_023251475.1 of Prolixibacteraceae bacterium. GTDB lineage: Bacteria > Bacteroidota > Bacteroidia > Bacteroidales > Prolixibacteraceae > JAAFHB01. The sequence continues at coordinate 14,454 of JAHEYS010000095.1, forward strand.
TCTTCTCTGACAATCACCTGGGATTGGGGTAAGAGGATTTGTTCAACAGGCTCAATATTAATAACTTCATCCTTGTTTACAGCTGCAATAGGTTCAGTTGCAATATTATCCCCCTCCTCCAAAGCGATTACAATTACCACTTGTCCAACGGGGATCAAATCATTTTCAGAACATCTGATCTCCTTTATTGTGCCTGCCACAGGAGAAGGAATTTCAGAATCGACCTTATCGGTTGCGATTTCAAAAAGTATATCATCTTCAACAACTGTATCTCCTTGCTTTACAAATAGTTTAGTTATGGTTGCTTCCTGAATGCTTTCACCCAGTTTTGGTATTAGAACTTGGAAATCTGACATTGCCTATTGTTTACTTTATAATTAATATTCTTTTAATAAGTACGAGCTGATCTATTCAAACTGACAAATAACAAACCAAAATAAGATTTAGTTTAAAAAAACTTTAAAATGTTAATTGTGAAGAAAGGCGAACAGGTCATAATCGGGCCAGTGGTCCACTTTAGCAAGGATGTGCGACATCACACGATCCATCTCAATGGCTAACCTGGGACCTTTATAATTACTCGTGTTGGATAAGATCACCCACGAAATTCCATCAGGTTGCCGCTTCACCAGCGCCGAAGTCCCGGGCAATGTTCCGGTACGCCACCATTCGCCATCCTCTTTGGTGCCCCGCCATCCCAGGGGATCTAAACCTGATGGATCGACATGGGTCATCTCACTGATGCTTTCGTGGGTCAGAATATCTTTAACTTTCGGTTCATTGTCAATCACTACGATTAATTTCATTAAATCGATTGGAGATGCCAGCCATCCTCCTGCCGATCCCAGCAGATGAATATCGTTGCCACCATAGGTTTTAGGTACCATACGTCCACTTCCGTCGAAGGATTCAATGGGTTGTCCATCCTCAGGTTGATAATACCTCACTTCGTTGGGAAGTGCTTCATCCCAAAAACTGCCCCCAAGTTGCATGTCTGTAATTCCCGCAGGTTCGAGGACCTCCTTTTTCACAAAGGTTTCGTAATCAGTCCCCGCTGTCTTCGCAATTACCTTACCTAAAATAAGGTAACCCAGGTTGGAATAGACGCTGTTTGATCCCGGCTCAAAATGAACACGGTGAGTTGTAACAAATTTAATATAAGAATCAATATTTACAGGTAATGGATCGCCTACCCCTTTGGAAACAGCTTTAGGGAGAAATGCCAGGTCACCATAGTGCTGCGTCCATCCTCCGGAGTGGTTTAACAGATGCCGGACCGTAATTTTTTCGAGCCTTTTATCTTTAATATTAAGAAACTGCTCATCGTTGAGAATCCCGTATTTGCCAAAGACTTTTGATTCGAGTGAAATTTTTGAATTCTCAACCAGTTTCATAATCGCAACGGCGGTGATGAGTTTTGAAACACTGGCGAGCCTGAAAAGATGATATGGTGTAACCTGGATCTGCGCCTCCTCATCAGCGAATCCATAACCTTTGGAAAAAACAAGTTTTTCATCCTTCACAACCGCAATTGCAACTCCCTTCAAATTGTTTTGCTCACGGAATTTTTCCATATAGGCATCGATCACCGCGCCATTCTGTTCTTCAATTAACCTATTGAAAACTAATTTATTAAATGATCTGTTTTGCGGTGACAAAAGTGAATTCCGAGTTGACAATGAACTTTGTTTAAACGGATAAAACAATAAGACAGTTAACCAGAAAAGGGGTAAAATATTTTGAAATTTAAACATAAACAGGCAAAATTTGAATGGCTTTAAATCAGCAGATCTGAATAATTTTCTTATTTACATTTGTAATTTACATTTGTAAACATCCGATAATTTCACTTATTGAATTGATTTTGTGTCGGTTAAGATATTCATCTATTCCATCGATAATTTTTATGGATGCCATTGGATCTATAAAATTAGCGGTTCCAACCTGAATTGCGGTTGCGCCGGCAAGAAAAAATTCAATGGCATCGGTCGCATTCATAATCCCACCCATGCCAATGACCGGTATTCTGACTGCCCTGGCAACCTGCCATACCATTCTTAAGGCAATCGGCTTTACAGCAGGTCCGGAGAGGCCGCCGGTTACGGTTGAAAGAACCGGTTTGCGGGTTTCGGCATTGATTGCCATTCCCAACAGGGTATTGATCAGCGAAACACTGTCAGCCCCCGCGCTCTCAACGGCTATGGCAATCTCGGTAATATCTGTCACGTTAGGTGAAAGTTTCACCATAATTGGCTTTTTATAGCTATTGCGAACAGCTCTGACCACTGCGGCTGCAGATGGGCAACTTGTACCAAATGCCATACCTCCCTCCTTCACATTGGGACAGGAGATATTTAATTCAATTCCGGCGATATGATCCAGTTCGTTGATAATTTCTGCACATTCCACATATTCGGCAACTGTAGAACCGGATACATTAACAAGGATATTGGTATCGTATTTAAGGAGATTTGGATAGATATCCGATTTGAAATATTTGGCGCCCTTATTCTGCAGACCAACGGTATTGAGCATCCCTGCTGCGGTCTCAGCCATTCTTGGATAGGCATTTCCCTGCCGCGGATGGATGGTTGTCCCTTTGACAATTATACCACCCAGGAGGCTGACATCGAAAAAATCGTCGAATTCAACACCATATCCAAATGTACCTGAAGCAGTTAGTACCGGATTTTTATAATCAACATTGTGAATTTTAGTCCTTAGATCTGCCATTTCAATTGATTTGTATTAAATACCGGGCCATCAGTGCATACACACTTATGACCCTGGGTGGTTTCTGTTACACAACATAAACAAACACCAAAACCACAGGCCATGGTATTCTCCAGTGATACTTCGCAAAAGATGGATTTTAATTTTGCCTTCGCTGCAACTGCTTTCATCATTGGATCCGGCCCACAGGTGTAAATGCGGGAAAAACTATCGAGTTCATCCTTGATAACCGGATGATCTGTTACGTATCCTTTAACCCCATGTGAACCATCCTCTGTTGTTGTATAGAGTTTACCATACCTTGAAAAGTGGTCAAGTTCAACCAAATCCGAGGATGACCGGGCTCCTGAGAGAATAACTACTTCGTTTTTGTTCCTGCCAAGCACCTGGGAAAGATTCATCAGGGAAGCTACCCCGCTACCTCCGCCTACAAGAAGTACCTTCTCATTGGAATTTGGAATTGTAAAACTATTGCCAAGCGGAAAAATAACACTTAAACTGCTGTTGGCGGTCAGCCGGGCTAGCGATCGGGTCCCCTCACCGATTACCTTAATAAATATGGAAATTGTATTATTTTCATAATCAACCGAATATATAGAAAAAGGACGTCTTAAAAAAACATTTGGCGAGTGGTCAACCATAAGATTGGCAAACTGCCCGGGATCAATGGCCTGAAGTTGATTGGGGGCTTGTAATTGTAATATATAATGATCATCGTTGAGTCGAAGGTTCGCTATAACCTTCAGGTTCTGAACGGTTTTTCTCATTTGCATGAAATTAAAAATTCATTTTCGGCAGCCCACCGAGGTTTGCTCAACTTTCCGGACAAACTTGTCATATAACCTGCACAATTTCACGCAAAGATAGGGCAAATTCTATTTTGAAGGAGTATACGCTGAAAAAGTTTTATCCTTAAAAAAGAACACAATACGTTCAACTTCTTTATTTTCAATTATATAATTCAATATTTCAGATTCCGGCAACGGAGATTTTAATTCGACAGAAGGTTTTTGGTCACCACCAGACGAAAGGTTATCCCCAATATTATCAGTCGGTTGAATAGTGGTAGCGGTCACTGAACCGGCTGTTGTTTCAGGCTTTTTCTCCCGATCTGATTTTGGTGTTTCAGCCTTATCTGGTAACTGAAACAGCAACTGTTCCTTTAATGGTGAGAAAGTGGCGTCGAATACCGGCCCTTCACCCAGGAGTAACCAGCGGGAATTCAGTGTTGTATAGGATACAAGCATCTTCTGAATAAAAGATGCACTTGGATAATTGCGCCCATTGAGTACATGCGAAACACTCGATCGTTGTACCCCTATTTTATCTGCAAATTCTGCAGGAGTTATACCTTCAATCTTCAGGAATTGTGTGATCCGGTCTTTCATTTGTAAATTATTTTACGCATTACAAATGTATAAAATTAACTATTGATTTATGTGATTTATATAAATAAATCTGTTAATTACATTTGTTAATTATAGATTATTGTACTCATTAGTGAATTTCGGAAATGATCATTCAGAATACCAATAATCCATCAGCATATCGGGGAAAATTTATTACAATAACAATAATTACAGTATTTTATATATTAGCTTATCTCCTATTTATGGTATTGGCAATCAATTCATCTTCACCTAAAGAAATGATTTATATAAATGCATTAAATATCTGGTTTTTAGTTTTATATATTACTTAAATCTGAATTTCAAATCGATTTTTTGCTGTAAATAACATATGTAACTCATTTATTTGAATAATAACTTTATTAAACATGCATATATCACTGATAATATCTACTTTACGCTAATATATATAATTGATTTAAATTTCATTTTTCCATCGCTGTTTTGTCCTGAATATTGTCGGTTTTGGATTGCAGTTTAAACAAACATATGTAATAAAAGCACGTTAATGTACATATGTACTAAATCATGGGCTGATTACATATGTGTATCAAGAGCTGTACAGGTCAATTCTTTAGATTGCAACTACTAAACATCCCATTTATTTGATCTGTTTCCATAAAAATGATAAGATTGGGTAAGAATGCAGGAGTTGAGCTGAAATACCTTGAATCCTATTGGTCATCTTAACCTGTCAGCACTAATTGAACAGAATACCTGAATTTGATATTCTATATTTATAAATTGCTAACAATTTGTATTTCGGCTTATTATCATGGATCGGACATCGTTATTCCCTCCTGAGAATTGCATAAAATAAATATCCCGGCCAATGACCGGGATATTTTCAATTCAAAACAGGATATTACCGTTGAAATTTCAGGATTTTCAATAAATCGGAAAGATTAAAGCATGTTGAAGTTAATAGCGAATAGAAACTCGTAAATCAATTTCTTTTGCTCTCCAACATAGGATGCTCTGACTCCAATTTTGGCCGGAACATACAACCGAAGAAAATTGCAGTCTGATGTCAATTCCCCACCATATGAACTAAATGTTTTGCGGTATTCTATATTTTGGTTGGCTATTGGAATTGTTGCCCAGGCCTGATCATAAAATACCCTCAAAGAGATTCTTTTGAAATAACTCAGCCTTCCCAAACTCCAGTCAGGATAAAATAGTGGCAATACATAATCTGATTTCAGACAGAATAATTGGTTATTTACAAAATTGGTATAACCTCTCGGATAATAGATATAATCTGAAAACGATGTTCCGGATGCCTGTTTCTGCTGATATCCTCCATAGAATTTCACCCCGTGATGTTTGATCAGACCTGGGAAATACAAAGTTCCTTCCGCCGACCAGATGGTGCCTGAAGTATGATTTTCAAAGGGCGAATGACGGTAGCCAACATCAATAATCTGACCAATCGCCGGCTGGATGTCCCTTAATCCTGAACGTAACAGATTATGCGCGTACAAACGGTAGGCCAGCGAGATATCACCGCTGTTACTGTATGGTGTTGATGCATTGTGCCATATTTGTCTGTATCCCACCTGTAATTCCGGCTGTACCAACCGGTACATCTTTCCGTGTGAAAAGTTCAGCGGAAGGTTGGCTATCCCTGTGATATGCATTATATTGTACGAAAAATCAACCCTTTGGGTATCTTTTCTGACGGTGTGAGTTGTTGTATTGGTATAGGTATTAATCAGGTAATAATAGGAATTCTCCTTTCCATAATCAGAATTCAGCTTGAACACCGGAAACAGACCCGTATAATCCAGTTTAGCCACGAACTTTCCTGTTTTATTTATCGTGGAATAATCATAACCCAGTTGGGTAATTACCGTACTAAGTTTATTCTGCGACATTAATGTTATTCCCGGCCTGAACTCCTCTTTATCAAAATCGATGTGTACGGGCGCCCAACTGTGAAAATTAAACATATGGGCAAACTTTGAGTACGGCTTTGAATTATATTTTGTCGTATCAGAGGAGGAAAAATCCGGTTTTCCATTCTCCTGGGAGGAGAGTTGATCTGCCAATTTATAGGGTTTTGTTTGGGTCGTATCCGATAACCTAAACAGGGCGGGATTCAGGGGTGTTTTTACCACTTTAAATCCATCGGAGGTGTAATTACTATATACCAGATAATTTCCATCCAATGATGTCTGGACATCTCTTACGCCGAATTTTGATGAAGTGATACGATAATTCATCCCCTCTTTAAAATTATAGGCATAAAGATCATCCTTACCACCCATGGAACCGGTATAATAGATAAAATCACCTCTTTGAATGGGGCGTCTGAGTTCCTGGTAGGAAAATGGCATCAATAAATTTAATGATCCGGTCGACAGATCAATCTTTGCAATCGTTTTTCCGCTGCTTCCCAGTACAACAGCAAAAAGCACCTTGCTATCCTCACTCCATGAAGGTTGGATGATGAAATGATCAGAAGATAAAGGGATTACTTTTTCGATCTCCCCTGTCTGAGGTGAGATGATTACGATTGAACAAAAATTATCGTTATTCACTTTTACAGCTGCAAGATGTTGTCCATCAGAAGATAAACAAGGAGCGTATATCTTTTCACCATATCTCTTCTCAACCACCTTCCCGTTGCCTAGGTTCAGAATCCTCAGTTGGGAAAATTCACGGTGTGTCCAGCGCACATCAGTTTTTGATTCTACCCAGAATGCTTTCCCATGTCCGAAGGTAATTGATTCCTCAAACAAATCTCCTGGTGTAAAAATGGCCTTCTCCATCCCTTTTGGTCCAATCAGAACAAACCTGGTAAGATCGTTCATGGAATATTTAACAGCAAAGCAGGTTGAATCGTTCACCGGATATGGATACCTGTAACTAACATATCCCTTTTGTGTTTTTGTAATTGATTCATATGGGGATTTAACCATTGATTTATCCTTCATTTCCCACTTGTTTTTCAGTTCATCAAAAATGGTATCATACAGCATGACCTGATTTTTACCGGTCACCTCTTTCAACCCTTTTGAAAATGCATTGATTGATAGTGGCTTACTGGCCACACGATTTAATACCCTGGACCATGCATCGGCGCCGTACTTACTTCGGACTCCTGCAACCATCTGATATCCCAATTGATAATAATCAGGAATATAATCCCTGTAAGATCCCAGATAAGCTTTATCATAACTAAAAATACCTTTTTCAACAGCTTGCGCCTTCAATTCCATTTCGAATGATGGAACTCTTCCCCTGCCTGAGTTGCTTAGTGCCGTTTCAGTTACCACTGCATCCCCTTCGAGAAACCAGAATGGCAAATAAACACCTATAGTGAGTGCGGCAGCCTGCTCTCCTAAAATAATTTTAAATAATTGAGGTAATTCAGCATCAATTTTATCGATCTGGACGACATGCCTGAATTCGTGTAAAGCTAACTGCTCCAACCAATCCTGTGCATAAATCTCCTGGTGCGGTGTAGTAAAGAGTTCAACACGTGATGGAGCCCAGGCAACAAAGCCATTTGACCGGACAGTACTTGTATGGAGAATGACCGAAATTTTTGAAGGGTTATGCCGGAGTGAAAAACCTGCGAAGCGGTATACTTTTTCAAGAATAGAGGCCAAACGCTGTGAATTCGCTTCAAAACCGGATGGATAGATGATCTGAAAATTGTTCGTATTAATCTGCTTCCACCGTATCCCTCCCGGATCCTCGCCCAATACATAATACTGAGCGACAAGTAAATAAGGGATAAAGAAAAACAAAAATACCAATAAATACCTCTTCATCATAATATTTTTGATTTTTAGTAATTATATAGGGGCGCATTGGGTAATCAGCCATTTTAAAACCTCAGGTTTCAATCGGGGCGCCAATTCATCTTTAACTCTTGTATGATAATCATTTAGCCAATTCAATTCATCAGCATTCAGTTGTTGTCTGTTCACCAGCTTTCTGTCAATGGGACACAAGGTCAAAGTCTCGAAAGAAAGGAAATGGCCAAAATCTGAATGACCCTCATTTTTGCACATCAATACATTTTCTATCCGAATTCCGTACAACCCTTCGCGATAAACCCCCGGCTCATCAGTTATTACCTGTCCGGCCCGGATTGGTTCATTGTTGAATTCGGGACGAATTGCCATCGGCCCTTCATGAACCGACAAATAGTGGCCAACACCGTGCCCGGTTCCATGTCCGTAATTCAATCCATTATCCCACAAATCTTTACGTGCTAGAATATCGAGCGAATATCCTTTTGTATTTTCAGGGAAAATAGCCTTCGCAAGTCGGATCATCCCCTTAAGCACAAGCGTAAAGTCAAATTTTTGCTGCTCAGTGACTTTACCTGTTGCGATCGTTCTTGTAATATCGGTCGTCCCGTCAAAATATTGTCCGCCTGAGTCAATGAGTAGAATTCCATCAGAACCGATCTCACTTTCTGTTTCATGGGTTGCACTATAATGAACAATTGCGCCATGTGGCCCATATGCAACGGTTGAACAAAAGCTTTCCCCAGAGTAATAAGCCTGTTCAGCCCTGAATGACCTGAGTTTTTCTGCAATTGAAAGTTCTGTAATCTTCTCTTTTTTGAAATTTTCATCAAACCAGTAAAGAAAGTTTGCCATTGCGACCCCGTCACGCCGGTGGGCTTCCCTCATTCCGGCCAGCTCTACTTCATTTTTGACCGATTTCAGAAGAGTGGGAATTGCCATACCGTCAAATACCTTGCATCTTGCAGAGATAAACCTGTAGAGGAGTGAATTCGTACGATCCGGATCGATGTAGCATTGTGGAAAATCCATTTTTTCAAGTACTGAAAATATTGATTCATAATTCTTTACAACAACCCCTTCCCTATTTAAAATATCTTTCAACTCCTCACTAATTTTCGTCTCGTCAGTAAAAAGAATTGCACATTGATGATCAATATATCCATATCCGGTAAAAAGTGGATTGTAAGTGATATCATTCCCCCTGAGATTAAAACTCCATGCCAGATCATCCAGCTGGCAGATCAATGTTGCTTCAGCCCCATACTCAGTCAGTCTGTTTCTGATTTGTGTGAGCTTTTC
>JAHEYS010000038.1 GCA_023251475.1 Prolixibacteraceae bacterium
TTCTGTAACCATTTGATATTTCTCTCGTTGTGTGATCTTTGGGGATATTAATGACCATCTCCACTTTGCGGTTTTTGATCAGGTCAAGCGTATTAGGCTGTTTATCTTCGTCGGGCCAGAACACCTGCTCGGTATCGATCCCGTTTTCCTGGAAGAAATGGTGCGTTCCGCCCGTGGCATAGATCGTAAAGTCAAGTTCCTTCAGCATCCGTGCACTTTCGAGCAATTCCACTTTTCCGCGTGTCGGACCTGAGGAGATTAAAATGGTCTTTTTGGGGATGCGGTACCCGACCGATAACATCGATTTGAGTAATGCCTCGTAAAAGTTTTCCCCGATACAGGCCACCTCACCGGTCGAAGCCATGTCTACGCCGGTTACAGGATCTGCATTTAACAGGCGGTGGAAAGAAAATTGGGGAGCTTTAACACCAACATAATCGAGTTCGAAAAGTGATTTATCGGGTTTTTGAAAAGGAACATCCAGCATTGCCTTGGTTGCAATTTCTATCAGATTCGTTTTCAATACTTTGGAGACGAATGGAAATGAACGTGATGCCCTTAGATTACATTCGATTACCTTGATATCATTATCTTTTGCAAGATATTGAATATTGAACGGACCGGTTATCTCGAGCGCTTTGGCAATTTTGCGTGATATCTTTTTAATCCGCCTGATGGTCTCGATGTAGAGCTTCTGGGGAGGAAAGACAATGGTTGCATCTCCTGAATGAACCCCTGCAAATTCAACATGCTCGGATATTGCATAGGCCACGATCTCTCCGTCTTTGGCAACCGCATCGACCTCAATCTCCTTCGCATTTTCAATAAATTCAGAGACAACCACCGGGTGTTCCTTGGAGACTTTGGTTGCCAGGGTCAGGAAATGGTGCAGCTGGTCCTTGTTTGATACTACATTCATGGCAGCCCCCGAGAGGACATAAGATGGACGGATCAATACAGGGAAACCCACCTCGTCGACAAATCGGTTAATATCTTCGATCGTGGTGAGCTGGCTCCAGCGGGGCTGATCAACTTCGAGCCTGTCGAGCATTGCCGAGAATTTATTGCGGTCTTCGGCGTTATCAATTTTTTCGGCCGTGGTGCCCAGGATAGGGACTCCCTGCCTGTGCAGGCGCATCGCCAGGTTATTGGGGATTTGTCCCCCCATCGAAAGTACCGTCCCAAGGGGTTGCTCAAGATCACAGATGTCGAGAACCCTCTCGAGTGTCAGCTCATCAAAATAGAGCCTGTCGCAGGTATCGTAATCGGTGGAAACGGTCTCCGGATTATAATTGATCATGATAGAACGAAATCCCTCCTTGCGGATGGTGCTCACCGCGTTGACCGAACACCAGTCGAATTCCACAGACGAACCGATACGGTAAGCGCCCGATCCGAGTACAATAACGGATTTGTTATCATGTTGAAATTCAACATCATGTTCCGATCCGTTATAGGTCAGGTAGAGATAATTGGTCATGGCAGGGTACTCTCCTGCAAGGGTATCGATTTGCTTCACAAAGGGAAGGATACCCAAACTCTTTCGATGTTCTCTGACTTTCAGTAAGTCAGTATAGATCGTCTGGTCAAAATGTTTAAAAACAAGGCGGGCAATCTGAAAATCAGAATAACCCTGTTTTTTAGCCAGAATCAATAACTCAACCGGCAACTCCTCCAGTGTATTATATTCAATCAGCTTATTCCGGAGGGTGTAAATATGGTGAAGTTTCTGAAGGAACCATTTGTCAATACGGGTGATCTCCCATATTTTGTCAACCGAATACCCTTTATGCATCGCCTCGGCGATTGCAAAGATGCGGCGATCGGTAGGATTTTTCAGTTCTCCGTCAATATCGGTAATCTCCATCTCACCGCGGTTACCAACAAAGCCGTGCATTCCGGCGCCCACCATCCGGATCCCCTTCTGGATGGCCTCCTCGAATGACCGGCCAATGGCCATGATTTCACCCACCGATTTCATGCTCGAGCCCAGCGTTTTGGAGACCCCTTCAAATTTATTCAGGTCCCAGCGCGGTATCTTTACAACCACATAATCGAGGGCAGGCTCGAAACAGGCCGTGGTAACCTTAGTGACAGAATTTTTCAGTTCGTGAAGACCATATCCAAGTCCAAGTTTTGCAGCTACAAATGCCAGCGGGTAACCGGTTGCTTTTGAAGCGAGTGCAGAAGATCGCGAAAGACGGGCATTCACCTCGATAACGCGGTAATCTTCAGAGTT
>JAHEYS010000096.1 GCA_023251475.1 Prolixibacteraceae bacterium
CAGAGAAGGATAAAAGGTGAAATAATGCGTATATTTATATTTTATGGTTATGCTTGATGCGATAAAAAAAATAGTTGTTTTACTATTTCGGGGTATTCTTCCTTTTGTTCTTCTTTTTTTTAAAACCAATAGTTTTGCACAGCAACCGGTGGTGAAGGAAGAGGTCCTGGTTCAAAATTTTTATGCCCTGAATCATCAACCCCTTTTTTGGTTTTCATCTGACAAAAACCTGCGCAAGGCTACTGAATGGCTTACGATGATTGCGTCGGCTGATCACCTTGGAATTGAAATAAGTAAACTTCAGGCTGATCAGATTTGTGTTGCTCTTCTGAGTAATAATACATTGGACAATATATTTAAAGAGCAAAGAGACAGGCAAATAACGGGCTGGGTATTAAGTTTTATCAAAGTACTTCAGGAAGGTAATATCAAATTTGATTATGATGAAGTAAATGTCCTAAGGGATTCGCGCTATATTGATCAGCTAATAAATGCAAAGCCGGACGAAACTGTTTCGCAGATTGTCGCACGTCTCGATTGCCAGGATAGCGATTACCTGGTGATGAAAAAATTTCTGAACGATTCAATTCTGATCGGGAAGACGGATTCGTTGAAATTTAAAAAAATTGTAAGGGCAATGAATTATAAACGGTATTTCGCTGTAAATTATCCCCGGGAATATATTGTTGCAAATATTCCGGCGGCTGAGGCAATGTATTACCGGAATGATTCTCTTAAGCTTAAAATGCGTGCAGTGGTAGGTATGAAGTCGAATCCTTCTCCAACAATTGCCTCTTTTATCACAAATATTGTAACTTTTCCCCTATGGAATGTGCCCCATTCAATTTCAGTAAAGGAGATATTACCCAAGGTACAAAAGAACGTCGATTACCTGGAGAAGAATGATTATGAGGTAGTAGATACAAAAGGTAATGTTATTGATGGTTCCGGATTAATATGGAAAAACTATAACAGAAATAATTTCCCCTACCTGTTTCGCCAGGCAACAGGTCCGGGGAATTCATTAGGTGTTCTGAAGTTTAATTTAAATAGCCCATTCAGCATCTATCTGCATTCTACAAACTCACAGGCTGCTTTCGCCGGAGACCGGAGGTTTTTAAGTCATGGGTGCATCAGGCTGGAAAAAGCTTTTGAATTTGCCAAAGAGTTACTTCCCGATAAGATTGACATCAAAGCATTAAAGAGCGGAAAGAAAAATACGGAATCTAAAACAATAAAATTGCCGCAGAAAATAGCGGTTTTTATTATCTATAACCCGGTAACTGTTGTAGCCGGGAAAGTGAATTTTTTAACCGATGTTTATGGATTAATTAAGTAAGGATGAGTTGTGAATATAATTGTTGTCTGGATTATAGATAAACAAACAAGTTCCACCCTTAATACTTTCAATAATTGGCTTATTTAATTCGGGCGGAAGTGCAGGACAACCCAGACTCCGGCCAAGTCGACCATACTTTTTAATAAAATTCTCAGTTGCATAATCGGCGCCATGGATGATAATTGCACGTTTACAGGCGTGGTCATTGATCCCTTTTTCAACACCGTCGATCATTAACGAAAATCCTGTATGTGATCCGGTGATGGGATTCGCTGTAATATAAAATCCTAAACTGCTTTTCAACGAGCCCTCCTGGTTGGAGAAATTCTTCGCAAATTCACTTCCGGTGTTTCGACCATGCGCAACATAGGTATTAAACAACAATTTTTTATTTTTCAGATCAATTACATACAAACGCTTTTTGTTGCTCGATTGTGAATAGTCGGCAATGGTAAGAATGGTTGGATTTTGTAACTTTCCAATGGCATCAAGCCTTGTTAACCCTTTGATAGCCAAATTAAAAATAGTTCTGTTTAAACCTGTATCCGTTAGATTTACAGCAGTATAAAGATCTTCGCTGATTACTTTTCCAGTCTCAAATCTGGCAAAACCGACATTGTTTACGGCAGGTATTAGCAGTAATAGCAGACCCAGGATTATTAACTTCATGGGGTAAAGATAAAAATAAACCTGAAAAAAATCCCCGACTCAGCTATTATTTCAATATCTTTCAAATCCGGAACATCATTGTAAATCCTGAATTTTCAACAGATTAAAAATAAAAATTAATATTCCAAAAATTATCCCTATCTTGTGCCGAATTAATTTTATAATAATGAATAAAGGAACAGTTAAATTTTTTAATGACTCCAAAGGATTTGGATTCATCAAAGACAGTGGATCAGACAAAGAGTATTTTGTACATGTGTCTGGTTTGAATGATGAGATCAGGGAGAATGACGAAGTAACATTCGATCTTCAGGATGGAAAAAAAGGATTAAATGCCGTAAATGTTAAGCTAGTGTAGTTTAAAATATATAAGACATTTATTAGGAAGAGCCTTACGATGAGTAGGGCTCTTTTTTTGTGCCAAACATTTTTATTCTGATTATAGAAATAATTTAAAGGTGTGAATCATGTAATATAATTCAAAAGTTATGTAACACTTTGCCACCCGAAGAGACTCACCTTTGACCTATCGAATATTCACTTAAAAATTAACAATGAAAAAACCATTTCAATATCTCGCAATCCTGGCTCTGATGATCAGCTTATCATTGACATCATGTGTTTCAACCAAAAAGTTCAAGGCTTCGGAGGCCAGAGTAAGTCAGTTAAAGGATGACAACGCAAATGCACTGGGCCGGCTGGCAGCATGTAATACGAAAGTAAAGGATCTGAACGATCAAAAAGCATCCCTGCTGAACGAAAATTCGCTGGTTCAGAACGACTTGAAGGCCCTCTCCAGCGCCTCAAAGATGACTATCGCAGATCAGGCAAGACGTTTAAAAAGTCTTCAGGATATGATTCTTGCACAAAAAAACGTGATGAGCAAACTTAAAAATTCCATCGCCGATGCATTGATGAATTATAAAACAGATGAACTTTCTGTTTATATCAAAGACGGAATGGTTTATGTTTCACTTGCCGAAAAATTACTGTTCAAATCTGGTAGTGATGTGGTTGATCCCAAGGGAAAAGAGGCGCTAAAATCACTGGCACTGGTCATTACTAATACCAAAGATATCACGGTGATGATTGAAGGACATACTGATAATGTTCCGATTAAAACGAAGCTGTATAAAGATAACTGGGACCTTAGAACCGCAAGGGCTACCTCTATTGTCCGTATTTTAACCGTCGACAATGGGTTTGATACCAATCGTATCACCGCATCGGGCAGAGGCCAGTTTCATCCGATAAAAGAGAATGAAACGGCAGAAGGTCGGGCAGGCAACCGCAGAACAGAGGTGATCTTATCGCCTGATTTAAAAGAGATTTATAAGCTATTAGAGTAAAAACAAAATCAGTATCAAATAAAAGTTAATACAAAATACAAAATGAAAACATTAAAATTAGTTGTTTTGGGAATGGTGCTGCTACTTGCAGGCGCCACACAGGGGCAAATCTCCGTACGTTTCAATATTGGTTCACCGCCCGAATGGGGTCCTGCCGGATATTCTGATGTCCGCTATTACTATCTTCCGGACGTTGAGGCATATTATGATGTTGAATCCTCCATGTTTATCTACTTTGAGGGAAGACGATGGATACACCGGTCTTACCTTCCCAACCGTTACCGGGATTACGATTTGTATAACGGATATAAGGTTGTGATGAGAGACTATCGCGGCAATACCCCCTACACCCAATTTTACCAGCAGAGAAGGCTCTATTCAAAAGGTTATCACCGGGAACCGCAAAGAACAATCGGTAATCGTCCTGGAGGGGGAAATTATAAAAGTGTGAACTATCGTGAAAGCAACCAGGTAAACAGAGGTAGTTTTGGCACCGAAAACAAAAATATTAAATATGACAAACACGATGGTGACCACAATTACGACAAGCGTGGCTATGAGAAAAACAGCAAAAAGAACGCTGGTCGTGACAATGAGAAGAAGAACAAGAAATAAATCAGCAAACTGAATTTTTGGATAATAATTAATAACAATTTTAAAATTAATATGATGAAGACATTAACTTTAGCAATTTTATTTCTGATTATAGTATCAGGGAGTAATTTATCAGCACAGGAAACCAGGCATTCTGACAAACATAATTATGCCGAGAGATATGGTAATACCCTGAATTTAGGATTAGGTGTTGGAGGGTATTCGGGATATTACGGATATGTGGGCCATTCTTTGCCCGTTTTTAATATCAATTACGAGTTTGGGGTAGCTAAAAACTTCACCCTTGCGCCGTTCGCAACCATTTACTCCTATCACGATAATTACTACAGGGAAACTGTCATCCCGATTGGTGGGAAAGGGACCTATTATTTTGACCAGGCATTGGGCGCCAGTTCAGACTGGGATTTCTATCTTGCAGGATCACTTGGATTTGCAATGGTTAGTACAACATGGGATAATGGTTATTACCGGGACAATAACTACCATTCTGTAAATCCTCTATTTCTTGATTTGCACCTTGGAGCAGAGTACCACCTGAGTCGCAAAGTGGGATTATTTCTGGACTTGTCTACCGGCGTTTCTACCATTGGTCTGGCCTTTCACTAATGGATTATTTCCGAAGACTTCATTGAGGTGATCAACCTATCCCATTTCATACAATAAAAAATTCATTTCAGGAAATTGACAAGAGGGCGTCTCAAAGATTGGGGCGCCCTCTTTTATGGAATTTAGCCCAGGTGAAGCATTTTATCTCAACCTGTAAATGACCTGGTTTCAGATGTTAATTCATTGATTATAAGTTGAATTAGTTTTTTATCGCCCACCAGCCAAACTTTATCGTTTACTTCAAATATTACGTCGGATTCGGGATTTATCATACGCTTCCCGTTTCGTTCTATTCCAACGATCAAACCTTGAGATCGTTCGCGAATTCCTGACTCCCGCAGGCTTTGACCGACCAGGGTACAATTCTTACTTATTATAAAATGCCGGAGTGAAATATTTTGTTTTGAGTTTTCACTATTCGTTTTAATAAGAGATGATTCAAGATAGTTTTTAAAATTATTGATCTCGTCATCAGTTCCAATGACAGAGATTTTATCGTTCGGATATAAATGACTTTCACGGTTTGGAACCATAATTACAAAATCACCGCGTTCAATTAATACAATATTTACCCCAAATTCCTCCCTCATTCTTGATTCGGACAATGTTTTGCCGATATAGGGAGATTGAGCATTTAATTCAAATTTGGTAATATGAGTATCCCAGGGGGTCAGTATTTCATTTGCATTGAGCGTTCCTGATTCACGCTCATGATAATTGTTTAAGAACCTCATTTCAATTTTTCCAAAAAATGTTTTTATTTTTTTGGATAGCAAAGCAAGAAGAATACAGGCAATAAGAACTCCCCAAAGGGCAATAAGGGGTGTAAACAAATGGTAAAACAAGAACCCGATATATATTAGAGCCATTGCAACTCTCGAAAACTGTAAAAGAATTAATGGTCCCCGCCGGCCAGATTTCAGCCAAATGTTGGCATAAGCTTCACGCTGGGTTCTGCGAAAGGCGAGCGCCCACAAAAACGGGGATAAAATAGCAAGGGTTAAAATGGCTGTTAATATTTTGTGTCCTCCGAAAACAAGGAAGAACGGCTCAAGATATCTTGTACACAATATTATTAAGGTGATTATGATCACGGAAAAAATAATCATGTTCAAAAAATAGGATTTTAGTACCCTTTGCCAATCGCTTATTTCGGTAATATGATGAACTTCAATACTATATTTTGTTAAAGCATTTTTCCATTTAGGGGGTAAGATAACCTCTAATTGTTTGTAGACAGGTCCTGAAAGCCGGATCATAAAGGGTGTGGTGAAGGTAGTAAGTAGAGAAACGGCCACCGCCACCGGATATAAAAAATTGCTGGTAACGCTTAAACTAAGACCCAAAGTAGCGATAATAAAGGAAAACTCGCCTATTTGAGAAAGGGTCATACCAGACTGTACCGCGATTTTGAGTGATTGTCCGGAGATCAACGCCCCGAATGCTACAAAAAGGGGTTTTCCAAACAACAATACAAGGGTAGCTGCCCCTATTGGGAGGAGATATTGTACCAACATCTGCGGATCGATAAGCATGCCAACAGATACGAAGAAAATAGCGCCGAATAGGTTTTTTACCGATTTTGTAAGTTGTTCAATTTTCTCTGCTTTTGTTGTTTCCGCTAAAATGGAACCCATAATAAAGGCGCCAAGTGCAGATGAAAACCCGACGTATGTTGCGATCACTACCATTAGAAAACAAAACGACAGGGATAGGATAAGTAAGGTCTCCTCATTTAATATTGACCGAATATTTCTGAAAAATGTAGGGATGAAAAATATTCCGGAGACAAACCACAAAACCAGGAAAAATACCAGTTTAAAAACTGCCATTACCATTTCATTACCTGCAAATGTTTGGCTTACGGCTACGGTAGAGAGCAATACCATTAATAAAACGGCCACCAAATCTTCAATAATCAGCACTCCGGTTACAATTCCCGCGTATTTCTGATTTTTTACACCCAATTCGTCAAATGCCCGAATGATAATTGTGGTGGATGCAATGGCCAGAACCCCGCCCAAAAACAGGCTATCCATTGAATTCCAACCTAACAACCGGCCTACACCGTAACCTAAAAGCAAGGTCAGCGTCACCTCGGTGATTGCAGTGAGTGCTGCCACACCACCAACCTTTAATAATTTCTTAAAACTGAATTCCAGCCCAAGGCCAAACAACAGGAAGATCACACCAATATCTGCCCATGTCTTGATACTATCAATTTCAATAACGGTGGGAAATAATTTTAAATTTGGTCCTACCAGAAGTCCGGAAATGATATACCCAAGGACGACCGGCTGCTTTAATTTTCTGAAAACCAGCGTAACCAAAGCGGCAGCGCTTAGAATTAGCGCTAAATCTTTAATAAGTACAGGCAACTCTGACATATCACAAATTTACCAAATTTGAACTTATATACCGAATATATCGCAGGATTTGATCTCCGCAAAAAATCAGAGTGATGTGTATTCAAAATGACTTCATTAACTATTTACAGTACAGCGCTATTATTTTCATGTACCCTATATATTTGAAATACAAGGCGTTAAAGAGTTTACTTTAATAGTGAAAGTTTCTTTTGCAGGGTGATTCCATTAATTTTTACAACTATGAAATAGAGGCCGGAGGTGAACGAGGCCAGGTTATAAGAAAAACTGTTCTTCTCTTTTGTCACGGAAATCGTGTTGGTATAGAGCACCTGCCCCGATAAGGAGACAATCTTTACCGCTGCAATGCCATCCTCATTATTTGAGATGATGATATTGAAATTTCCGTTTGAAGGGTTTGGATAGACTTCAAGGCTGTTACTCAGTAAATCGATGACCAGATCACCGGTTGCACCATCTGATCCGGCAACCTGCAACCAATACTTCCGGTACGGTTCAACTATGAGTTCTTTGATAAGTGATGTATTATCCGATGGCGAACGATTGTCATTTGATGCAACCACTTTGTAGGAAGAGGAATTCCCGGCCAGTAAATTTGAATAGGACCCTGCATCATAAACCGCAATCTGATCGTTAAAACCATGTGTGTCAATACTCATGATGCCACTTGAGGGGGCCTGGAAAGTGAACCAAATCGTCTTTTTTAAAGTTGCGGAGGAGGGAGTCGCTTCGCCGGTCTCCTCTGATGCACAAAAATTCGTATAGGTGGTATTTCTGCCCGGATTTAAGTGTATTGCATTTTCAATATCATCGTTTTTGGGTACCGATATTTTCAATTCCAAACTGTCTGCGCTTAAGCAGGTACCCTGAGTCCCGATTACCTTTATCCACGAGTTGAATGAGCCATATTTCTTCTCAGCAGATTTTAATGACAAAAAGATGCTGTCTGTCAGGGTTGTATAACTGATTTTGTCCGTCCGCTCCAATTTAAATTCATAATTTGTGGCGCCTGATGCTGCCAGAGGAAAATTTAGGAGATTACAGCCGCATACGATGCTGTCAGAAGTTATTCCGGAAAGTTTAACCTGGAGATCTCCTGCAATAATATAATTTGTTTTGGAAAGGTTGTTGCTTCCGTTAATATTTGCCACCGTTAAAGAGACAGAATAGAGACCAGGCTGATTAAATCTGATCTCGGGATTTTTCGAGTTTTTGCTGGTCCCGTTAGCAAATTCATACGAAGAGGGCTGTATAGTCCAACTCCAGGTGGAAGGGTTATATAAACTGCTGTCATTAAATTTAATCGCGTATCCCGGACAGATTCTGGTTAGATTTGTTGAAAAGGAGGCTACAGGTTTTATCTTGCTGTAAATACCATCAAGTGAAAGTGTCCCCGTATTATCGGGGTCGAGCCAGTATTTCAGCTGGGTGGAACTTGTGGCGCCATAATTCCACGAGAGTGAAAATTTGCCAAATAAGTTATCGGAAACTGATCCGCCATGCAACTGACCAATCACGCGTAAATTATCATCAAAGAGTGGCGCTCCTGAAGAACCGCTTTCGGTATCGCCTGCATCAAATTTAACTTCCCAGTGTGAATTGGCTGCAGAGGTGGAGATTACGACATTATTGCCATCTGTCCAGGGAATCGTTTTTGGATAGGAGATAGGGGCATCATTGTCAAGCGCTATACATTTTGGGGTACCTTGGGGATGGTGGACGGAGGTGCCTTTCTTCGGATTTGCCGGACTCGCTTCCCAACCTGCATAAAAAGGAAGGTAGGTTTGGGGAGGATATTCATTGAGCAGTAACAGGGTAAAATCACTGTAACTGTTCGTCGCTTTTAATGTAGCACCCGACAAGGATTTAGTTTTGGCTCCGTCGGAATTGGTGCAGCTACTGTTTTCGTAGTTAAAATAGGTGATCAGTGTTGCAGCCAGACTGCTTGTACTGATGCAGTGATTTGCCGTTTGAAAGTAAGGAGTACCATCTTCCCGGACATTATTTACCAGAAATCCCGTACAATCATACTGATACCTGCTGTCGTGATAGGTCATCAGACACACCGCATGTTTTACATCCTGCCAGCCAGCCCCTTCGGGACAATTAATCCCGATTCTCGTAGATGCAGCTTTCAAGGGAATTCGGTAAGCCTGCCCAACGGATGTAATCACCAGTTGGCCTGAAAATGGCGGATTAAATGGTTCGAAATATTCGATAATGGCATCCTGACCACTAAAATCTGCAATTGACAATTGATTTATTGAGTTATTATTCAGACTTGTAAATGCCCCAAGTAATTGAGAATGGGTTTTATTATAAATAAATACACTGGCGCCTTGAGGTAAATAAAATTTTCCAAAACTTATACCGAGCGAATACCCTTGCGGGGAATGAACCCCGTATTGCCAGATATTCCCTTTCCCCGCTATTTCGGTTCTGACGCCTTCCGTTTTAATATCAATCTCCATTTCCTGTACAACTCCGTATCTGTTCGGAATACCCGAATTTTTATCTTCATCCAAAAGGTCATTGATATTTATGGCATTCAGATCTTTAGAAGGAATTACAACAGCACTTTTAGTTTTCAGTGAGAAGCTCTCGGGTAATCCGGGTACGGAGATTTGTGAATGCGCACCACGGGGAAAAAGCAGCAGTAATATAATCAGCAGGAGTTGCTGATTTACAACAGAATATATTGGATTGTGGCTTTTACATGAAAGACATGTTTCCTCCTTGGTCCTTACCTGCATTTTTGTAATATAAATATTAATATGGGCCTTTACCAAACCTGTTTTATGGTGACAAAACTAACCCTAATCTTAAACAATTTCCTAACGAATTTGGCTTTAATTTTTGTAGGTTAGATTGATTTGAAACTTATAATAATCGACAAGAAAATATTGCTTAGGAAATAAGTTGTTTATAATGTGCACTAAAGAGGTTATCTAAAAATAAAAAAACAAACCTCAAAGGTCGCAGAGTCCGCCAGCTGGCGGATCGCAATGGCCGCAAAGATCATAATAACAATTACTTAGATTCGCGTCGATGCAGCTTTATTACGGTTTAAACAGACTTTTTAGACACCCACCTAGAGGGGGCCCAAATGCAGGATAAAAAATTTGTATTGCAATGCTTGTAATGGTAAATTTGCGGCTCAGTTACTTAATATTTATAGAAATCCGGAGTTTCTCTTAGCCTCTTGTAAAAACAGGTCTTCCCTTTTGAGAAAGGTAGCTGTTATAGCAATACCCTTCACTGTCGAATGCCCTCAATTGTTCCTCAAGTTGAATGCCGTTTTGAAGAATAAACCGGGTCATTAACCCGCGCGCCTTTTTTGCAAAGAAGGAGACCATTTTATAGGTTCCGTCTTTGCCTTCCCGGAACTCCGGTGTAACGATTTCACCCTTCAGTTTCTTCTGATCAACCGCTTTAAAATATTCAACCGATGCCAGGTTAATCAAAAGATTGGAATTACTTTTATCCAGATCAGCCCTTAATCCTGCAGTTATCTTTTTTTTCCAGAAATCATAAAGATTGCGGTTTTTACCGATACTCAGGGTGGTACCCATCTCCAGACGATAGGGCCTGATCAGGTCGAGGGGACGGATTATCCCGTAAAGTCCCGAAAGAATCCTCAACTGTTCCTGGGCGAGCTCAATTTCTGGTAGTGACAAAGTATCGGCATCCAGCCCAGTATAAACATCACCCCGAAAAGCAAAAAGTGCCTGACGGGCTGATTCGGTGGTAAACTCAGGACGCCAGGTAAAGAACCGTTCCTGGTTCAACAGGGCGAGCTTAGGGCTGATATCCATTAATTCAATGAGTTGATCAAGCCTCAGCTTCCGAAGAGGCTTGATCAAAACAGCGGCTTCCGATATAAATTGAGGTTGAGAATGCCACAGGTCTCTAACCGGCTTTTCAAAGTCGAGCGTTTTTGAAGGGGAAATAACAACGAGCATTATTTGATTTTTTCAATCCAAATATTGCGGAACTGAATTTTCGATCCTTCCGCCTGAAGTCCTATACCTCCTTTTGATTCACTACAACCAGTGGCATAGTTCTGGAGTACGCCATTGACTTTTATTTCAATCGTATTTCCCTTACAAACAATGTCATAGCTGTTCCATTCACCTGGTTTATTTTCGCTTGAGGGCTTCATTTTGGGAGCGATAGGTTTTACCTTTGGGGTCGACAGGTAAACGGTATCCCGTACAGTAGCTTTAACCCCTTCACCCTGGATGATAAAATCACCGGCAAAAAGATGTTTTAACTGACACTGATAATGGGTGGGCCAAATCTTGTCGGGGCCAACTGTATGCAGGAAAACACCACTGTTGGTAGGTGTTTCGGGATAACGCCACTCCACATGGAGACGATAGTTCGCATATTCATTTTTAGTCCGAAGGTATCCTGTTGGTACGCCGGGGGTTTCGATTACCCCATCTTTCACATAGAAAAAACTGGCTGCATCGATCTTAGGGTCAGAAACATACACTGACCAACCATCCAGATTTTTACCATTGAATAATTGTTGTTTTTTTTGAGAGAAACTATTCAGAGAAAAGGTAATCAATAAAATTAATAAGGCTGTTTTCATTTTTTTTAATATTTGTATTTTTAATATTTTTTGTCGATAAAAGTAGGAAAATAACCTGATGTTAATTTACTACTTAATCTTCACCTCTTCGATCACTTCGCCATTTATCTTTTTGAGCGAACAATGAATCCCCGCTTTATCAACTTCAACCAAAGTATACGTGGTATTTTTGGTCTCTTTCCCGCTGACCGGACCGCCACCTACGATGACAGGGAAACTGGTTACCCCTTCCTGTGGTTGGATGACTGTAAATTTGTGGGTGTGTCCTGCCAGAAGGAGATCGATCCCTGATTTGTTGAGGATAGGGGCAAATTTTTTGCTGCAGTCAGTTACACCATGTCCGGCGATATCCTCTCCGGGAGGCTTTAAAGTAACCGGCATATGGATACAAACGATTTTATGTTCCGCGTTTTTAAAAGCTGGCTTTTGCACTTCCAGCGCCAGCCACGCGGCCTCATCCGAACGGTAATTGTCGTAGTCGGATAATCCGTAATAATATTGATTATCATCGGGTTTATCTTCGCCACAGTCGAGGACGATAAAGCAGGTTGTTCCATATATAAACGAATAGTAATACTTTCCGGTAGGGGTATCGATGTATTTGGAAAGGAGCCGTGCACCGGCGCCCCTAGTTTCATGATTTCCGCGTGTAAGAAAAAACGGTTTCCCTGTGGCAAAATAGTTACTGAACGGGGTCAGCATAGATTTTACAATATCTTCCTCCGCGTTGATATCACCCATAATATCACCGTTAAGCATGGCAAAACTGAATCCTGATTCCCGCTTGAAGATATCTTCCATAAATTGTGGTTTACTGTGGATATCGTTGAAAGCCAGAAAGGAGAACTTTTTTGTTGACGCAGATGGGGTAATAAAGGAGTAAGTATCGCTGAAAACTGGATCACCGTACACCACTTTATAAGCCTGGTGTATTTTTACTTCCCTGGAAGCTACGCGGTAAAAATATCGGGTGCCGGGCTCCAGTCCCGTAAGGATAACTTTCTGAACTCCCGGATTCACATCCACCATCCCCGATTGCGAATGGATGGCTTTACTCCCGCGTTGTTCGGTTTTTCCGTATTCCACCCAACTTGTGGCATTATAATTGACCATCCACATGATCGTAATGCCGTTTTTGTTCAGATTCTGAAGATAGGGATTACAGGTGATGGAAAAAGGAGCCATGGCGCCTTGAGAGCGGCAAACAGAAATTCCGGAAATAAGCTGCGCAACAATCAGTATTGCAGATAGAATATATCGTCTCATTAGATTTTAACAGGATCTATTCTTTCAGAATCCCCATTTTTTCATCACCTCCAGGTCCTCTTTCACACTTTGTAGCGGTGCCTGGTTTTGATATGACTCCTGCTCAATGATAAAGACCTTAGTTCCTCCGATTTTTCGTCCCAGATCGATCGCCTCTCTGGCTGGGATAATCCCCTTGCCCAATATGGCGCTCTCATATTTTTCGGGTGAGTTAACCGCTATTTCATCCTTCACATGGAGCATTTCGAACCTTCCGGGGTACTGGCCCAGGATGTCGAGCGCTTTTGCTCCGGCGATATACATATTCCCAATATCCAATTGCATCAGCACCCGTTTCGGATCCATTTTCTGCATCATAATATCAAACACTTTGATTCCATTCAGCTTTTCGCTGAACTCAAAGGAGTGGTTGTGATATCCAAATTTCATTCCCGATTTCTGGCAGAGCTCACCACACAGATTAAATACATCCATGTAACGTACCATATCGTCGTAGGTGGTACGCATCGAACCATCCATCGAAGGACTAATCACATATTTCTGTCCCATGAATGCTGCATCTTCAATTGTCCATTTCCAGGAATCGGTAAACACCTTCTTATCGGCGTCCCAATGGTTTTTGGCCATAACCGTATGGCCTGAAGGCATCTTTAGTCCCAGGTCGTCCAGAATTTTTTTAAACTCTGCAGCGGTGTAACCATAGAATTTCCGGTTGATATAGTTGGCATGTTCAACATTTTTATAACCCATCTTAGCCAGCGCAGTTAGTGTCGCGACAGGATCCTTTTTCATATCATCACGCACAGAGTAGAGCTGAATTCCTACTATTTCTCCGCGCCGGGATGCGCCAATGGCAGATTTCGACAGAAGTGCTGTTCCTGCAAGGAGCACTGTACTGTTTTTAAGAAACATTCTACGGGATGTTGTCATAACAGATTATTTTAATATTAAACAAATATATAGTTTACTTCGGCAAAAACAAAGGACTCGCTATCTTTGAGAAATATTCTTAAATGTATTCCTATGAAGACTTTTTCAGCCATTCTAATGTTGTTTTTATTTGTGGAATTGCTTTCGGCACAGGACCGGATTACAGGAAAGTCGTTTGCTACCCGGTCTGAGGTGATTGCCCGGCATGGGATGGCGTGTACCAGTCAACCGCTTGCCACACAAACTGCGATCGATATATTAAAGGCCGGAGGAAGCGCCATTGATGCCGCCATTGCTGCCAATGCGGTTTTAGGATTGACAGAACCAACCGGCTCCGGCATTGGAGGTGACATTTTTGCCATTATCTGGGACGCAAAATCAAAAAAACTTTATGGCCTCAATGGAAGTGGCCGATCGCCCAAATCTTTAACCCGTGAAATACTTCTTAAAAAGGGGTTGAAATCAATTCCCTCTCAGGGCCCACTGCCCGTTTCGGTACCGGGGTGTGTGGACGGCTGGTTTGAATTACATCAGAAGTTTGGTAAACTTCCGATGAAACAAATCCTGTCAAATGCCATCAACTATGCCCGCGAAGGATTTCCTGTCACTGAAGTAATTTCGTATTATATGATTTCCAACTCCAAATCATTGCAGCAATACCCGAATTTTAAAGAGACCTATATGCCCGATGGGAAATCTCCTCAAAAGGGGGAAATTTTTAAAAATCCATGGCTTGCAAATACGCTTCAGAAAATTGCAGATGGAGGAAGAGATGCTTTTTATAAAGGGGAGATTGCCAATACCATTGCTGCATACATGAAACGTAATGGCGGTTATCTCTCTTATGAAGATATGGCTGCACACAAGAGCGAATGGGTCGAGCCGGTTTCGTCGAATTACCGTGGATTTGACGTATGGGAATTGCCACCAAACAGCCAGGGTATCGCGGCATTGCAGATGCTGAATATCATGGAAGGATATGATGTTAAATCGATGGGCTTTGGGAGTGCCGATTATATTCACCTTTTCGTTGAGGCCAAAAAACTTGCCTTCGAAGACAGGGCCAAATTTTATGCCGATCCAATGTTTAATCAACTCCCAATTAAAAGGTTAATTTCCAAGGAATATGCCGCAGAACGCAGGGGGCTTGTAAATATGAAAAAATCGTCGCCAAGGCAATTACCCGGAAATCCCGAGCACGGAAATACCGTTTATTTAACAGTAGCCGACGAGGCAGGAAATATGATCTCATTGATTCAGAGTAACTATCGCGGCATGGGTAGCGGTATGACACCAGATCAGCTGGGTTTTGTTTTGCAGGATCGCGGGGAGATGTTTACCCTTGAGGAGAATCATGTAAACACTTACGACCCCGGGAAACGACCCTTCCAAACCATTATTCCCGCTTTTATTACGAAAGACGGTCAGCCCTGGGTGAGTTTTGGCGTGATGGGTGGAGCCATGCAACCACAGGGACATGTGCAGATTGTGGTCAACCTGATCGACTTTGGGATGAACCTGCAGGAGGCCGGCGATGCTCCCCGGATTCAACATTTCGGATCATCGGAACCCACTGGTGAAAAGATGGTGGACGGCGGTATTGTCTGCCTCGAAAGCGGTTTTGATTATGAAACGATCAGGACTTTAATGCAAAGAGGGCATAAGATCCAGTACGATCTTGGGGGATATGGCGGTTACCAGGCCATTATGTACGATCCGAAAAATAGGGTTTACTTTGGAGCCTCCGAATCAAGAAAAGACGGACAAGCCTCGGGGTATTAATCTGATTTTTATAACACGTTTAAATTTAAAAGATGAGAAATAAACTGATTGTAAAAACGTTTAACGCATGGCCCGCTGCACAGCGTTACGGAATCACAATGTGGAATGTCGGAGATGCCGATTCATGGATCAGAGGTACCTATCACCGGCCCGGCTGGCCATTACCTTTTGATGATCACTACAATCGCAAACCGACCTACCAGGGGATAGTTGATGGATTAAAGTAAAGGGGCTGTTTCAGGCTTCAAATAATGGACTTATAAAAATTATACTTTGGTTTTTCGCATTGGTAAACAATCTCAATATGGATGAGGAACATTTCCGCCTTTTTTTCCGGGAAAATTATAAGGTAGCATGTCTGATTGCCAACAGGTATGTTAAAAATATGGAGCAGAGTGAAGATCTGGTTCAGGATGTATTTACCGCACTATGGGAGAGAAGAGCAACTGTTCAGAATTGCCGGAACATTAAAAACTACCTGTTCACAGCAGTCAGGAACCATTCTCTGAACTTTATTCATCGGGAGAGAAGAGATAAAATATCGATATCAGCGATTTTTAAGGAAATCGCGGAGGACGATACAACAGTTTTCTACGATAAAGAGATACTGGCAGTTAAAATTCTACATGCCATAGATGACCTACCCCCCCAATGTAAGAAGATTTTTAATCTTGCCTATCAGGAAGATCAGACCTATCAGGAGATTGCCGACCAGCTGAACATCTCAAAAAATACCGTAAAAACACAAATGGGGATTGCCTATAAGAATTTACGTCAAAAGCTCAATTCTTTAATAATCATAGGATTGATTTTTTTCAGAAAAATATTTTAAAATATTTTCATTACACACTTCACCCCCTTTTTCAAAACCGTGTCAGTACATTTAAAATATGGAAACAAACGACCAAAATAAGTTTGAACAGTTCGCCTCTTTGTTTCACCACGAAATAGGTGATGATAGCGATATCCCGCACATGAAGCAGGAATCGGGAGTTGTTGAGGATGATGACTTTAAAGCGGTAAAAAAAATCCATGATGTTAAGGATCTGGTTGGTCTGGCAAGTTCAATTTCACATCCGGATACGGCCTGGAGAAAAGTACATTCGCGGATCCGCAGAAAGCGGATATTTAGCAGAAAGCGACTATTCAGAAAAATTGTTTACTGGCAATATGCTGCAGCTTTACTGGTAATATTTTTAACAGCAGGGTTGTTTTTTGGGAAGAATTTAACCAATTATTTTTCAGAGCCGGAACAATTCATTTCGATCATTACGCCAACCGGGAAAATAAAAAATCTGAAACTCCCCGATGGGACTGATGTTTGGTTAAATTCGGGTTCAATCCTTAAATATTCAAACCGTTTTGATAAAACCAACAGAATGGTCAATATTGAAGGTGAGGGTTATTTTGAGGTTGTAAAAGATGAAAAAAATCCCTTTACTGTTTCAATGGGCCGCTCAGCGGTGATCGTTCATGGAACTTCATTTAATGTAAAAGGCTGTCAGTCAGAAGGTAAATATGAAGTTATCCTTGTCGAAGGAAGTGTTGAGTATGTCAATTCAGAAAAGAGTGTTTTTATTATTCCGGGAGAGCGGTTAACAGAGAGCACAGTTTTGGGGCGCCTTGAGATAGATCATGTAAATACCGCAAATTATACTTCCTGGAAAAGTGGAAAGGTCTATTTTGACAAACAGTCTCTAAACGATTTAGTCACTCTGCTCGAAGAATGGTATGGCATTAAATTTGAATTTGCAAATAACGATATCCGGCTATATACGTTTACAGGGGTTATAATCAAAAACAATTCGCTCGATTATACCTTGCAGATTATTGAAATGACTAACAAAGTAAAATTTGTAAAGAAAGGAGGAACGATGCTAATCACTAACTGAACGAATAAAAGAAGCGGAAAATGCTGGTAACATTATTCCGCTTTTGTGAGTTAAGAATGTGCTTGCTTCGCGTTACGACAAGGGCACAAAATTGTTTAACAGACAAATACAAATTTATGGAAAAATATTTAATTCCGCTAATGCGGAAGGAGAGAATTGTTTTTAAAATTTTGCTCATTATGCGATTAACCCTGCTTTTGTGTTTACTGGGGGTGATGGGAGTACAGGCTAGTATCTATTCTCAGAACACAAAATTAAATCTCAATTACAAAAATACCGCTATCAAAAATGTTCTGAATGATATTAAAAACCAGAGCAAGTATGAGTTTTTTTACAATAACGACGACTTTGACACGAATGCCAAAGTGGATATTGAAGTTAAAAACGGAACTGTTGAGGATGTACTTAACAAAATTGTTTCGCCTGTCCACCTGCAATATCGGGTGATCGATAATATGGTGATTATTTCCAGTACAAAAAAGGAAACCGGAAATGCGGTCCAACAACAATCGGTTAAAGGGAGGGTTACTGACGAACAGGGTAAACCTGTACCGGGAGTAACAATTACAATATTGGGAACTACCCGTGGAGTAATTACGGATAATGACGGGACATTTAAAATTGATGCCAAACCGACTGATAAATTACTGTTTTCTTTTATTGGGCTGGAGAGTCAGACTATTAGCGTTGGCAATCAGGTGGAGGTGACCATTAAAATGAGGGAAAAATCTGAAGCACTGGATGATATCACGATCGTCGCTTTTGGAAAACAAAAGAAAGAGAGTGTAATCGGTTCTATCACCACAATTAAGCC
This sequence comes from Prolixibacteraceae bacterium, assembly GCA_023251475.1. Classification (GTDB taxonomy): domain Bacteria; phylum Bacteroidota; class Bacteroidia; order Bacteroidales; family Prolixibacteraceae; genus JAAFHB01. Next base: position 18,250 of record JAHEYS010000096.1, read on the forward strand.
GTCAGAATTGAAGATTCCGTCCAGCAACCTTACCACTGCACTGGCGGGAAGTATGGCAGGAATAATTGCCTATCAGCGGAGTGGTGAGCCGGGACAGGATAATGCTGACTTTTTTGTACGGGGTATCACCACTTTTGGAACAAATACCAATCCATTGATTCTTATTGATGGAATTGAACTGACGTCAAAAGATCTGGCCCGTTTACAGCCGGATGATATTGCCAGTTTCTCAATTATGAAGGATGCCACAGCAACTGCTCTTTACGGCGCGCGTGGTGCAAACGGTGTTATACTGGTCACTACCAAACAGGGGAAAGAGGGACCGGCAAAAATTTCCGTGAGGTTGGAGAACTCAATGTCTGCTCCGACACAAAATGTCGAGATCGCTGATCCTGTAACCTACATGAAATTGAATAATGAAGCGGTACTTACCCGTGATCCTTTAGGGATGCTCCCCTATACTGAAGAGAAGATCGCCAACACGGAAGCCGGAATGAATAAGCTTGTTTATCCGACGAATAACTGGCGAAATATGTTATTTAAAGATTACACTATGAACAAACGGGCAAACCTGAATGTAAGTGGTGGCGGCGGAGTTGCAAGATATTATGTGGCCGGCTCTTTTAATCAGGATAACGGAGTCTTAAAAGTAGATAAGCGGAATAATTTCAATAATAACATCGACCTGAAAAACTACTCTTTACGGGCGAATGTAAATATTGACATCAGCAAAACAACGGAATTACTTGTCCGCCTGAGTGGAAATTTTGACGACTATACCGGTCCGATAAATGGAGGGGCAGATATGTATAGTATGGTGATGCGCTCCAATCCGGTTCTTTTTCCGGCCTATTTCCCTAATGATGAGTCACACATAGCTGTTCAGCATATCATGTTCGGGAATTACGACAAAGGACAGTACCTGAATCCATATGCTCAAATGGTTAAGGGTTATAAGGACGAGAGTCGCTCACAAATGCTCGCACAATTTGAACTGAAACAGGATCTGGCATTCATAACCGAGGGGTTGTCAATCAGGGGGATGGCTAATGTTACACGTACATCAAACTTCGATGTCAGCAGGTACTATAACCCTTTTTGGTATAGTGTTGACAGTTATGACCGGGCAACTGATGATTATGTTATCTCACAGATTAATACCAATGGTACTGAGTATTTAGGATATAATGAAGGGGCAAAGTATCTTCAGTCTACCTCCTATTTTGAAGGTATGGCGAATTATAACCGCACTTTTAAAAAGAATTCGGTCAGTGGATTATTGGTATTTGTGGCACGGCAGAACCTCCTTGCCAATGCAGGCGATCTTCAGTCCTCATTACCTTCGCGTAATGTGGGTTTATCCGGACGTGCTACCTACTCCTATGATAACCGTTATTTTGGTGAATTTAATTTTGGGTACAACGGCAGTGAGCGGTTTTATAAAACTAACCGTTTTGGATTTTTCCCGTCAGCCGGTTTGGCATGGAACGTTTCCAACGAACCATTTTGGGAACCTGTGAAATCGGTTATTTCAAATCTTAAGTTGCGTTATTCTTATGGTTTGGTTGGTAATGATCAGATTGGCAGCTCAAGTGACCGGTTTTTCTATCTGTCAAATGTAAATATGAATGCCACAAACAGGGCTGCCACTTTTGGGCGCGACCTTAACTCAACTCTCAACGGTGTATACATTTCGAGATATGCCAATAAGGAGATCACCTGGGAAACATCTACCAAACAGAATTTTGCGATTGAATTAAGCCTGCTGAAAAAAATAAATATCATCGCTGAATATTTTACCGAGGACCGTAGCAATATCTTAATGACCAGGGAAGCAATCCCAACTACCATGGGATTATCGAGTGTCACTAAAGCCAATGTAGGTGAAGCTTCGGGGAGCGGTGTGGACCTTTCGTTGGATTACCAGCAGGTTTGGAATAAGGATTTTTGGACATCAGCCCGGGCTAATTTCACCTATGCAACCAGTAAATATGAGGTTTATGATGAGCCGGAATACAATGAATACTGGCGGTCACGTATCGGCAATTCTCTGAATCAGAAATATGGTTACATCGCCGAAAGATTATTTGTTGATGACACCGAGGCTGCCAACTCGCCCAAACAGGAATTTGGCGGTACCTATGGTGGTGGCGATATAAAATATACCGATGTGAACCGTGACGGGAAAATAACCGAAGCAGATAAAGTGCCTATCGGAAATCCAACTGTTCCGGAAATCGTATATGGCTTTGGATTCTCAATGGGGTACAAGAACTTTGATTTGTCTGCATTTTTTCAGGGCGCAGCCAATGAGTCCTTTTGGCTCACGGTAACCGATGATGTTCTGGCTTCGGGAAGTTCCACCACTTACCAGCTGAATACAAGCCCTTTCCGGAATGAAACACAAATTCTCAAGGCCTATGCAGATAGTCATTGGTCGGAGGATAACCGGAATGTTTATGCTACATGGCCCAGACTAAGCACAACAACTATTGCGAACAACGCTCAACCCAGCACCTGGTTTATGCGTGACGGAACTTTCCTCCGGTTTAAGCAACTTGAAATCGGATACACCTTCCCCCAACGTCTGAGGGATAAGCTGCATACCTCAAACCTTCGGCTCTATGTTAGTGGCACCAACCTGATGCTGTTTAGTAAGTTTAAAATGTGGGATGTTGAAATGGCCGGAAATGGTCTGGGTTATCCGTTACAAAGGGTATTTAATTTAGGAGTGAACATCTCCTTTAATTAAGAATAATAATTAAACAATACAGAAACACATGAGAAAGACATGGATTATAGGAGTGTTAGCCCTGATTGTGGGGTGCAGTTCCTGCAGTAAATATTTAGATGTGGTTCCTGATAATATTGCCACTTTGGATAATGCTTTTACGATGCGTTCAGAGGCTGAAAAGTATCTGTATACCTGTTATTCATATATGCCGTTAGATGCAGAGGTGGCAAGTAATCCGGCTTTATTGTCGGGCGACGAGATTTGGGCAATACCCCAGTCTCCGATGCCCTATTTCGATCACAGTATGTTAAAAATTGCAAGGGGATTTCAAAATGCAAATGCCCCAATTGGAAATGCGACCTGGGATAATCTATATAAAGGTTTGCGTGATTGCAATATTTTTCTGGAGAAAGTTACCACAGTTCCCGATTTGGAATTGAGCGAAATGAACCAGTGGATCGCTGAGGTCAAGTTTCTGAAGGCATATTATCATTTTTATCTCGTACGGATGTATGGTCCTATCCCTTTGATAAAGAAAAATTTGCCTGTCGATGTTGCCATCAGTGAAGTAAAGGTATCGCGCGCCCCTGTAGATTCCTGTTTTGCCTATATCAACCAGTTAATCAACGAATCTGTAGCCGATCTTTCCCCCGATTATGGCGATCCTACAAAAATGGCCGGGCGCATTACACGACTGGTCGCTTTATCGTTGAAGGCCAAGGTATTGGTAACTGCTGCAAGTCCCTTATTCAATGGAAATTCAGAACAGGCATCCTTGGTTAATAAAGATGGGACAAAACTGTTTAACACTACCTATGACCCGGTAAAATGGGACTCGGCAGTAGTTGCCTGTAAAACCGCCATAGATGTTTGTCAGGCGAATGCCATATCGTTATATCACTATGTCCCTACTGTTGTGCTAAAACTGTCAGATACAATAAACACTCAGATGTCACTACGCAATGTATTTACTGAAAGGTGGAATAGTGAGATTATCTGGGCAAACACTCAAAGTGTGGCCAATAGCCTGCAAAGGTGGGCAACTCCGTTTGTTAACGAGGCCTATCTTTCGAACCCGAATCTTATCGGAGAACTGGGCGCCCCTTTAAAAATAGCAGAGATGTTTTATACCCAGAATGGTGTACCGATCAATGAGGATAACACCAGGACCGGTACGAACTGGTATTCGTTACGTAAAGCCCTGGCAAAGGATCAGTTATATATCCGAAAGGATTTTAATACCGTAGAATTGAACTACGACCGCGAACCCAGGTTTTATGCTGATTTGGCCTTTGACGGCGGTATTTGGTATGGCCAGGGGATTTATGATGATAAGATCCCTGCCAGTCTGTTTTGTCTCCATTGTAAAAAAGGGGAACCCAATGGCAAAGCGATCCTCGACAGGGGGATTACCACCGGATACTATTTAAAGAAATACGTACATTATCAGAATGTAATGGGATCGGGAACTACCGATTATTCCATCACAACTTATCCGTGGCCGATAATTCGCCTGGCCGATTTATATCTGCTTTACGCTGAAGCTTTAAATGAAGCAAATTTAACCCCGACCAACGATGTCTATAGCTATGTCAATCAAATACGTGCACGTGCCGGGTTAAAAACGGTGCAGGAATCATGGACCAACTTTTCTACCAATCCATCCAAATACACAACCAAAGAGGGGATGCGCATGATTATCCATCAGGAACGCGGCATTGAACTGGCATTTGAAGGACAACGTTTTTGGGATTTGCGCCGGTGGAAAGAGGCCCCTGAAAAATACCAACGGGCATTAGAGAGTTATGATATTGAGCAATCGGTGGATCTCTATTTTTATCGTCCTAAATTCATTATTAAACAATCTTTTGGACAAAAAGACTACTTCTGGCCAATAAAAGATTCCTATATCGAGAATAACAGGAATTTAGTTCAAAATATTGGTTGGTAATCTCAGGCTGAAAATCAGCATTTTTTCGAAAAGTTTCAGAATTAAATACTATTAAACAGCAGTACAATGAAACAATTAATTTACATATTAACCTTATGCCTGGCGGTTATTCTGTGGCAGCGCTGTAAAGAGGCTGGCAGACTTGATCATATCGATAACAGTATCCCGGCCCCCGGACAAATCAGTAATGTTAAGGTGGTCAATACCCCTGGAGGGGCCATTCTTACCTATAAGTTGCCGAACGACCCAAATTTATCCTATGTAAAGGCAATATATGAAATAAGTCCGGGTAACATCAGTGAATCAAAGGCTTCCGTTTATAATGATACGCTTGTTGTAAACGGTTTTGGGAATACTAATACCTACACGGTCAAACTTTTCAGTGTAGGTTTAAACGAAAAAGTATCGGAGCCGCTCAGCGTAGAGGTTCATCCTTTGACTCCCCCTGTGGTTACCGCTTTTAAAAATCTGTACATTCAGGCTGGGTTTAGCGGTGTAAAGATCAGATTTCAGAACGAATTATTAGCGAACCTGGCAATTGTCTTGTTGGCTGATACCTCGGGGGATGGTTATTTTACCCAGTTGCAGACTTACTATACCAAAGCCCCTTCCGGCTCTTTCTCCT
>JAHEYS010000039.1 GCA_023251475.1 Prolixibacteraceae bacterium
TGAAGTAATTGGCTAATAACGGGATGTCCTCCCTTCGGCTTTCAAGCGATGGAACATTAATAAGAATTACGCTTAAACGGTGGTATAAATCTTCGCGGAAGGCGCCGTTTTTAATCTCTTCAGCCAGATCTTTGTTCGTTGCTGCGATTACCCGTACGTTTACCTTAACCGGCGTGTCGCTACCAACCCTGGTGATGATGTTTTCCTGTAATGCCCTTAAAACCTTCGATTGCGCAGAATAGCTCATATCTCCAATTTCATCCAGAAAGAGGGTCCCACCGTCTGCCTGTTCAAATTTTCCTTTCCGCTGCTTTATTGCCGAGGTAAACGCCCCTTTCTCATGGCCAAATAATTCACTTTCAATTAATTCAGATGGGATGGCCGCACAGTTGACTTCAACAAACGGGGCTTCAGCCCTGGATGACAATTCGTGCAGCCGTCGCGCAACCAGCTCTTTCCCGGTACCATTCGCCCCTGTGATCAATACTTTGGCATCGGTTGGTGCTACACGGTCGGTCATCTCCAGTACTTTCTTAATCAGGGGCGATTCCCCTATAATCTCGTACTGTTTATTGATCTTTTGTTTTAATACTTTGGTCTCTTTTACCAACTGGGTCTTATCACCCGCATTACGGATTGTGATTAATAATCTGTTTAAATCCAGAGGTTTAACGATGAAATCAAAGGCTCCTTTTTTGATGGCCTCCACTGCAGTATCAATGTTTCCGTGACCGGAGATCATCACTACAGTCGTCTCCGGTTTAAGCTCAATGATTTTGCCCAGCACTTCGATGCCATCCATTTCGGGCATTTTAATATCGCAGAGGATGATGTCAAAATCGGCGCTTTTAACCATTTCAAGTCCTATGGCGCCGTTTTCGGCTACGTCCACCTGGTAACCTTCAAATCCAAGAATCTCTTTTAACGTATTGCGGATACTCCGCTCGTCATCAATGACTAAAATCTTAACCATATATTTAAATTATAATCCTTTAGAAATAAGTCGGTCCATTACCCCCTCTTTCAGTGAGTTGTGTGTATGCAACAACTTTTGAACGGACAATCTCCTGAGCATGTAATTGGTAAATACTGATGCAACAACTATCATCTCCACCCGCATCTTGTCCATCCCCGCGATTTTAGACCTCGTTTCATGATCTGAATGGATCAAAATTTCGTGAATCTGTGCGTAATCCTGAAGTGGAAGTTCTGAAACCTCCCTTATTTTAAGATCCGGAGCCGTTTTTTCGTAAATATCCATAAAAGTATCAAATGCTCCGGAACAACCGAGCAGGGTTTGAGGACGACGCAATTTGCAGATATTCCATAATTCCCGGAGATGCCTGCCAAACCACTTTTCAAAAGCCATAATCTCTGCGGGGGTAATCGGATCCGACATCTTAACCGCCTCCAGCGCCCGCGCAATTCCGATGTTAAAGCTCCGTTTCCAGATGATCTGGTGGTCATATGCCAATATAAATTCTATACTCCCGCCACCAATATCAACAATCAGGTATTCCCCCAAACCATTTGGAAGCGATAAGTTTACCCCTCTGAAAATCAACTCGGCCTCAAGTTCTCCGTCGATGATTTCAATGTCCCAGCCAAATAAATCCTTTACCTTTTCAAGAAAATCATTTTTGTTGATGGCGCCACGCAGCGCTGAAGTACCAATTACCTTTACCCTGGTGACCTCATATTTATTTATGGTAAGTGAATGGCTTTGAAGTGCATTGATTCCCCTTTCAATCGCGTCAGGAAGTAAAATATTCTTATGAATTCCTCCCCGGCCCAGTTTGACGGGCAATTTCCTGTCGTAAACCGTTTTAAATAAGCCTGATTTTAATTTATTGGCTATTAGTAAATTGCAGGTATTTGTCCCGATGTCAATCACTGCATATCTGATCATAGCAGAAATATATTGATTTCAGGCTAAAGGTAGTAAAGATCATCAATGGTTATAATCCCAACATCTGATGTTGTACTATATAGGTAATTGCGCCTGCAAAATAACCAAGAAGCGCCAACAGACTGATCTTTTTCAAATACCAGAAGAAATTAATTTTCTCCATTCCCATTGCTGCCACTCCGGCTGCGGAGCCGATTATCAGTATGCTTCCACCAGTTCCGACTGCATAGGCCAGGAATTCCCAGAAATAATGATCCATGGGATATTGGGAAAGGTCATACATTCCCTGTGCAGCTGCCACCAGGGGTACATTATCAACAACAGC
>JAHEYS010000097.1 GCA_023251475.1 Prolixibacteraceae bacterium
AAACGAAGTCTTGAAAGAATTCTTAATGCCGTTTTTAATTAACGTTAAATAAATTTATTCTGTTATGATTCTTGAAATAAAAATTCCTTCTCCGGGAGAATCAATTACTGAAGTTGAAATTGGGAAATGGCTGGTGGAAGATGGCGCAATTGTGACCAAAGATCAGGAAATAGCTGAAATTGAATCGGATAAAGCGACCCTATCTTTGAGTGCCCCCGCAACAGGCAAATTGAATATTCTGTTAAAAGAGGGAGAAAGGGTTGCTGTTGGTTCCGTCGTTTGTACAGTTGACAATGATGAGAATGTACAACTCACTCAGGAATCTTCTATACTGTTAAATAGAGAGACTGTTCAGGAGAATGAAATTAAAATTACCACAACCGAACAGCTTTCTGCTACAACATCGGAAAAAGTGCAAAACGACACCACCGCGATAAAAAATAATCTGATCAAGCTCACCCCTGCAGCCAGGGCTGTGATGGAAGAACAGGGTTTAAGTATGGATGATCTTCTGAACGGACTTCGCAGGATCAGTCGCAAGGATGTTGAGTCGGTATTGTCATTGCAAAAAAATCAATTACCGGAACCCCTCCCGGAAAAGTCAAGGGAGGAAGACCGGCAGGCGATGTCGCCCCTTCGGCGGAAACTGAGTCAGCGGCTCGTTGCAGTAAAGAACGAAACTGCAATGCTTACCACCTTTAATGAGATTGACATGAGTCAGCTCATGGAGTTGCGAAAGACTTACCAGCAGAAGTTCTCGGATAAATACGGAATAAAACTTGGATTTATGTCCTTTTTCGCCAAAGCGGTGAGCGTGGCGCTATCAAATCATCCATCGGTCAATTCAATGATTGATGGCGAAGATATTGTTACTCCGCGGTACCACGATATCGGTGTTGCTGTTCAGACTCCCAAGGGACTCATGGTACCGGTTATACGAAATTCCGAAACCAAAAGTATTGCGTTGATCGAACGTGAGATCAAGGAACTGGCAGAGAAAGCAAGAGATAAGAAGCTGACTATTCAGGAGATGACAGGAGGCACGTTCACCATTACCAATGGCGGAGTCTTTGGTTCATTGATGTCGACCCCCATTATCAATCCCCCTCAGAGTGCGATCCTGGGTATGCACTCGATCAAAGATCGCCCCGTGGCAGTTAATGGCAAAGTGGAGATCAGACCGATGATGTATGTGGCCCTCTCGTATGATCACCGCATTATCGACGGAAAAGATTCCGTCGGATTCCTGGTAAAGGTAAAGGAGTTAATCGAAGATCCGGCAAAACTCCTATTTGATGGGAAAAGCCCTGAGGAACAATTGCTGGGGTTGTAAATTACTCATTTCGTGGCCTTAATCTGACATTGCATCATCTGAAATGTGTATTGTCAAAACTGATGGCGGCATCTCTCAATGAATGATGGAAGTAGTGTTCCCATCTCGAGACAAAAACGCGAAGAGGTGATAAGGCGAATCCTGTAACAACAAAAGGCGCCCCTTTTGAGGACGCCCTATGTTAACCTAACCAAAATCTATGAAAAAAAGTGCTTTACTCTTACCTCACAAATATGTGTCAGAATTTCGTTAAGCCGATCAAACAGATCTTAAAGATTGTTAAAACCTGAAGATTTGCAAGTAAATCATACGCTATTTAACGATTCTCATCTTATAGAAGGAACGGTAAACAAAGTAGAGTGCAATTGCAAAGAACACACCACCCACATACGGAGCTACTGAAAAGAAGCTTTCAGAAATGGCAATTTCCATGGCCAGTAAACCGAAAAGGGTGGTAAACTTGATAATCGGGTTCAATGCAACAGAAGAGGTATCCTTGAAAGGGTCACCAACTGTATCACCTACAATTGAAGCTTCGTGTAACGCTGTACCTTTTTCACGTAAATCAACTTCGACAACTTTCTTTGCATTATCCCATGCACCTCCGGCATTAGCCATAAAGAGCGCCTGGAAAAGTCCGAAGACTGCAATTGAAATCAGGTAGCTCACAAAGAATGAGGTAGCCGCATATTGCAATGCAGGTGTTGCTGCGGTGGTATCGCGGTAGCCGGCAAAGAAAGCAAATGCAAGGGCAAATGAGAAGATGGCAATAAAGATATTGAACATCCCTGTTTGCGCATATTGGGTACAAATCTTCACTACTTCCTTGGATGTTTCAATGGATGCACTGCTGTCAGCCCCTTCATCAAGCTGAATATTTTTCTTGATATATTCCACCGCACGATAAGCGCCGGTAGTAACCGCCTGAATAGAAGCACCGGTAAACCAGTATATTACAGAACCACCTGCCAAAAATCCGAGGATTGTATAAGGATTAAGTACATTGAGGATTGTTTCAGGTTCAATACCGAATTTACTCTTAATAAGCAGGATAAGTGAGAAAATCATTGTAGTTGCCCCAACAACTGCAGTACCGATCAGTACCGGTTTTGCTGTAGCTTTGAAGGTATTTCCGGCTCCGTCATTCGCTTCAAGATAATGTTTTGCATTTTCGAAATCAGGTTTGAAACCAAATTCCTTTTCAATTTCTACAACTGCATTTGGGTTTTCCTCGATCAGGGAAAGTTCATAGATACTCTGTGCATTGTCTGTAACCGGACCATAACTATCAACTGCAATGGTCACAGGTCCCATACCCAGGAATCCAAAAGCTACAAGTCCAAAAGCAAAAATAGAAGGATAGATCATCATTACGGCGAGACCGTGGGTAGATGCGAAATAGGCGATAAACATCAGAACAAGGAAAACCATACCTTGCCAGAAAGCGCTGAAGTTACCGGCAACCAAACCTGAAAGTATGTTAAGAGACGGACCACCCTCACGTGATGCGATCACAATTTCGTTGACATGACCCGATTTGGGACTGGTAAAGATCTTGGTAAATTCAGGAATCAGCGCTGCGCCAAGTGTCCCGCAACTAATGATAATCGATAAGGTAAGCCAAAGATTATTCGCAAGGTTACCGAGCATGAAATAACTTACACCAAAAGTCACAATGATAGAGAGGATAGAAGTGATCCAAACCAATGTAGTAAGTGGCCTTTCAAAGTCAAGATCCAATACATTATGATATTTTGCATTGGTATAAAGTTTATTGATATAGAAAGCGGCAATTGAAGTAACCACCATCAGGATACGCATCAGGAATATCCAGGTAAGCAGAAGTGTCTGGTCAGCAACGTTCATTACAGCAAGTACAATGAAACTGATCAGGGCAACACCGGTAACACCATAGGTTTCAAAACCGTCAGCTGTCGGGCCTACACTATCGCCTGCATTATCACCGGTACAGTCAGCAATTACACCTGGGTTACGTGGATCGTCTTCTTTGATCTTGAAAACCACTTTCATCAGGTCGCTGCCAATATCGGCAATTTTTGTAAAGATACCACCGGCAATACGGAGGGCAGAAGCGCCTAACGATTCACCAATTGCAAAACCGATAAAGCTGGCGCCTGCAAATTCGCGTGGGATAAAAAGAAGTATGATAAGCATCATGATCAATTCAACACTTACCAAAAGCACACCGATACTCATCCCTGCGTCAAGCGGAATATTCAGAAGTTTAAGCGGTTTGCGTTCTAGCGATGCAAAAGCCATACGGCTATTGGCCAACGTATTCATCCGTATGCCGAACCAGGCAACACCATAAGAACCCAGGATACCGATTACCGACCACATCAGGATCAGTAAAACACCGCCAAAGCTCATTTGCTGAAGAAATCCGAAATAGAAGGCAATACAGGCAGCAATAAAAGCAAATAAAATCAATAAAAATTTACCCTGCTGAATAAGGTAGGTCTTACATGTTTCGAAAATAATATTCGCCACATCCAGCATGTTCTTGTGTGCCCCAAGCTTCTTGACCCGGAGGAACTGGTATAAGCCAAAAAGTAACCCCAAAATACAAATCAGGAATCCGAACATGAGCATGTTGTACTGAGCCGGATCAAGCGCAGGAATTTTAAGGTCGGCTTCACTACCAAAAACCAAAGCGGGTAATACAAAAGCCATAATAAAAGAAAATAATCGTTTCATACGTTTTAAATTAAAAAATGAATCTGTTTTAAGATCAATAAATATAATGAATGAAATGTGAAATCGAGATATAGTATTCCCTGTGAATAGGCAAAGATAATAAGAAGTTAGTAATAATTAAATTTGATATGGGTACAAAAAAAGGTGATAAAATTTACAATATCAAAATTTGTTCACCTTTAGAAAAAAATCTCCTGCAGATTTAACAATTAATTTTTATTTGGAAGATTTATTGTCCAATATCCAACCTAAATCATCCGATTGTCGTATCTTAGTGTTTTTCAATTCAAGGAACACATTCTCCATTGAATTTGGAGATCTTAATAAAAAATGCAGGTATTAAAATTTTGATTTATTGCATTTTAAAATTTATAATTTATGTTTGAAGTAAAAATGGTGGTTACCGATCTGGACGGAACGCTACTACAATCCGACCAGTCCATAAGCCCTGCTGATCAGAAAACACTCGAAAGATTAGGCAATTTAGGGTTGTGCAGGGTTGCCGCTACCGGTCGTAATTTATATAAAGTCAGACTTGTCTTAAACGAAGTCTCTCCCTTTGATTATGTGATTTTCTCATCCGGAGCCGGGATTATGGACTGGAAATCGCAGCAGTTAATCCGCGCCATGTCTATTCCCCTTGAGACGACTACTGAAATTATGAATTTTCTGATCGGCGAAAAATATAATTTTAAAGTTTCACGCGAGTTACCCGATAACCACAATTTTGGATGGTGGGAAAGCTATGACTGTCCTGAACTAACCCGGTATGTAGCTCATCATAAAAAATTCGGTGATGCCGTAAAGATTGATCCCGACCATCCTTTTACTGCCTCCCAGTTTCTGATGTTCTTCCCCCGTGAGAGCGACCAGTTTGAATTGGTTAAATCAAAGGTCCAGGCAAGATTTCCCGAATTAAGTGTAATCAAAACCACTTCCCCACTGGATGCCAATTACATCTGGATGGAAATATTCCCCAACAGTGTTTCCAAAGCGCACGGAATTGAAGAGATTTGCCGGATAACCGGTATTGCAAGAGAAAATACCCTGGGAATAGGAAATGATTTCAACGATCTTGAAATGCTGGACTTTACCCAACATTCCTATGTTGTTGATAATGCTCCCGAAGAACTAAAACTTAAATACCTCATCAGCCTGGCTCATTATGAAGATGGGTTTAGCCATGCGGTCAATAAACATGTATCTCATCATCCCTGAATCTGCGCATTCAATCCCCTTAAATTTCATCTGACCGGAATAATATTAACAAGTAATATACTCAATATTAATTAGTTAACTTCACCATCATGAAAAAACTATCCTTTACCTTTTTATTGATATGGATGGCTGTTCAGCTTTTTGCCCAGCCGTTCAAACTTTCAGATCCCATTCCGTTTAATCCTTCCACCAGTAAGGGAGTTCTTAAGAATGGTCTGACCTACTATGTTAAATCGAATTCAACACCCAGAAACAGGGCAGAAATGATGCTTGTTGTCTCTGCCGGATCTGTTTTAGAAGATCCCGATCAGCCCGGAATTGCCCACTTCTGTGAACATATGAGCTTTAATGGCACTAAAAATTTTCCAAAAAATGAGCTGATTAAATATTTTGAATCCATCGGGATGGAATTTGGACCGGAAATCAATGCCTATACCAATTTTGATGAGACGGTATATATGGTGAAAGTCCCGCTCGACAAAGAAGAATACACTCTAAAAGGGCTTCAGGTGCTATACGACTGGGCCTCACAGGTCACAGATTCCGATGAGGAGATCAACAAGGAACGGGGGGTAATCCACGAGGAGTGGCGGGGAGGTCAGGGTGCCCAGCAAAGAATGATGAATCAATGGCTTCCTGTATTTCTTAAAAACTCAAAATATGCCGAAAGATTGCCAATCGGCAAGATGGAGGTGATTGATAAATGTAAACCTGAAGTTCTGCGACGGTTCAGGAATGACTGGTATCGTCCGGATTTGGAGGCAATAATTGTTGTAGGTGATTTCGACCAGTCTAAAATGGTCAAACTGATAACCGATAAATTTTCAGCTATTCCCGCAAAACAAAATCCCCGGAAGAAAGAGGAGTTCGCTATTCCCGGACATAAGGAAACTTTGGTAAAGATAGTGACCGATAAGGAAGCGACCAATTCGTCTGCCTCTTTCTACATTAAACATCCGATGATTATCGACCTTTCGGTGAATGGTTATCGCAATTCAATTTTATATAATCTTTACAATCAAATGATCAATCTCCGGCTGGCAGAGCTGACTCAAAAGGAGAATCCACCATTTGTGATGGGTCAGGCCGGTTATGGGGGTCTTATTGGCCCTTCAGATGTATACACGGCAATGGCCATCGCTCATCCGGGTAAAATCAAGGAAGGGCTTAAGGCTGTATTGATTGAAATTGAACGGGTGCGTAAGTTCGGTTTTACCCAAAGCGAACTCGACAGGAATAAAAATGCAATGCTAAAATCAATGGAATCTGCCTATAATGAGCGTGATAAAAGAGAATCAATGAGTATTGCAGAGGAGTACAGCCGTAATTTTCTGCTGCGGAAGGAGCCTGTACCGGGTATCGAAAAGGAATTCGAATATTACAAAGCCTTCATCCCTGCTATTACTTTGGAAGAGGTAAATGCACTTTCAAAAAAATGGATAACCAACGATAATCGTGTTGTTGTGGTCACTGCTCCCGATTTAGCCACCACTCCGGTACCTGACGGCATGACGATCAGAAATATTTTGTCGGAAGTACAGCAACAAAATCTTGAAGGATACGCCGACGAGACCACTGCCGAGCCATTAATGAAAACTATTCCTTTACCAGGCAAAATAACAGGTAATAAGAAGATCAGGGAGGTAGATGCGACCGAATGGACCCTTTCAAACGGATCAAAAGTGGTTATTAAACAGACTGATTTCAGGGATGATGAAATCCTTTTTACCGGTTATTCCCTGGGAGGGTGGTCATTGTATCCCCAGTCTGACAATGTTTCGGCCTCATTTGCAGCGACAATTATGGATATGAGCGGTATCGACGGATTTAAATTAACGACACTTCAAAAAATGCTTGCAGGCAAAGAGGTGTCGGTAACCCCGGTGATAAAAATGTTAACGCAAGGATTGGAAGGCTCGTCAAACATTGCTGATTTAGAGACACTCTTTCAATTGATTAACCTCTATTTTACCCATCCCCGCTTCGACGAATCGGCTTTCTCGTCCTACATCACCCGCATGAGGAGCCAACTCGAAAATAAGGATGTTTCTCCCGAAAGGGCCTTTGCCGATACTTTCAGATTTGTCTCGTCAAACTATCACCCACGCATGAAACCACTTACAAAAGAGATGCTCAATGAGGCAAAATTCCCGAGAATCGAACAAATTTGTAAAGAGCGCTTCTCAAATCCCGGAGCCTTTACCTACTTCTTTGTTGGAAAGATCGATACCCTTAAGTTCAAACCGCTTGTCGAAAAATACCTTGCCTCGCTTAATGCAGGTAAAAAAGTTGAAAAATGGGTGGATCTCGGAGTAAGAAAACCCAAAGGGGTAGTCGAGAAGATAGTCCATAAAGGAAAGGAATCCAAATCGATTCAATACATCCAGTTTCATGGAAAGCTAAATTACAATACAAAAGAGATTCTTGAAGTTGACGCGTTAAGTAAAATATTAACTACCAGACTACTGGAGAGTATTCGTGAAGACAAATCCAGTGTCTATTCAATCGGCGCCCAGCCAGGCATAAACAAATTGCCGGTATCGGAATATGATATGACGATCTATTACGGGACCTCTCCGGAAAAATTAAAAGAGTTGAAAGCATCTGTCTTCAGTATAATTAAGGACCTCATCGCAAATGGTCCAAAACCGGATGAGGTGGATAAAGCCCGCGAAAAGATGAAACGTGAGCGCGAAACCAATTTGCGGGAAAATAATTTTTGGACAATGACACTCAAGAGCTATTACCTGAACTGTAACGGAGATTTTAAAACATTTGGAGATTTCGATCCGGTTATAAAAGGGATCACACCGCAAACTTTAAAATCTGCGGCTTCCAGAATCTTTGACTTTAAAAATCTGATCAGCATAGCATTGATGCCTGAGGAAACAGTGAAAACGAAATAAAATAATTAAATCTGCAACAAGATGACAATGCGTGTAATGCTGACTTTTATAATAGTTGTTCTAACTGTAAATGTCTCTTCTTCATCAAATAAATTAAAGATTCTTATCGTAACAGGGGGACATAATTTCGATAGGGTTTCATTTTTCCAGATGTTTGATTCATTTAAAGATCTGACCTATACAGAGCTTGTCCATCCTGAAGCCGGGGTTCAGTTGGGGACTGTTGATCTTACCTCAATTGATGCAGTGGTATTTTATGATATGCCTAAAACGATCACAGATAATGAAAAGGAATCCTATTACCGACTTTTAAAAACGGGTAAGGGTTTACTGTTTTTGCATCATTCAGTTTGTGCCTATCAGGATTGGCCTGATTATGAAAATATTGTTGGAGGAAAATATTATGAAAAGAAAAAAGACGACCAGTTTGGAGCTTCATCTTACGAACATGATATTGATTTTCAGGTTAAAATTGAACATCCGTCACATCCGGTAACCAAAGGGTTAAAGGACTTCGAATTGCATGATGAAGTTTATGGTAATCTGGAAGTACTCCCCGGCGTTTATCCACTTCTTTCGACGAATCATTCCAAAAGCAACCATCTGATAGGATGGACCTTAACTAAGGATAATTCAAAAATAGTGTTCATACAGCCGGGGCATGACAAAAATAGTTATAACAATCCCAACTACCGTAAGTTACTGATTCAGTCGATCAGATATATATCCAAAGGCAAAAATAATTATCATTCAAAATTAAATTAAACACCCGATAAGAACTAAAAACTTCGCTTTAGCCGGGCATAGATCATATTGAGGTTCTGGCCAGTCACCTCACTTCCGGTATATCTCATTATTTGTGCAGTAAAAGTTAGTTCGAGATTTTCGAGAAGTGAAATACTTATGGAAGGAATGACAAAGAACATTTTGTTTTTGGGATTTCCAATCCCGGCAAACGAACCGGTAATAAGAGGTGTAAAAGGATAGGATAGTGAGCCAAACAGGGAACATTCGGATAAAAAGAGGTTTTTAGCGCTCATTACCTGACTGTTTAACAGATTCATCTCAAAATTCCCGGTTGATTGACGATTACTATTATACAAAAATTCAAACTGGAGAAACAGCGAGTTTTTGAAGGTATAGTCATAACCAATATCGGCAAGAAATACAGATGAACTGTCGCTTAACTTTTTTTCCTGAATGAAATAGGAAGCCTCACCCCTGAATCCACCTTTGGCTATTTGTCCTGACCAGCCCGTTCCGATCACCAGGTCATTCTGGTCAACAACTCCGCCAATAAACTGAAAATCGTAATTCCACCTGTTAAACCGGTAAAGGGCTGCCAAAGTAGCCTGATTCAGGTTGTTTGATTTTATTGCAAACTCCACTACAGAGGAGGGAGTCGTATAGTATTGAAATCTTATTGCATCACTTCCCGGTTTTTCTTCATAATCAAAATCAAAATAGGAATATGAATTAAATATATCGTTCGGATTCCAGACAAAAGTCTGTCCCCAGTTGATTCTTTGACGACCTGCTGTAATTTGAAATTTGTCCCTGGAATACTGAAGCCATAACCGGTCTGCCGACGTATTAAACAGCAATGACTTTTGGTCAATCAAATTCCAGGATAAATCGGTTATGCCCTGATCAACTTCAAATGTCTGATTGTATCCCGGATAACCGGTCAATAAATTTCCAACTAATAAACGATTTCGCAATTCAATGGCGGCAGTAAATGAAGAGGATACAAACCATTTTAAGTTAAGGCGGTTATGAACCAGGTTCGCAGAGATCAAATCGCTGTTTAAATCCTGAAATATAAATGTTTGCATATCTTTTACATATCCGTTAAACACAAAATGAGTTTGTTTACCGGAATCCTGCGGATTGGAAGAGAAAGGTATTAACGCAAAAAACAGGAACAAAATTATCATGTGGACAGACCACCCGTTTATAATTTCATGCTTCATGCGTACATAATTTATTAATTAAAGGTCGCATGGAATCGAAGGTCAGCGAAACGAATAACCATGAATTAATTTTAATCTCCGGTTGATGAGTTGCTGATCATGGCTAATTCACCTAAATCAAATTGTGTATTTCCTCCTTGACAACATCACTGATCACTTTACCATCTTCAATTGTTATTATTCTTTTGGCCTTATTCATTACCCGTAAATCGTGGGTCGAAAAAATAAAGGTGATATTCTCCTCCCTGTTAAGCTTACCCATAATATCAAGCAAATTCTCAGCCGATTTTGAATCAAGATTGGCTGTCGGTTCATCGGCCAGGATGAATTTAGGTTTTGAAGCCAGCGCCCTTGCCACTGCCACACGCTGTTGCTGCCCACCTGACAATTTATTCGGACGACTGTTTTTCCGGTCACTCAAACCAATGGCCTCCAGAAGTTCAGCTGTACGCTTTTCCCGATCCTCTCTGGCGATACCCTGCAGCTGCATAATAAATTCGATATTTTCCTGAACCGTAAGAACAGGAATCAGGTTAAATGACTGAAAGACGAATCCGATTTTATTCTTACGAAAAGTTGTTTTTTTTGCGCCACTTAATGCAGTAAGATCTACCCCATCAATTAAAACAACACCATCGGTTGCATCGTCTAATCCTCCAAGAATATTAAGCAAGGTGGTTTTCCCTGAACCGGATGGTCCAACAATTGATGCGAATTCCCCTTCCTGAAAAGTAAGATCTATCCCGTTAAGTGCATGAACAGGTATTGTGTTTTTATCATAAATCTTTGTAACTCCCTTTATTTCAATGATGTTCATAGTTGTCAGCTTTTTGGTTTCTAAAGTCTATTCCATTCTGGTAGCTTCTGCAGGATTAAGTTTCAATGCTTTGAATGCAGGATAAATGGCTGAAAACAAACCTGTAAAGATTACCATTAAGGAGA
This sequence comes from Prolixibacteraceae bacterium, assembly GCA_023251475.1. GTDB lineage: Bacteria > Bacteroidota > Bacteroidia > Bacteroidales > Prolixibacteraceae > JAAFHB01. The sequence continues at coordinate 11,091 of JAHEYS010000097.1, forward strand.
CAATCATAATTGTCTGAAGATCAATCTTCGGGTAGATTAATGAAGAATATCCGATACTTGCATAAACCTCCTTCCAGAAAAAGAGATCGATGCCGACCCGCTCCAGATATTTACTTGCAAAATATCCTGCCGCAATACCAACGGTTCCCCCTGTCATAGTCAGGTAAACAGTTTCAAGCATAATCATATAGAAAACTTTTATTTTACTCATCCCAACCGCCATCAACATCCCGATCTCCCTGACCCTCTCAAGAACCACCATCAGCATGGTATTAATAATGCCAAAGCAGAGGGCAAGCAAAATAATAACCATGAAAATCACCGTGTATTGATCCATCGCGCTGACAAGATATCCTGCCTCAGGACTAAGTTCCATCCAATCCATTACTTCCAGAGTGGAAAGACTTTTCCTTAATTCGGCTTTTACCTGATCTGTGTTTTCATCCTTATCAAGAATTACAGCAATTTCGTGCGCCTGGGTACCATCCAATCCAGACAGGAGGGAGAGGTCGCTAAACCGCACGAAAATGATCGATTCATCGTACATGTCGTTGTCCGTATCGAAAATTCCGCCAACCCGGAATGCTCCGCTTGTAATATTGGTACTAACATCCTGTATGGTTATAATCAACTTTTTACCCAAGCCCACCTTTAATTTTTCGGCCAGTTTTTTACCAATAACCACGTTGTTTTTCTGCTGGTTCCTGAAATAGTCCCCATCGGTGATCTTCTCACCGATATTGGTTATTTTACTTTCCTGGTCAGGAATAATCCCAATGATTTTAATTCCGGAATTAGTTTCAGCAGATGCCACCATCGAACTGATAACAATGCGTTTTGAAGCTGCCGCCACATGACCGGTTTGGGTTGCCAGATGTATAATACTATCTATATTATTGATTCTTAGAGAAAAATCGTTATTTTCCAAAAATCCTGGCTGATGGATCTGAATATGCGATATTTCTGTACGGATCACTGTCTGAATGCGTTCCTCCACCATCCCATTCATAAAAGCGAGCATGAAAACACCAGCAAAAACACCCAACATAACCGCGATGATTACGATGATACTTCTTAGTTTATTCCGCCAGACATTTTTCCAGGATAACAACCAGAGCATTGGAGATTACTTTTAGAATTTTAACTTCTTAGTGCATGTATAATTATTAGTTTCTGAATATTTACCAAAGGATAAATACCGATAAGCAATGTAAAGATAAAAATGATAAGCGCCTGCTCATAAAATATGGATGGCATCATCGAAAAATACATGGCCGGCTCAAATCCCATTTGCAACATCATCTCCTCAGCTTGTCCGGTAAAGGGAATCGGATTAAACAAAAAATAATACAATATCGGAATGCTTGCGATTATGCCGGCAACAACACCAACCATTCCAATAAATATAGTTTCAAGCAACACAACGATAATCAATTGGAACCGATGCATACCAATGGACAGCATCACCCCAAATTCCTTTTTTCGCTCAGCCATTATCATGATCACAGTCCCGATAATTCCAAATGCAATGATGATATAAAGGATCCCCTTGATAATTACCCCCGAGGCACGGTCACTGTCGATCTGCTTAAGCAATAACTGGTTCATCTCCTTCCAGTCCATCACTTCCATTTCGCTAAAGGAATGAATTAAATTATTCCTGCTTAATGCAACTTCCTCATTATCATGAACCATTATCACCAGGGAGGTTAAAATTCCCGGAGCTGAAAATAATTCCTGACACGCCTGAATATCCATACAGACCAAAGAACGGTCCAGTTCGGGTGAAGGATGTTTGATAATCCCCCTTACCGGATATTTACCGGCAGCACTTGCGCCGTGTACCCCCTGCCCTATCAAAACAAGTGTATCATTAATACCCAATTTCAGAAACCTGGCTAACCTGCTCCCAACGATAATTCCGTTATCCCCTTTTTTCAGATAAGAACCTTCCTTAAGTTTACCGGAAATATTGGTTATTTTGTCCTCCTTCGGCGGATCAACACCCATTACCATCACCCCTTTGGTAACATCCGCAGAAGAGGCCAGGCAAAAGGTTTCAAGCCTGGGCGTAAATATTGTAATCTCCTTGATATCAGCTATTTTTGATTCAATTATTGGGTTATATTCAAATGAATTATTAATCTCCTTATCCGCCCAATATCCCTTTTGATGAATCTGAAGATAACCGGAATAGGAATTTACTATAGCTGAAATATACTGTGAATAAGAACCTTCCTGCATTGAACCCATAAATACAGAAAGAATGACTCCGAAAAAAACAGACGCTGTAGTAATCAATGTTCTCCGTTTGTTTCTCCAGATATTTCTCCACGCCATTTTTACATAGCTGCTCATATTATCCGCATTAAGTTTCACTTTGAAGTCTGACTTAATCTCTTCATGATTTGCTGTGAGAAGAACCCATCATCAATGGATTGGTTGAAAACAATACTTTTTGTTTCCAGAATCGTTTTATTACTGGGATTTTCAGCAGGGATAATTTCCAGTTTCGTTGGGATTTCCCTGTCTCCCATTCTTTGAGTATTAAAAGCATTCATCACATTAATCAACTTCATGTCTTCGTCATAATACTCAACTTTCCATTCATCGAAACCAGCTGTAGTGATCCATAAAATCAGTTTCCCCCACGTAACTGCAGCTTCTGGTAATGGGATCATCTCTATCTTATAGCAATCTTTCTCCCTGACGATCTCCTGTCCAAGCAGCCGGTGTGTATAATCGATCACAATTGACGACTCCTTTACCAGATCGTCATTGGTAAAATCGGAACCCATCCATGATTGCATCATCATCGAGGGGGGAATCTTAATCATTTTATCGATTGAAGGGACCCAATTCCACATATCAGTTTTGATTTTAAGAAAGACCTGCCCCTTCTCTTTTGCGGGGGATGTAATCAGAATCATTGAGTATTGAGTCCCTTTCTGCCAGCTTTTTAAACCAACTGACCGCGTCCAGGATGGCCGGACAATGGTCATAACCATCTCACCCTGACTGGTAAGGCCCCTGCTTTTATCATCGGCCCTTTTAACAATCTCCTTTGCACTCATTATCTGAGCCTCACCACCTGAAATTGTAGTTAAAATAAAAAGCACATATAATAAAAATATTTTTTTTATCATCTGGCCGGTTTGATATTCAATAATGATATGTTTTGTCTATATCCTCCAAAATATAATATTATCAATCAAATTATCAATGCCTTGATGGGATCGAAATCTCTATCACTGCACCAGTTGGCTGGCGATTGCCCACCTTGATATATCCGGAATGTGCATCCAGAATTAGCTTTGCAAGATGGAGGCCCATGCCGGTGTTCTGATCAAAATGGGCTTCGAGATTACTCAGTGCATGATAAATATTATCGAGTGACCCTTTTGAAAATCCTTTTCCTCTGTCGGCAATCGTAATATTTAAATATTCATCAGGCCCATTACTTATCCGGATTTCTATTTTATCCCCCTTTGGTGAATATTTAAAGGCATTATCCAAGACTGCGTTGAAACATTTCAAAAGATATTGATGATCCCCTTTAATCATTGAATTGGTTGAACTATTTTGAAGATCAACCACCAAACCCTTTAGCTGAAATTTGTCAATGCATTGATCTAGCGCTGTCTGAACTACATTATTGAGGTCTAATTCTATAATTTTCAATGCTTTCTCCCCTTTTATCCGTAAATTTGAAGCTTCAAGAATGGTGTTTGAAAACTTCTCAAGACGCTTTACAGAGGTGTCAAGAAGTGAAAAATAGCGGTTTACCTCCTCAGAAAAATTGTAACGGCCGATTAATGCCATGCTTCCCAAAATGCCGTTCAGGGGTGTCCTGATCTCATGACTAATCAGGTTTAGAAATTCGGACTTGGCAATTTCAAGAATTTCCAGCTCCTTTTTCGCCTGTCCCAGTCTTTTCAATGAATCTTCGAGTTCAAAAGTGCGCTGAGCGACCTTTTTCTCGAGTATCTGATTCATATTTCTGGCCATTTTCCGGCTATATTTCAGTTCAAGGTGAATTCTGACCTTCATCAATAATTCACTCCATATCAAAGGTCTGAGAATATAATCATCACCACCCGATTCAAAGATATCTTTTACAAATACCAGATCCTCCCGGCCGATTACTAACAGAACGGGTGTACCATTCAATTCAGATTTAGATTTAATCAACTGACATGTGGCAAAGCTATCCATCCCCTCATCCACAAAAACCAGATCAAATGATTCTTCCGTCAAAGCCGCTACACCTGCTTTGCCACCTACCGCAGTTTTAACCATATAATCGTTGGCAATCAGTATTTCCTGAAGAGTACTGCTGTTGGCCGGATTGTGAACAATAATTAAAACATTGAATTTCTTCATATTGGAGAAATATTGGATCCACTATAGGATGGATATTCAAATTTACGAAAATAGTTGATGTATCATACAATCATGAAATTATATCTTCCTTACAGGTATTTGCCTTACCTGAGGATAAAAATGCCGCAGGTTTAATTCAGTTGTATATCTTTGAACAATAAATTCAACGTTTATTTTTACACCATAAAATATATGCAAACTCTTATTATTGAAGAATTTATGTCCCTGAGAAAGTCTTATCCGATTGTGGATGTCAGGTCGCCGGGAGAGTTTGCCGATGGTCATATTCCAGGGGCCATCAATATTCCCATTTTCGATGATCAGGAACGGGCCATTGTTGGAACGATCTATAAATCTAAGGGGCGACTACCCGCAATTGAAAAAGGGCTGGAGATCGTAGGACCTAAAATGGTCGGTTTTGCCCGTGCAGTTCTTAAGTTTGTCACTTCCGGGGAATTATTAATCTATTGCTGGAGGGGGGGAATGCGTTCCGAAAGTATGGCCTGGCTGTTCGGACGGCTTGATATAAAGTGCAATATATTGAAGGGAGGTTATAAATCATATCGTCATTATCTCCTTGAAAAATCGGGGAATATTCCACATTTAATTGTAATAGAGGGCTATACAGGCAGCGGAAAGACAGAAATCCTGCATTCGTTGCAAGCCCTGGGAGAACAGGTAATCGATCTGGAAGGATTTGCAAATCATAAAGGTTCGGTCTTTGGCGGAATCGGCCAGCAGCCCCAACCTACGACCCAGCAATTTCAAAATGAGCTCTTAGAGGTCATTATTGATTTCGATCTTTCAAAAAGGGTTTGGATTGAAGGTGAGAGTCAGTCTGTTGGACGCGTTTTTCTACCCGACCCGCTATGGTACCGAATGAATGAAACACAAAATATGGAGATTTTCATACCGCGAGATGACCGGATCAACAGACTTGTAACTGAATATGGTACACTTCCGGAAGAACAGATGGAAAATGCGATAATCAGCATCGCTAAACGTCTTGGAGATTTGCGAATGAGGGAAATTCTGGATTTTTACCGGGGGAAAAAATTGGATCGTGTTGCTGATAAGCTGCTTGAATATTACGATCAGACCTATCAGTACAGCCGGGATAAATACAAAAAGAAATTGACAGAGGTGGTGCTTCCTTCTGACGATGCTGATGCCAATGCCGGAATGATCCTCCAAAAGGCAATCCAATTGTTTTAGCCATTTTCAGACATAAATTACTAATAATAAAATATTTATCATTCAAAATCAAATATGGATAAAAACACAATGACCGAAAATAATTCCGTCAGACTCACCCAATATTCACATGGCGCAGGTTGCGGCTGTAAAATAAGTCCCAAGGTATTAAATGCCATCCTGGCGGAATGTAAGACTGAATTTCCCGATCCTATGTTACTCGTTGGAAATAGTACGCTTGATGATGCGGCAGTTTACGATATTGGAAACAATCAGGTAATTATCTCAACTACAGATTTTTTTATGCCTATTGTTGATGATCCTTATGATTTTGGCGGGATCGCATCGGTCAATGCCATCAGTGATATTTTCGCCATGGGAGGAACACCCTTAATGGCTGTTGCGATTCTTTGCTGGCCGGTAAATAAACTCTCCTCAGAAATTGCAGGACAGGTTATTGAAGGGGCAAAACAGGCATGCGCACGGGCTGGTATTGCCATTGCCGGTGGCCACAGCATCGATGGTCCTGAACCAATTTTCGGATTAGCAGTCACAGGAATTGCACAAAAAGATCAGATCCGGCTTAACTGCGCGGCTACCGAAGGTTGTGAACTGTACCTTACAAAACCGTTGGGAATCGGGATTTTGTCTACAGCGCAAAAGCAAGGGATTCTGAAAGAAGAAGACCGGCAGACAGCCCGCAACTTAATGCTGACAATCAATATATTAGGCAAAGAACTTGGTAAATTGCCTGAAGTGAAGGCGATGACTGATGTGACCGGTTTCGGATTACTTGGGCACCTGATCGAAATGTGTGAAGGGAGTAAACTTAGCGCTGAAATTGTTTCGGCAAGCGTCCCCAAAATCAAAAATATTGACTTTTACATGGAGCATAAAACCTTTCCGGGAGGGACATTCCGGAATTTCGATAGCTATGGACATAAAGTTTCGCCGATGAACGATGACCAGAAACATTTGTTTTGCGATCCCCAAACCAGCGGGGGGCTTCTGGTTGCAGTTATACCTGAAGGGAAGGAAAAATTTCTAGGAATTGCTGCCAGATACGGACTTCAACCTGAATCTTTTGGGGTAATGAAAAGCAGAGGTGCTTTTGTGGTCAATGTTTTGTAGGATCGTCAGCTATTGGAAAAAGCTTCCCAAAAACATAAGAAAGAGTGTGATTTCCCCGGGGGCAACTCTGTGTCTTCTCTGTGAGCCCTGTAAAACAATTAATTACAGTAGAGTGCCACAGAGAAAACACAGAGAACCTCAGTGTTTTATACACCCTGAATTTTACAAATTCCTGTTATAAATCAATCCTTTTTCCGGCCCATTCAATGGCATAGTAAAGATGTTGCTGCACTTTTTCATTTTCGAATGAACTATCACCGTGTCCAAAACCGGTATAAAACGAACGTGCCCCTTCAAATTCATGATACCAGATAATAGGATGGTCACCCATCTTCCAGGTGTCCTCCTTCGGCAATTTTTTAATTGAAGATTCATCCAGCGTTGCCAGAACAGTAACTTTCCCACGGGGATTTTCTTTAAATGAGTACCATTCATCTTCGATCGTAAAGGTTTTCATCCCTACAAAGGGTTTCATGGCAGGGTGATTCGTATTTTCTATATTAATAGTAGCCAATTGATAAGGGGGATGCGTTTTGAAAAAGGCGCCATTCAGTTCGCCATACCACTTCCAGTTATATTCGCAATCGGCAGCCGCATGTATTCCGACAAAACCTTTTCCGCTTCTGATAAAAGCAGTAAATGATTTCTCCTGTGCCTCATCAAATACTTTTTGTGTTGTATTCAGAAATACACAAACATCAAATCTGTTTAAAAAATCATCGGTAAACAAAGCGGCATCCTCAGTGGCAGTGACATTCCATCCTTTTTGCTGACCTAATGTTGTAATTGCTTTTATCCCGGCTGGAATAGAGGTGTGGCGATACCCCGAAGTTTTTGAAAAAATAAGAACATTGAGTTTTTTTTGTTCTGAGGCTTTCTTATCCGATTGTGCCATAACGCCTAAAGAAACAAACAATACTAAAAATAGTACCCATACATTTTTCATCCCTGCTAAATTTAAAGTGAATTTATGATGCCGAAAGTATAAAAAAAAGCGATCCTTTCTCAAAGATCGCCCTTTTTTATAGCACCATTTACTTTTAGAACATAAAGCTGAGCAAAATACCGGCTGCAATAGCACTGCCAATCACCCCTGCAGCGCTTGGACCGACAGCATGCATGAGCAGGTGGTTGGTTTTATCATACTTCAATCCTATCACCTGCGAAATACGGGCACTTCCGGGAATAGCTGCTACTCCTGCATTACCAATCAGTGGATTGATCTTATCTTCCTCTTTCAGAAAGAGATTCATTATTTTTACGAATAAAACACCCCCAACTGTCGCAATTACGATAGATACTAATCCCAGTACGAAAATACTTAAACTCTTCACGGTAAGAAAGGTAGCTGCATGAGCCGAGGCGCCAACAGTCAGTCCTATCAGAATGGTAACGATATCGATTATTGCCCCTTTAGCCGTTTCTGCCAAACGTTTTGTTACATTGCTTTCTTTCAGTAGATTACCAAAAAACAACATTCCAAGAAGCGGTAAAGCTGCAGGTACCAACAGACATGTTAGCAATAATCCGGCAATCGGAAAGAGAATTTTCTCCCTTTGGGAAACAGTCCTCAAAGGTTTCATCCTGATCACCCGTTCTTTACCCGTTGTGAGCAATTTCATGAATGTTGGCTGAAATAAAGGGACCAAAGCCATGTAGGTATAAGCGGATATTGCAATTGCTGCGATCAAATCAGGAGCCAGCCTTGAAGAGAGGAAAATAGCGGTCGGACCATCAGCGCCGCCAATAATTCCGATCGCTCCGGCTTCTGACGGGGTAAATCCAAGATGGATTGCAAAAAGATAGGCACTGAAAATTCCCAGTTGAGTGGCAATTCCAATTAAGATCAACTTGGGATTGGAAATTATGGCAGAAAAGTCGGTCATCGTACCAATTCCAAGAAAGATCAGCGATGGATAGATTCCATGCAGAACACCCAGGTAAAGGTAATTAAGCACACTTCCGCTCTCCATCACTCCGATCTGTAACCCCGGATGAAACGCGATATTCCCTATTAAAATCCCGAACCCAATCGGAACCAGCAGCATTGGCTCATACTCCCTGACAATGGCCAGATAGATTAAGCAGACACCTACCAGAATCATCAGTATATTGCCGATCGTCAAATTGGCAAAAGCAGTATACTGAAAAAACTGACCCAGTTGTCCCATGATAAATGTTAGAGAATCTGTGTTTTCCATGACTATTCTCCAATCACAATTAATACATCGCCCTCCATCACTGAATCGCCCTTATTCTTTGAAATGGAAACAATCTTACCGGCTTTGTCAGCCTCAATATTGTTCTCCATTTTCATGGCCTCCAGTACCAGCAAACGTTGTCCGATTTTTACAACATCGCCCACCTTGACATAGAGCTCAAGAATAACTCCGGGAAGTGGCGACTTAATGGTTCCACCCCCCTTGGGTTCAGAAGGACTGCTTGTTTTGGCGACTGCAGGATGAGTATCTGTTGAAGGAACTGATAAACTGCGCACCAACCTTGGAGTTTTAACGGGTTGCATATCCTTGTCAACTTCAACACTATACCTGGTGCCATTTATTTCAATCTCTGCAACATTATCTTCAATACTGAGCACCTCAGCGTTGTATTGATTACCATTTATTTTAAACTTAAACTTTTTCATATTCAGTCCGATTTATCTTGGTGATTTTCTTAATCCGTAAATTTTTGAACTCCATGGTGAGTAGGTACGCGACACTTTGGTCATGGTAATTACAGGATCCTCCTGATCATGTAACTCATTACCATATAGATATAATGCCATCACAATAGCTGCATTGACTTCTCCCGATAATTTTTCCTTTGCCAGTCCGGGAGAGGCGGCCTTTTTCAATTTTTCGGCCTTCCTTGCCTCTATGGTCATTAGATAACCGATGATTTTAAAAAGGAAATACAATAACAGCAGCGCAATAAACACAAAAATAAAAGCGATCATGATGGCACCTATCTCGCCCGGTTCATTCAAATGCAAACCGGTGGTATTCTGAGCGCTGGCATTGGTGTTAATTCCAACCCCGAGCAGAACAGGTGCAATCAGCTTTAAAATACTTAAATTATTTTTTGGCATAACTACTCGAAATTATAACGGTAGATTTGAATGTTTCTTAGCCGGCATTGAGTCCTTTTTTGTGGCCAATGCCTGTAGTGCACGGATAATGCGGAACCTGGTATTTCGTGGTTCGATAACATCATCAATATAACCGTATCTTGCTGCATTATATGGATTTGCAAATTCCTTTTTATATTCTGCCTCCGCTTTTGCAACAAATTCTGCACGAGCTGCATCATCAGGTAAACCTGCAATTTGTTTACTGCGCAAAACTTCAATAGCCCCTTTGGGACCCATAACCGCAATTTCAGCCTGCGGCCATGCATAATTGATATCGCCACGTAAATGTTTGGAGCTCATCACGCAGTAAGCACCCCCATAAGCCTTGCGAAGTATTACCGTGATTTTGGGGACAGTTGCCTCTCCATAGGCAAAAAGCAGTTTGGCGCCGTGAATGATGATACCGCCATACTCCTGGGCTGTTCCGGGCAGGAATCCCGGGACATCTTCGAGGGTAACCAACGGAACATTAAATGCATCACAAAAGCGGATAAAGCGGGCTGCTTTTCTGGAGGCATTGATATCCAATACCCCAGCCAGGTAAGAGGGCTGATTGGCAACTATTCCAACCGGCATTCCATTAAAACGGGCAAAACCCACCACGATATTCTGGGCATAATTTCTGTGAACTTCCATAAATTCACCATAGTCAACGATGGAATGAATCACATCTTTAACATCATAGGGTTTATTTGGATTCTCGGGAATTATATCATTCAGATTATCGTCAAGGCGGTCAATCGGATCATTGCAGGGTGCAATTGGCGGATCTTCAAGGTTATTTTGTGGTAAATAAGAGAGCAGTTTCCGGATCAGCAATAATCCCTCCTCCTCAGAATCAGAAACAAAATGAGTTACTCCCGATTTGGTACCATGAACAATTGCACCACCTAACTGCTCATCAGTAACAACCTCGCCAGTAACGGTTTTAACAACCTTAGGACCAGTCACAAACATATAACTGGTATCCTTGCTCATCACGATAAAATCGGTTAGGGCAGGAGAATAAACAGCACCACCTGCACAGGGCCCAAAAATAGCAGAGATCTGCGGGATCACACCGGAAGCCATAATATTCCGCTGGAAGATCTCAGCATAACCGGCCAAAGCGGTAACACCTTCCTGGATACGGGCGCCACCTGAATCATTGATACCGATACAGGGGGCACCAACTTTCATCGCCATATCCATCACTTTACAGATCTTCTGGGCAAATGTTTCGGATAAGGAGCCGCCAAAGACAGTAAAATCCTGTGAGAAGATAAAAATCGTCCGGCCATCAATGGTTCCGCGTCCTGTAACCACACCGTCGCTCATAAATTTGGTCTTCTCCATTCCAAAATTGGTACAGCGATGGGTAACAAACATGTCGAACTCCTCAAAGCTCCCCTCATCAAGTATTAAATCGATACGTTCACGTGCGGTTAATTTACCTTTGGCATGTTGCGCATCAATCCTTTTCGCCCCACCGCCAAGTTTGGCCTCCACACGAAGGTCAATCAAATTGTTAATTTTGTCCTGATTGCTCATCGTACTATTAATTAATTATTTAACTGTGATTTATTCACTGCAAAGTTCTGTAAGTACACCTAAAGTTGATTTGGGATGCAGGAATCCGATATTTAACCCTTCCGCACCTTTTCTTGCCTGTTTGTCAATCAATTGGATACCTGCCTCATTTGCCTGTTGAAGGGCAGCGTTAACATCGTCAACGGCGAAGGCGAGGTGATGAACTCCGGGGCCTTTTTTCTCGAGAAATTTCCCAATTGGCCCTTCCGGGTCGGTAGATTCCAATAGTTCAATTTTGGTTTGCCCCACTTTAAAAAAGGCGGTCTTAACCTTTTGATCAGCAACCTCTTCTGTGGCGTAACATTTTGTTCCCAGAAGTGTCTCGTAATAGGGTATCGCAGTTTCAAGGCTTGCTACTGCAATTCCAATATGCTCAATATGTGATACATTCATGGTAAATAGTTTTATTTAATGTGTAGATATTAGATTTTATCGGAAGAAGTTAAACACCCATACTACTCTCCGATCGTTTTTTTGAAATGAAGAGAATTATGGGTGTTTAAGGAATGATATTATTTTGAAACAGGAATGAAACGGTAATGTGGACCAAATCTTTCAAAAGCCGCCTTATCAAGCATTTCATGATGATTTGGATGTGCAATAGAGATCAGCAATTTTGCCCTCTCCTGCATCGTTTTACCATAGAGGTTAACTGCGCCAAACTCTGTGACAACCCAATGGATATTGGCACGTGTGGAGACAACACCCGAACCTTCAATAAGTGTCGGACTGATTTTAGACAACCCTTTTTCGGTCACCGAAGGCATGGCGATGATGGGTCTTCCACGATAGGAGTGGCCAGCGCCGCGGATAAAATCGATCTGACCACCTACACCTGAATAATGTCTGATCCCGATTGAATCGGCACAAACCTGTCCTGTCAGATCTATCGCCAGCGCAGAATTGATCGCTGTGACTCTGTCGAGCTTACGGATAACCGCAACATTATTGGTATGACCAACATCCATCATGGCAACCAATGGGTTATCGTCAACAAAATCATACAATTCT
>JAHEYS010000054.1 GCA_023251475.1 Prolixibacteraceae bacterium
ATCGGTTTTAACGATCAAAAAAGTGACAGATATATTTTCTGGAATTTTAAAACGTGATGTTGATTCGGAGATTCAGCAATTATGGAAGGTCTTTTTTACAAAGGCTTATAGCCCCGGCTTGGCTGTCACCAAGCGTGAAATCAGTGTTTTGACCGACGAACTGATACATCCGTTTAAGACAAAGGTCATCCGATTTGATGGGAATTATGAATAATCAATTATTTCCGCTGAAAGGAAATAGTGTAAAATAAGTATTACAATGAACGAATTAGTTAAATACGCAGAGCAATACAAGAACGAATTACTCGAATCGGTCATTCCATTTTGGATGAACCATTCGCAAGACCCCGACTTTGGAGGATATTTTACCTGCTTGAACCGCATTGGTGAAGTTTTTGACACCGATAAATTTATGTGGCTTCAGGGGCGTGAAGTCTGGCTATTTTCGATGCTATACAACAAAGTCGAGAAAAAACAGGAATGGCTTGACATGGCTCTGCATGGTGCGGAATTCATGAAAAAATACGGCAGGGATGAGCAGGGGAACTGGTATTTCTCGTTAACCCACGACGGCAAACCTTTGGTTCAGCCGTACAATATTTTTTCCGATTGCTTTGCAGCTATGGCTTTTAGTGAGTTATATAAGGCAACCGGGAACAAAGAACACAAGGAAATTGCCTTGAATACTTTCGCCAACATCCAGATGCGACAGAATTCGCCGAAAGGACTTTACTGCAAAGCATATCCCGGAACCAGGCCTTTGAAAAGTTTTTCGCTGCCCATGATTTTATGCAACCTATCTCTGATTATGGAAGATATCTTGGGAACAGAACATGTCAATCAAACCATTCAGCCGCTGATTAAAGAAGTCATGGAAGTGTTTTATGACGAGAAATCAGGATTGATTCTCGAAAATGTCACTCCTGAAGGAAAATTCAGCGATTCGTTCGAGGGAAGGTTACTGAATCCCGGACACACCAATGAGTCGATGTGGTTTATGATGGACCTGGCGGTAAGGAACAACGACAAAGCTCTGATTGATAAATCCATTGAAATACTGCTCCGTTCAACCGAAAAAGGGTGGGACAAAAAGCACGGCGGAATTTTTTATTTTTTGGATATAAAAGGACATCCGGTTCAACAGCTCGAATGGGATCAAAAACTTTGGTGGGTACACATCGAAACCCTTATCTCGATGGCCAAAGCATACCGCCTTACCGGTAATCAGGAATGTAAAAAATGGTTCGAAATCATCCACGAATATACCTGGAATCACTTTAAGGATCCGCATTATCCCGAATGGTTTGGTTATCTCAACCGGCAAGGCGAGCCTCTTCTGGAACTGAAGGGCGGCAAATGGAAAGGATGTTTCCATGTACCCCGTGGTTTATACGAAATCTGGAAAACATTAGAATGAAACAAAATCAGCCAAAGGTAGGCTTTCAGAATAAAGAGAAATAAAACAAACATAATTCAGATATAATCTATTTTCTAATTTAGAAACTATCCTATGAAAAAAAAGTTGAATGACTGTCACTTTATGCTTCGGCGAACAGTATGGTTTATACTGGTTTTTGCCAGCATTTTGGTTGGAGCCCAGAATGCAATCGGACAAATTAATATCAAGGGTAAGGTAACCGACTCTTCTGGAAATACACTCCCTGGTGCCACGGTCTCTATAAAAGGAGCCTCTATTGGTACTATTACCGATACCGATGGTAATTATACTATTTCTGGTATTTCTGAAAGAGCTTCGTTGGTATTCTCTTTTATTGGGATGAAATCACAGGAAATTGCTGTTAACGGGAATTCTGTGATCAATGCTATTCTTGGCGTGGATAATGTTGGAATCGACGAAGTCGTTGTTGTTGGTTACGGTACCCAGAAAAGACAAAATGTTACAGGAGCGGTTTCCCAGATTTCAGGAAAAGAACTTTTGAAAGCTCCTGTAGGGAATATTAATAATATGCTGGGCGGTTTAGTATCGGGGGTTGTTGCCTTGCAGCAATCCGGACAACCCGGTGCTGATGGAGCCAGTATTATTGTGCGTGGAACCGGTGCAAAGTATATTGTAGATGGGATTGCCCGGAATATTTCAGAAATAGATCCGAATGAAATTGCATCTATTTCTGTGCTTAAAGATGCTTCTTCAGCATCGGTTTACGGGTTAGATGCCAACTCTGTAGTTATTGTTACAACCAAGAGAGGGTTGGTTGCCCCCTCAAA
>JAHEYS010000344.1 GCA_023251475.1 Prolixibacteraceae bacterium
AAAAACGGACTTGAACCCTCATTGAATAAAAATTATACCGACTGGCTATTGCGCCCGGATAACTGGAACCAGGTATGTAATGCCGGACTGACTTTTGGTGCACTGGCCACTTATGAAAACAATACTGAATTATCTAAACAGCTGATTGGCAGAGCAATAAAGTCGATTGCTCTTCCAATGAAGTCATATGATCCTGATGGAACCTACAATGAAGGATATGGCTATTGGGGATTTGGAACGACATTCAATATCCTGTTCCTTAGCGCAATTGAAAAAGCTTTCAATACTGATTTTGGGTTGCTTGAAAATAAGGGATTTTATAAAACAGCCGGGTTTATGAACAATATGACCGGACCATCAGGTGAATCTTTTAATTATTCCGATAACGGTTCTGTCATTGAATTGCATCCTGCAATGTTCTGGCTTTCAAAGAGATTAAAAGATAATTCGTTGCTTTGGAGTGAAAAACCGATCATCCTGAAAGAACTTAAAAATCATTATAAATTCCTTCCATTCTTAATGATTTGGGGAGCAGGGATTGACCTGAACAGCATTCCCGAACCCAAAGAAAAAATGTGGATAGGGAAAGGCAAAACCCCCGTGGCATTGATGCGCACATCGTGGACCGACCCAAATGCACTATTTGTCGGGATCAAGGGGGGGGCCGGCATGTCAGGGCATTCGCATCTGGATGCCGGATCGTTTGTAATGGAATCTGACGGTGTGCGTTGGGCAATGGATTTTGGTCCGCAAGATTATAATTCAATAGAATCAAAGGGAATCGACTTATGGAACAGAAAACAGCATTCACAACGGTGGCAGATATTCAGATATAATAATTTTGTTCATAATACATTAACAGTTAATGGGGAACTGCAACTGGTTGAGGGATATGCGCCACTTATCAGTTCTTCTGCCAATGTCAAATTTATGGATGCCATTTTTGATTTGACAGAAATTTATAACAATAACTTATCTCAGGCTAAAAGGGGAATTGCTATTGTTAATCAGCAATATGTGATAGTTCGTGATGAAATTGCGGCTTCCGGCAAAGATGCGGTGGTGAGATGGACGCTATTAACACCAGCGAATGTAAAACTGATTGGAAACGGTAGGGCCGAACTGAGCAAAAATGGTAAAAAGCTGCTCCTTAAAGTTGAGAAACCAGGAGGTGTAACAATGAAAACGTGGTCTACGACATCGGCACAGGAGTACGATGCCCCAAACCCGGGAACAACACTGGTAGGTTTTGAAACAAAAGTCTCTGCAAAATCAAAAGTACACCTTACTGTATTTCTGATACCTGAAAAGGCCGCAATAAATGTGAATTTTACAGTTTTGCCCTTAAATGAATGGAATAAATAGTCATTAAAAAATCTGATACCATGAAGTTGATTGCAGTTAGCTGCCTGCTGATGTTTAATATTATGTTTGGCCGTGCCATTAATCCAATTCCTCAAAAGTGGGAAATTAAAAAGTATGGAAATACGATTTTGATAAATGCAGGGATTCTGGAGCAAAAATTAAACTGCCTGGGGCAGGAATTTTCCTCCCAACTGTTTGTAGATGGCAACAGGTTAAATGAGGAGAATACCGGCGAAATTCAGGTTACCTTCCGGAAAGCGTTGCCCAATACTGAACCCGAAGGGATTGCCTATTCTTCAGAATCCGGGGTGGAGCAGGCTGATGCTGTGAAGAACCAGACTGACGCCTTGTCAGTGAAAAAGAAACAAAACACGATGGAGCAGGTTGTGCAGTGGACCGATTCGATTTGCATTTCAAAAGAGAATTTCGGACGTGTTTTTAACAAAAGTAGTTCTCAGATTTCAGAACCGGAGAAAGGGACCAGGCTGGTAACAATTTCATACACTTCTGAATTGATAATGGCGGGTGTTTCATTGGAAATAAATTACGAAATCTACACCGGATATCCGGCTATCCGCAAATGGGTCAAATTTTATAACCGGGGAAGTCAATGGTTAAAAATCTCTGATCTGATGCTGGAAAAATTAAATCTGAGCAATAAATATGCACACAATACATTACTAACCCCCAATTCCCGCAATATAGATCCAAGCATTATGGCCTTCAGTGATGCAACCGCATCTGCGGGAATAATTTCTGCAAGCGAAATTCCTTCCAGACTCAGGCATCTCTCCATTGACGGAACAAGTGGATATAATTCTGATTTCTTCGAATGGGTGCTTGGCCCCGGTGAATCATTCAGGTCGGAACCGGTATTTATATTTGCTTTTTCAGGAGCGAGTTATCCGACAGTCTCAGCAGTTTCAACGGCATTGGACCGCTGTGTCGAAAGCGGATTTCATACATTTATGAATCGTCATATCCTGCGACCGGTCAGTCAACGCAAAAGTATTGCCCCCGTGTTCTGTACGTGGACCAATTACAGTGCAGCCATCAACGACAGTAATATGCATGTGGCCGCTGATTTAGCTTCCCGGATAGGGTTTAAATGTTTTCAGCTGGATGCCGGATGGTCCGACACCGGGCCCAAAGGTGGCTGGGCCGTTACAACACCAAAACCGAATCTTCAGAATTTTAAGGATCTTAGCGGATTAAGTAAATATATCCGGTCGGAAAATATGAAGACAGGATTGTGGTTTTCGGTCTTTATCAATGAGCTGGAGGTCGATAGGAACATGAAAGGACCAGGTTTATACAGTTTACCGTTAATCAGAAGAGCCGGTGGACTTGGCCTCAGTTTTTGTTATGCAAAATCACGCGAAAAGTATGTGAATGAGATCGTTTACCTGCATAAAACTTACCTGGTTGATTATTTCAAACAGGATTTGAGCAATGTGTGTTATGGTGATATTGCCCGTGGCCACGAAAGCCGGACCCTGAAGGAATCGTACCTCCGGGGATTGCGTGGTTTGCTTGCCACACAGGATGAAATACACCGCCAGGCTCCTGATGTCTGGCTTCAGCTATCGCATGAGATCTACTGGGAAACTCCCGGTCCCGAGGCGGATATTGCGGTATTGCAGCATGTCGATTCATACCACTCGGCGCCAAATGAATACTGGGGCGCCGGAAATCGCAGTAAACCGGTCACCCCTTCATGGAAATACAATGTTGACAGTCTGAAACAAAAATTGATTCAGGGAGCCTTTCGTGCCCGGAACCTGCTGTATGCACATCGGGGTTTACCACTCGACAGGGTGGAGGTTTTTGGGGCAGTTACTACCAATTTTAATGGAAGCCTGACACCTGAGATTCAGGATCGCCAGATATGCAGCTGGCTGGCGGGTGCGCCGATTTCATTTTCAGGTGATTTGGGTTCTCTCACTGCAGCGAATATCCAATGTTACAGTGACAGGTTTAAAATGCTGGATAATCTTCAACAGAAATATGGCATTTACGCTGAATTTCAATTTAGCGGCGTGCCTGTCCCGACCGACGAGGGTTGGAATTGGTGGGGAAAACTGAATGACCAGGGCTGTGGCGCCGTGGTCGTCTTACGGGGTAGTGCAGGCGCCGATATGCAAAAAGTCAATATCCCCTGGGTGAAAAGCAAAAAGATATACCAGTTAAAAGGGATGCTTTCTCATAAAGATTTGGGTACATATTCCGGCAATCAACTGATCGATGGGAAATTAGCGCTTTCTTTAAGTCCTTTCGGTCAGGAGATTATTCAGGTTTCGCTTAAATCCGCCACACCAGTAAAACAATGAGGTAATCAAAATAAAGAATTAATCTTTAAAAGACGTATGAGGTATCAAAAGTTTAAAAGTATTTGGATTTACAGTATGTTGCTGATCCCGACCATCTCAGCAATTATGGCGCTTTATAGTCATGATTTTTACTATAAATCGGGGGTTGCTGGAAGTGGTATTCTGATAATTTTAGTACTGTATTACAATCAGTTAAGACAATCAAAAGATGTTTGGATGATATTTGGAGCATTTTTGTTTTCAATTGCCGGCGACTGGTTTTTATCAAACAAACATGGTGATACGGGGATGTTTGTCGCAGGTATTGCCCTTTTCTTTTTTGCCCATGCTGGCTATTTATCATTCGCTTTGCTAAACGGACGGATAAACCGCACTTTCACCATCGTTTTACTGGTTGGTTACCTTTCGTTTTACTTTTTGAAATTGTACCCCACTATCGATAACAAGGTGCTCCTGTTCGCGTCTCTTATTTACCTGTTGATTTCCTGCTTTTCACTGGGGGCGGCAGCGGGCATAAAAGCCGAACCGGTCGTAAAATGGACTTTTGTTTTTGGAATTACAATGGTTTTATTTTCTGATACCATCATTGCCTTCCGGGAATTTGCAGCATACAAACACCTGGATTTTCTTATTTTACCAACCTATTACCTGGCACAGATCAGCGTCACTTTTTCACTGATGCGTAAATATTTATCGTTGTAAATTGCGTTCCAGTTCGCGTAAGTTATCCATTTTTTTCTTTTGAAGAAAGCTGTGAATATCGCCCAGATGCTCTTTGACCTGTTGGTTTCCGAATTCAAAAACCTTGGTTACCAGCCCTGAAAGAAAATCACGATCATGCGAAACCAGGATGAGGGTTCCGTCAAAATCCATCAGGGCGCTTTTCAGAATATCCTTGGTTTTCATGTCCAGGTGGTTGGTCGGCTCATCGAGAATCAATAAGTTGACAGGTTCGAGAAGTAGTTTTATCATGGCCAGGCGGGTCCGTTCACCGCCCGAGAGTACCTTGACTTTCTTGGTCATATTGTCTCCCCCAAACATGAAAGCCCCCAGAATGTCCCTGATTTTGGTTCGGATATCCCCTTTGGCAACATCGTCAATGGTCTGAAATACAGTCACCTCCTCGTCCAGCAGTGAAGCCTGGTTTTGAGCAAAATAACCGATTAACGTATTGTGCCCTAAAGTGAGGGTGCCATCATATTCAATTTCACCCATTAATCCCTTTACCAATGTAGACTTCCCTTCACCATTTTTCCCGACAAATGCGACCCTTTCACCTCTCTGAATGGTAAGTGAAGCATTTGCAAATACCAGATGTTCGTCATACCTTTTTGTCATCCCTTCGAGAACAACGGGATAATTTCCCGATCGGGGAGAAGGGGGGAATTTCAGCCGGAGCGCAGAATTATCCTCCTCGTCAATCTCCACCAGAGTCAGTTTTTCGAGCATCTTAACACGCGATTGTACCTGGTTTGTTTTGGAGTAAGTTCCCTTGAACCGGTCAATAAAATCCTGATTATCAGCGATCATTCTTCGCTGTTCCTCAAACTGTTTCATTTGTTGTTCACGCCGTTCCTGCCTTAGGGTGAGGTATAAAGAGTAATTGACCTTATAGTCGTAAATGCGCCCCATGGTCACCTCGATTGTCCGGGTTGTGATGTTATCAACAAATGCCCTGTCATGCGAAATCAGGATCACTGCCTTGGCGCTGTTAATCAGAAATTCTTCAAGCCATTGAATCGACTCAATATCCATATGGTTGGTCGGCTCATCGAGCAGAATCAGGTCGGGTTTTTGGAGCAGGATTTTGGCTAGTTCAATCCTCATCCGCCAGCCACCGCTGAATTCGCTGGTTGGTCTGGTGAAATCTTCCCGCTGAAATCCAAGACCAAGCAGGATCTTCTCAACCTCTGCATCGTAATTGATCTCGTCGATGGCATAAAATTTCTCACTTAACGTCGAAACCTGCCCGATCAGTTCATAGTAGCTTTCAGATTCATAATCTGTTCGGGTTGACATCTCAAGATTCAATGCCTCTATTTCACGCTCCATTTCAAAGATTTTTGAAAAAGCCTGTGCTGCCTCCTCGAAGACTGTACGATTATCTTCAGTCATTAAATGTTGCGGTAAATAAGCGATTACAGCATCCTTTGGAGCAGAAATCTTTCCGGATGATGTTGTACGCACCCCGGCAATTATTTTCAGCAAGGTTGATTTACCGGCTCCATTTTTACCCATCAGGGCAATGCGGTCTTTATCGTTAATTACAAACGAGATATCTTTAAAAAGGGTGGTTCCACCAAACTCTACGGTAAGTCCGTCAACTGAGATCATATGCGATTTTTAATGAGCCGCAAATATACCACTTAAAAGTCTTGATTTTTTACTACTTTGTGCACAGTGTAAATTTTCAGTTGTCAAATTATAAAATGCTATTTATGAATCGGTTATCTTTAAAATATTCAAACAGGATATTCATATCTTCACTTTTTGTGATTTTGTTTCTTACCTCTTGTAATGTTACCCGGAAGTATACAAAAGAGGCTGTTTCAAAATGGGAGAAAGATATTCGTCAATTTGAGCAATTGGATAAAGGTGGGAAAGATCCTGCAAATGCGATTCTGGTAGCAGGAAGTTCAAGCATCAGGCTGTGGTCAACCCTGAAAGAGGATCTGGCGCCATATCCTGTGATTCAGCGTGGTTTTGGAGGTTCAAAATTTTCAGATCTTGCCGTTTACGCTGAGAGAATCATTTATCCGCATCAGTTCCGGGCATTGGTACTATTCGAGGCCAATGATATTACCGGGGGCGCCGCTGATAAGTCACCCGAAGAGGTGGTGAAATTGTTCCGCAATATCGTCAGGACGGTTAGAAAGAAATACCCTGAACAGCCAATTTTTGTGATCGAAATAACGCCAACCAAAAGCCGGTGGGCCGTCTGGTCCAAGGTTAAACAGGCCAATCTGCAATTGA
>JAHEYS010000098.1 GCA_023251475.1 Prolixibacteraceae bacterium
AATACAAATCCGTTTGTCAGTAGATCGGCCTTTAAACCGGCATAATTTTCGATGATTCCATTGTGAACCAGGACAAAATTGCCGTTCATCGAGGTATGTGGATGTGCATTCCGGTCATTTGGCTCGCCGTGGGTAGCCCAGCGCGTGTGTCCGATACCAATTGAACCTGAAATATCCTGTGATGCAATATGTAGTTCAAGATCAGAAACCCTCCCCTTACATTTATAAACATGCAGGGAATCGTTCAGTATGGCAATGCCCGCGGAATCGTAACCCCGGTATTCGAGCCGCTGAAGACCCTGAATGAGAAATGGATACACATTTTCGCTTCCAATATAGCCAACTATTCCGCACATATATTAATTTTTGATTGATTCCATTTTTAACAGCCTTTCCATTTTCCCGATCACCTCTTTTCCAAGAGTCTCTTTTTTAGCCATGTGATCCCGGATGGAACTGACCTCGGCATGTGTCTCGAATTCGCCCCTGACGTTATCGAAATCAAGTTGTTGCACTGTTCTGTCCCCGTCAAGGCCAAATCCGGTTTGTTTGATGAGTGAGAACTCCTTTCGTGCATCATCATAGAGCAGGTGATCAATTTCAAGAACCGATTTCATCCATTTTTGGGTTACTTCAATTACATCGTGGGGCGTGAAGCTGATGACCGGTTTTCCGTAAAACAATTCAATCACGTCGGATGCCCACGACCACTCATAGGTATAATAGTTTTCGTGAATCGATCTGATTGAGGCATTTATCTCTTCAAGGGAACGGATAGTGCTGTTCTCAATCGCCTCGATTAAATGGTCAATCGCATCGGAGGGACAAATCATCCCTGTAAGATCAAGCCAACGGCATCTGCTGCCAAGCGGGGTATCTTTACCCAGTGCATCCCGGATGTCCTGAAAAGACTGGATATTTCTTCTTTGTAACCTGGATATCATTGAATTGCCCAGGAATTTCCAAATCGCCTTTTCGTACAGTGAGATTCCCCTGTAGAGTGCACTGTTTTTAATGACCATTCCATGATAGGTATAGAATGGGGCAGTATCGCCCGATGCCTTCAGTAATTCAAGAAGAATAGCCCTCCCGTTTATCATCTTTTGAATGGTATAGGGGCTCAGTAAATTGAAGTTGATTAAATCCAACAGGTTTGAATCTTTGCGGCGGTCACGTTTAGGCCATTTCTGCGAGTCGCGGATGATGCCAATACTTTGCAGGTTGATCGCAGGAATCAGCCGGCTTTCATCATTCTCTTCGATCAAATAGGAGAAAGGGAAGTCAGTGGTATCTGAATGGCGGTAATGACGACCCATTACCAATGAGAATGCGCCAATCCTCGAGGGCCATAAGATATAGGAATCGCTGGCGGTTTTTGCACCTCTTTCTACAATCCCCTGATGAATCGGACCCAGTTTATAGAGGTGATTACTCTGGTTGGAGCCACTTCCTGCATTCATAAAAGAAAATAAACCAGAGATTAGCAGCGTCGATTTATGGTGTGAAACGGTGTATGGTCCGGCAAAAATGGAACAGGCTTCACCGTGCAATCCCTGGCAGTTTGCAAAAAAAACAGATTCCACTGCCGAATAGTGTTTGTCGAGGACACAGCCTTGTCCCACAAAACAGTTGGACACCAATGTCGAATCGGTGATTCGAGAGCCTGAACAAACGATAAAATTTTCAAGAATGACCCCCTGGCCTATCTCCACCGGATCGGTGGCACAACTGTTAATCGTGCCGTTGACAAGTTTGGAAACCCCTTCCAGCAAGGCATAAGGACCAATTTTGACATTGCGCATGATGCCGCAGTTGATTATTTGAACACCGTTACTGATTTCACCCACTGTATCAGAGATGTACTCTGAATAGTTGGCAACAAAATCCTCGATCACCTTAATCGCTTTGGGACGATGCCGATATAACGCCAGCATATAGGCGACATGACTTGACAAATGATCATAAATAGGAATTTCGCGACTTCCCATTTCATTGATAACCTTGATCCGGATTCCGTTGCCAAATGAACTTTTACTTTCGACAGCAAGCTGATTAAGGTTGTGAATAACAACTCTTTCACCTATTAAATAATTGGCAATATAGCTTTTCACATTGCTTATCATTGCGTTATTCCTGATTGTGCAATTGTGGATGTGGGCATTGACAATCCCGGTTCTCATCCTTACACCACCAAAAAGGGTGATCTCCTCGTCAAAACGTCCCAGGCGGTTAAAGCCTGAAAATCGGGTATTTTTAACATTGTCAGGGAGGAAGTCATCCACAACCTCGGTCAGATTCCAGTCTTCACTGTAACAACCCTGCATAATTAATTGACCAATCTCATCATCAGCCAATTTACGATATTGAAGTTCTACCATTTCGGTTCAGTTTATCTCTACTACGCAAAGAAAACTTAAAATGATTCAGAATCCGGCAGAAAAAAACAAAAAATAACCTAACATTAATAAACAGATTATAATTATTTTTTATATTTATTTGATAATAAATTTCTTATAACCTAACAAATAATACAACTAAATTAAATTACCCTTACTTCTAAATCTCCTGAAGAAAAGCGGAAAGATTTTGTGACCGCTCCAAGCCGAGTTTTTTTCTCAGCCGGATACGGCCAATCTCTGCACTTTCAGGGGTAATACTGATTAGGCCCGCAATATCTTTGGTCGATAAACTCAGATAGATGTAGGCACAGAGTCTTTGATCCTTAAGTGTTAAGGTGGGATATTTGCCTTTAAGACGTATAAAGAAGCCCTGGTTTACTTTCTCAAAATGAAGTTTAAAATCCTCCCAGTTAAATAGTTGCCTTCGTTGATGTTCATCAATTTTCAACAGCATATCCTCCACTTTTTTTCTGGTGAGTCCAGGGAGGGTATTTTTGATCACCGAAAGGTTTTTACGGAGGTAAAGCACCATCTCATTCATTTGGGCAATCTGGATCAGCGAAGAGACCAGTTCCCGGTCTTTACCGGCCATCTCATCACGGTACTTTTGTTTCACTTTCATCTCCCAAACCTGTGATTGCGACATCTCCTTAATCTGGCCCAGTGCAGTTTTCAGTCGTGTAATATCGCGAATTGATCCGCGTAGGCCCAGATAACTGCCCACTCTGTCAAAAACTGCCTTACTGTTGAGTTCACACCATCGCAAATGCTTGGTCCTGGTCAGCAGCCGGAATTCGATGAAATGTCCTATATGCATAAAGCTGATCGAATTGCGTAAAAATTGTCTTACGGGAAGCTCATCTTCAGGAAATATAATTTTATAGAATAGATTCGCATCCTGAAAGAATTCAGTGACCGTATAACCTGTTAAATCATTACAGGAGGGCGATATCCATTTAAATTCGCCCCGTGGATCGAGCCAGAATTCCCAGTTCAGGGCAAAATCGGAGATGAGCTGGTATTTATCCTTCTCCTCTTTTATCGTTTTGATTTCTGTTTCCAGAAAATAATCCTTCTCATGCAATTGTGACAACTCTTTTTCGAGTTCTTTGATCCGTGCTTCGGCTTTTGAGGTAGCATCATTGTTCATAGCGGCAATTTAAATCATGGCTTAATCCTTACATCAAAATTACAAAATTGTCTTAAATAAAAACTTAAACAAATATTTAACCTATCAATTTAGATAGCAAAATCAATTTGGATAATAAATCATAATAATTTTCAGGTAGCACCAATAAATTTTAATGATTACCTTTGCACATCAAACGTAATTTTAAATAATTTATCTCATGAAAATATTTACGCTGACTCTCCTGATTGCCGTATCATTTGCATTTTGCAGCCCAAAAAACTCAAAACATGCAATTTCACCTCAAGCCTTTCATAAAGTCATTGATGGTAAACAGGTTGAACTTTTCACACTAACCAACAAGAACGGATTGGAAATGACAGTTACCAACTATGGCGGGCGTGTGGTATCTTTATTGGTTCCCGACCGCAGCGGAAAAATGGAGGATATTGTACTGGGGTATGAAAGCCTTGATGGTTATCTCAACAATAATGAACAGTATTTTGGCGCTTCAATAGGCCGGTACGGAAACCGCATTGCAAAAGGTAAATTTACATTGGATAACCAGCAATACACACTGGCGATCAACAATGCACCAAATAGTTTACATGGTGGGGTAAAAGGATTTTCGTCAAAAATCTGGAATGCTGTGCAAAACGGGAAAAATGAGTTGGAACTAACCTTGATCTCTCCCGACATGGACGAGGGTTATCCCGGCGAATTAAAGGTGATGGTCATTTACCGGCTGACCGATAAAAATGAGGTTGGAATCTATTATTCTGCCAAAACCAGCAAGTCAACAGTGCTGAACCTTACCAATCATACCTATTTTAATCTTCACGGAGCCGGAAATGGTGATATTCTTGATCATGAATTGTATCTGAATGCCAGTAACTATACCCCTGTAGACTCTACCCTGATTCCTACCGGAAAAATAGAACCTGTAGCCGGCACCCCTTTTGATTTCACAAAACCGGTGGCTATTGGCGCACGGATAAATGAAAAAAATGAGCAGCTGAAATTTGGTTTAGGATATGATCACAATTTTGTGTTGAATAAGAATTCAGGAGAATCAGTTTCTTTCGCCGGCTCTGTTTACGACTCATTAAGCGGAAGATTTATGGAAGTTTTCACCAATGAACCCGGTATACAATTTTATTGCGGCAATTTTCTCAAAGGGAAAGAGATAGGGAAAAATCACAAACCTTATAACTACAGGTCCGCATTATGTCTGGAGACACAACATTTCCCCGACTCCCCTAATCATCCTGAATTTCCCAGTGTTGTTTTAAAGCCGGGCGAAATTTATAGCTCTGCCTGCCTCTACAGGTTTTCCATAAAATAGTTCTGGCACAATGTTTTTGACAAAAGCCAGGCGACCGTTCTTCGCTTTGATCCGGTTTATTAAGGACCAGAGTCTCCCTTTTATTCTGGAGAACAGCAAATTACTGGCTCAGGCGATTTTTACGATCTTCTCTATAGCCATTGGTATCTGGTTTATCAATCACGAGCATACTGAATTGGCAGAAGTGAAGCGTATCCTGTTCACAGCCAACTGGCAATTCGTTGTATTGGGCATTTTATTAACCTTCGCGTACATTATTTTGCAGGGGTTAATGTATGTCGCTTCATTTGCAGCAATCCGACACCGACTCTCCGTCTATAGCGCTGTAATATTGTTTCTGAAGAGAAACCTGATCAGCATATTCCTGCCAGCTGGAGGGATCTCCTCACTGGCTTTTTTTACGGGTGAAATTGAAGAAAAAGGGATTACAAAATCACAGATCCATTTTGCCTCCACTGTGTATGGATTTGTTGGAATACTTTCTGTCATAGTGGTGGCAGTTCCGATTTTTGTTTACTCGTTCTTAACCGGAGGGCTGGGATCACAGGAGTGGATGGCATTCCTTGCCGTTTTTGTACTGATCACCCTTGTATACCTAATCTACCGGTCAATTATTAAAAAGGGGAAATTCTACAGATGGCTGGTTCAATCCTTTTCGTTTATAGAAGTTTTTTCTGTCGAGATCAGGAGTAACAGAATCAGTAAAAAACAGTTCTTCATCACCCTTTTATATTCTGTTATAATTGAGATTACCGGTATTGCCCATCTCTATGTGGCCATGGTGGCGCTTCAATTTCACCCCTCCCTCTTCGCTGCTTTTTTGGGTTATGTGATTTCAGTTATATTTCTGATCGTCTCCCCATTTTTAAGAGGATTAGGGGCCATTGAAGTTTCCATGACTTTTATACTGGTCAGGATGGGCTATTCAAATATCGAAGCTGTTGCGGTTACACTTCTCTATCGGTTCTTTGAATTCTGGCTGCCTTTAATTGCAGGGGCGTTTAGTTTCCTGTTAAAAATCAACAAATTGTTGATGCGTATTATTCCTGCCTTACTCCTCCTTTCCCTGGGAATAATAAATATTATCTCCGTACTTACTCCGGCCATTTCAGCCCGCGTTCACTGGCTAAAAGATTTTCTCCCACTGGATGCAATTATCGTCTCAAACTATTTTGTTTTGGTTTTAGGGTTGTTTTTACTGGTCACCGCCTCATTTATGCTCAAGGGATTAAAGATTGCATGGTGGTTTGCCTTTTTTCTCTCCTTTGTTTCAATGATCGGTAATCTTACCAAAGCCGTTGATTATGAAGAGGCAATTGCTGCATTTCTGGTAATGATTGTGCTGATATTTACCAAGAAAGACTATTATGTAAAGAATAACCCCAGGTTACGTTCGGTCGGAATTCAAACTGCGATCCTGAGTATGCTTGCTGTAATCGTTTACAGTGTAATCGGATTTTATTATTTGGACAAAAAGCATTTTAATATCGATTTTAGTCTGTTACAATCGGTTCGCTATGGTCTGGAAAATTATTTTCTTTTAGGGAGCAATGATTTAATCCCGGTTGACAATTTTGCAAATAAGTTTATTTTATCAATTAATATCAGTGGATTCCTCACTTTTGGCTTTTTAATTTATACCCTTATCCGACCCTATTTTTTCAGGATTTATCCCTCTCCGGAAGAGTTGGAGCGCCCCTTAAAACTGGTCAGCCAGTTTGGAAAATCGAGCCTTGACTATTTTAAGACCTATCGGGATAAAATGATTTTTGAACCTGAAGATCTGAATGCCTTTATTTCGTACAGGTCATCAGGAAATTTTGCAGTCGTACTCGAAAATCCAGTTGCTGAGGATCAGGAGCAGATGCGTCTTTGCATCACAAAATTTGATCTGTTCTGTTTTGAAATTGGCTTTAAGAGTATTTATTACCGCGTATCGGAATGCGATTTACCATTGTATAAGTGCATGAAAAAGAAAGTGATGTTCCTTGGGCAGGAGGGATTGGTCGATCTAAAAACCTTTTCACTTGAAGGGGGGGCTAAGAAATCGATTCGCAACGCACTTTCCAAGGTGAAGGAAAGGGGTTATAAATCAAATATTCATACCCCACCGATTAAAGACGGGTTACTGCAGAAAATTAAATCCGTGTCTGATGAATGGTTGGAGGAGACCGGCAGAAGTGAAATTGTTTTTTCCCAGGGGATGTTTAACTGGAATGAGTTAAAACAACAAACACTCATTACCGTCGAAAACACAGAGGAGAAAATTGTAGCCTTTTTAAATATTATCCCCGATTATGCTCCCGGAGAAGGGACTTACGATTTGGTTCGTAAAACATCTGATGCCCCTAATGGGGTAATGGATTTCCTTATTGTTGAATTATTCGGGTACCTGAAAGCTGAGGGATATTCCTATGTCAATATGGGATTTGCCCCGATGTCAGGATTAAACGATCCGCATACCTTCAAGGAGAAATCGATGAAATTTGCGTATGAAAAGATCAGAGGTTTTTCGCAGTATAAGGGACTTCGCGAATACAAGGAGAAATTTGTAACCGTTTGGATTAATAAGTACCTGATCTACGATCACGATTACGATTTAATTCAGATTCCTGGTGCACTGATGAGGGTCATCAAACCGTAAATAAATGATGTAAATAAAATGATTTGGTAGAGGCGCGATTAATCGAGTCTCTACCAAATCAACATCCTGCCTATTTGCTGCCAAATAATAATATGATTACCCCTGTTACAATTCCAAGGAGCATCCACCCTTTTTGGCGAACATTCTTTTCGTGAAACAATATTGCACCTAAAATAAAGGAGATGATCACCCCACCGCGGCGAAGCGCCGAGATTACAGAAATTAATGATCCGTCAACCGAGATTGCATAAAAATAAAGAAAGTCGGCAATCACCAGAAAAAGTCCGATCATAGGGATCGACCATCTCCATTGAAATGGGGTATTCTCAGATCTTTTTGGATACCATAAAAAAAGTACAACTGGCAAAAGAATGGCGACCTGGTAAATTGATGACCAGGCCTGCATGGCCATCCGGTCGAAGTTTCTGATCAGAAACTTATCATAAAGTCCGCTGACCGAGCCCAGAAGAGTGCCTGCGATTAGAAAAAGAACCCATTTATTGGTTGCAAAATGGAATCCCTCCGACTTTCCTGCCAGGGAGAATAAATAGAAGAACAGAAGTGTAACTGCCGTTCCAATCCATTGAATAATTGTAAGATGTTCCGAAAAAATCACAATAGCGCCAAGGAGTATCCATATCGGACCAGTAGCCCGTATCGGAGAAACGATTGTTAACGGGAGGTGTTTAATGGCAAAAAAGGCAAAAATCCATGAACTTGTCACTATCAGCGATTTGAGAAAGAAAAAGCCATGCTGAAGTGAAGGAACTGACGGAACAAAGAAAATGGTGTTATTCAAAAATCCCGGACAATAATCTGATAATAAAACAAATGGAAGAAATATGAGCGCATAGGTAAGGGTTGAAAAAAAGAGTACCGGTAATACCGCATTCTGATTAAGCGATAATTTTTTAAAGACATCATACGTTCCAAGAAAAACAGCCGAAGCGACGGCAAAGAGTGCCCACATAATTCATTCATTAAAGGGGCAAATGTAGGACTTATGGCTAAGGATCTATGATCGCCAAGATTATATGTATATTAAATCGATGCTATTTTTTCCAAAATACACCGGTCAGCGACCTGGCCTTTTTCGTAAGTTGATTCAATCCCTCTTCGATCAGGCTTTTATCAAAATCATCGGTAAACATCATCTCCGGGTTGTCTTCCACCTCATTGGGATAAATGAGGATAAAATCGTAATTCTCAAAATTTTTGGCCATCAGTCGGGGAATTCCTTCCTGATTTAACTTATAGGAGATCCCCCCGTTACGCGGAAGGGAGATTATCACAAGATCGGTAGGTTGAATATACGCCGATATGGAAAGAAAATTGGTCCAGTCGTTAAATTCAATATGGTTTATCAAAGTCTGGATTTTACCCGTTTGCACAAATTCTTTCACATGCCGGAAGGTCTGGGGTGTTGAGAGGAAATCGCAGGAAACTTCCAAAGTAGTTGCGAGCCTGAAAACCCGGTTAAGCCAAAAGTTAAATCCATATTCCCTGTCGGCATATCTTGGACACACCACCACAATTTTTTTCCGTTGACTCAGATGAGGAGAGATACTGCAAACCCAAACCGCCTGGTTGGTATTTTCCACAATATATTTAATGACATTCCCGAAAACAATATCGGTAAACTGGCTTTTAAGGGCAAATCCGATAATAATCTCGGTTGCAAATATCTCGGTTGCTACACGTTTAATTCCACTGGGAATATTTTGACTGATGGTGGTGATGATTTCTACCTCCTGGTCGACTGCTGAAGCATGAATGATTGCTTTTTCAAGCATTTGTTTTGCTTCGACAAGCTTTTGTCTTGCCTCCTGGTCATCTTCAACAACCGAGAGACTTATAATTGGAAACCTGTTTTTGGGATTTTTAATCGCAATTGCCAGATCGAGCAACCGCTCCATATTATTTGGATTATAGATCGGCACCAATATTTTCTGATCTCTGACCGATGGAATTGGGAATGGATTAAAATTATCCATGATCAATACCCGCTTGGCAGAATATTCGGTCACAAACGAAGCCACAAGGCAGGTTACAAGAATTAATACAATAGTTCCGTTTAAGATATTTTCATCCACAATTCCAATGCGAAATCCAACCATTATTACGGCAATTGTAGCTGCAGCGTGAGAGCTGCTTAATCCAAAAATAAGATGACGGTAAGATTTCGGATAGGAAAATATGGCGGAGGTTAACCAGGCTGCAATATATTTTCCGATTAATGCAACAATGGTAAGGGTAGCGGCAATAATCAAAGCATTTGGGCCTTTCAACAACACCCCCAGATTGATCAGCATTCCAACACTGATCAAAAAGAACGGTATAAATAATGAATTGCCTACAAACTCTACGCGGTTCATCAGGGAAGAAGTATGCGGAATAAGTCTGTTTAAAGCAATTCCTGCGGCAAATGCCCCGATGATAGGTTCAAGTCCTGCGAGCTCTGACATAAACGCTGCAAGGAAAACCATTGCAAGGACAAAAATAAAATGGGAATTCTTCTCTCCTTCAAAATTTCTGAAAAACCAGGTTGCCAGTTTAGGAATGAGAAATAAAACGACGAAAAGAAATACTAAAACTGAAATTGAGAATTTAATCCAAAAATTAAGGGTAATCTCGCCATTGACAGATCCACTTATAACGGCCAGAATTATCAATACTGCTGTGTCGGTTAACATGGTCCCCCCCACTGTTATTCCAACCGCTTCATTTTTTGAAATGCCCAAACGGCTCACAATTGGATAGGTTACCAAAGTATGAGTTGCAAACATACTTGAAACCAGAAAACTCGTCTCAAAGCTAAATTCAAGCAGGTACCTGCAGACAGGATATCCGATGACTAAAGGGGCAAAGAAGGTGAAGAAGCCAAATACAAGGCTTTTGTGTTTGTAATTGGAAAACCCTTTCAGATCCAGTTCAAGTCCGGCCAGAAACATAATATAAAGGAGACCGATTGTCGAAAAGAGGTCGATTGCCGAATTTTTGGCAATCAGGTTCAGCCCGTGCGGACCAATAATCACACCGGCAATGATCAATCCGATAATTCCAGGGACCTTTATTCTTCTGAATAACAGTGGAGCCAGAAGGATGATAAAAAGGATTAACGCAAACACCAGCACCGAACTCTGAAAGGGTGTTGCGAAGACATGCTGCAAATTTTCAAAAACTTTATCCATCCTTAAAACTATTATTTTAAAGATTCCGGTTGATCTGCTGAATCAATCTATAACAGCAGACAACAATATATCTGACCCGTTACATTCGCAGAATCATCCGGGGATTAAGCGGAAGTGCCTTATAAAAAATTGTGGCATCCGACTTAGGAAGTACAATTTCAATCTGAGGTTTGACCGGTTCACGGTTAAATTTTGTCAGTGAATTGATGGATCGCGAAATTTCGATCTTATTATATTTTTTACGCAAAGCGGATATCAGTTTTGCGCCCTCTTCATCCGGTTGTTCACTCTGCCCGATCACCAACCTTAAATTCCGGTCAAAATCCATCACGATACAGACATCTCCTAACCTGGCCAGGGTAGGTTCAACCACCATTTTATTGGCTTCCAGGGTATCCTTTGGTGCAATTTTCTCGATAAATTGAATTTTCGGGATGGTAGCTTCGATATGTTTTACGCTGAAAGGTTCCGCCATCCAGTTCAATAACCCATCTGAAGGATACGATTTAATGGAATTGCTGATTGTCGCTTTGACGATCGGACATTCGTGCAACGAAATTCCCTTGATCTCCAGGATAGCGACATTTTTCACAAGATCAAGTACCAGATACATTGAATCTTCGTTCGCAAGTGTCAGACGGGATTGAAGCAACACCTCTTTTTTCCTGTTTTCAATGAATTTGCTCCATGCCTCCTTACTGTTGCCGGACCCTTCCGATGGGGAAATGGTATCTTCGTCCGGTTTAATTTCACCCTTCCCCCCCTTTTCCTTTTCGCCCGTAGTGCGGACAATTACTTTAGGCAATGGGTTTTTTGTAAATACGGGTTGAACAACAGTATTCACAAGAATATAGACAACGATAATGGATGAAACGATGGTGAGGATCCAAAAAGCTATTTTACTTTTCATTTTTAACGCTTTAATAAATAAATACTTTCGAACCTTTACTCAACGTATTATAAATAACCTCCAGGTCTTTATCTCCCAGCCGGACACAGCCATGAGTGACAGGTAAACCAAGAAACCGCTGATAAAGGGTACCATGAAGCATATATCCATCACCTATTTCCATGGCGTAATCACCCAGTGTGCTATAATCTATACGGTCGGCTGATCTTGCCGACGGGATAGGTAATCCATCTTCAATATAAGCCCAGTCGGGTTTAACCCATGGACGGTTCTGTTGTTTGTTTCTTACGGTAAAGATTCCTTTGGGTGTTTTGAATACGATCCGCTTATTTCCGGCAATTAACAGTTCATTTTTACCTGTCGAACAAGCTCCGGTTCGAATGGTATCACCATTAATATCACGGAGCGAAAACCGGTTGCCGGTAGTATTTACAACAATATATGGCTTTACCGGTTTCAGTTTGTCAAGTTTATCCGCGATCAAACTGATATTTCGGCGTGATTTTGATTCCATTTTCCGGATTACATCGGGAGTTCTGATTTCAGAATCCGAAGAACCGGCAAATAATGATTTCAATTTGAAAGCACTATCCTGAAAGGCAGGGGTAAAAAGAATCATCATTACAGACATGGTCAATAGAAATACCGGGATTATCCATTTTACAATGCCAAAAAATGACAACTTACTCTTTTCTTCGATTTCCATTTTATGATATTAATTTAATAATTCTGAAAGTGACATTAAAGATCCCACAATAGTTACCGGCATCCCGACAGGAGCCCGGCTGAAAAGTTCATCTATTTCACTGTTTGACAGGGCAATGCAACCGCTGGTCCAGTCAGCGCCTTTTCCACCTTCGCCGTGTATTTCGATCAAACCGCCAATCCTGCTGTTTTTGGATAATACTCCCTGTCTTTTCTTGCTGTTAAATGAAGCATAGTCCTCATCATTTGGGTAGTTGATCAACATTGCCTTATAATATTTAGAGCCGCCGTTACCCATTTTCTTAATTACTTTGTACATCCCCTCCGGAGTTGCCTTATCGCCGGCGTAATGTTTGTCTCCGATCCAGTTCCGGCCAAACTCAACATCATACTCCTTGTTTAATTTCCCTTTATTATAGAGATAACCTTTATGCTTTATCTTATCAACAACGAAGGCATAGCAGTTGTTCTGAGCCGAAAGCCGAATCGTTGCTGATGCCCAACCCTGCCATCTTGAAAAATTATTGAAATATTCCTTTAGCAGTTCATTAACCTCCTTATCTGCAATGCTTATCCTGATTTTACCCTCATTAAGTCGTTTGGTGGCAAGCATAATATCTCCACTGCTGAAGGCATTCAATCCCTGCTCCAGTGACAGTTTACCAAACTCATAATTTTTCCTTAAGCTGACTTTAAGGGGAAGATGGATAAATATATCGTGGTAGTTATCCAATTTATGCTTAAGTAATTCGATCTCCTGCAGGTACTTCATCTTTAAAGAATTTTTATTCACTCCCGATGATGCATTCGACTCTTCTGCTTTCAAGGTAGCTGTAAGAATCAGCTCTTTAGTTCTCGAATAATTTCTCAGGAAGAAGACTTTTTCGTTCTGAATCTTCCATTCAAAAAGTGCTGACTGATACTTTCGTTCAGCGGCAGTATAATATTCAGGGGCATAAACATCAGCATTGGCTCTTTTTGCCTTCCCCAGAATTGTCTGGCATACCTTAAATTCTTTAAGCGGTGGCTTATCCATTGTTAAAATGAGCACCATGTAGACAATTACAAAAACAGAAAACAGAATTCCAATAACGACAAATAACCGTTTTTTCCAACCAAGTTTCATTCGTAACAGATATAATTCCAAAAGACAAACCCCGCAAAGCGGTCAGCAAAGAAACTGAAAAATCTGAATTTATTTGGAATGTTCATACGGGAATTCCCGAAATTTATTTCAAAAAGAACCCCCGGAAAAGCTTCCGGGGGTTTAAGTCTTTCAATCCTGGTTCGGATTACTTTTTCTTACCACCTTTTGCTTTTGCAATAACGTCTGTCAATTCAGTGTTGATAGCTTTTGCTTTTTCAACAGCTGGTTTGATTTTACCAGAAAGTGTTAAGATGTCTTCGTTGTTGGTAAGACCTGCAGTAACTTCAGTGCTAATAGTTTCAACAGCAGCGATTTCCTGACCAATTGCTTCAACAGCAGCTTTGCCTTCTTTGCCTTTAGGGGCTTTAGTAAGCAATTCTTTGTTTGCTGTGATAGTTGCAGCGATGTCGGCAAGAGCCTGAGTAACTTCAGCTTTTAAAGCTGCTTTCTTAGCAGTTGTTTCTTCAACAGCCTTGCTTGCAAGTGTATTTACAGAAGCAAGAGTTGTTTTAGCTGCATCGTAGTTACGGAATAAAGCAAATTTTGAATTCTGCTCTTCAACTGCAGTAACAGCTGATTTTAATGCTTCAGAAGCAGCATTGAAAGATTCAGGAACATAACGATCAGCACCTGCAGTTTTTGCAGCTTCGATAGCAGCGTTAGCAGCATCGATTTCAACTTGAGGAGCTTTGGCACAACTAGCCAATGTAACAACTAAAACACTAAAAGCAACCAGTTTTAATAATCCCTTTTTCATAATCTTGAAGATAAAATTTAAAGTAATAAATGTTTTTCAATTCTTAAAATACACAGTTTAGACGCAAACCAATGTAGAGGTCACAATATTTTGAGTTTTTTTTTTTAATTTTGACGGGTGAATAATTATAAAATCTTAATTTTGAATATCTTATCCCATCAAAAATATGGCAATAAAAAATTCTGTGAAGGATTATTCAGATAAAGAAATCATCAAACTTATTAAGCAAGAGCATAATACAAATCTTTTCGAAGTACTTTACAACCGTTATTCCGAAAAGGTATACGACAAATGTTATTCTTTACTTAAAGATAAAACACTTGCCCAGGAGTTTGTTCAGGATATATTTTGCAAGGTATTTGAGCGTTTAGCTGACTTCAGGGGTGAATCCAACTTCTCCACATGGCTTTATGCCATCACCTATAATAATTGTATAGAGTTCCTGCGGACAAAAAAGAAGATGAACTACCCCGACTGGAACAGTCAGCATGAACTTCCCGATGTCATCGATGAACTGAACGAAAAAGAGATTAACAGTGAACGACTGATGAAAATACTCGAGTACGTTCACCCGGAGGAAAAAGCCTTACTTACCATGCATTATATTGATAACGTACCCATCGCTTATATCCAGACCGCCTTAAAAATAAGTGAAAGTGCTACCAAAATGAGACTTAAACGGGCACGTGACAGGGTCGCCTTCCTTTACAAGCAACATTATATACAGGATTAATAAACAGACCTGATGTGACTTTTTGGGAAAAAACCGTCTCAAATAGAAAACCATAATGAAACCCTCATAAGCAATGGCCCGCCAATGAGCATGAAAATTAATGAGGGTTCGATGTGGCCGCTAAAAGACAAATAATTTTCACATGAAAGATTTTATCCTTAAATATGTATTCCGGATTAATCCCAACACCCCCGGACAACCCATGCTGAAATCTTTTAACCAGAGATTCCCGGAAGCTACCAATATTGAGTGGTCCAAGGAAAAAGATGGTCACTTTGAAGTAATCTTCCGTGTGAATGGTATCGAGATGATTGCCTGGTTCGAAAAATCGGGAAAATGGACCAAAACAGAGACTAATTTCAAAATTGATATGCTCCAACCCTCCATCCGTGAAAAACTGGAGACTTTCGGACAAATCATGAGTTCAATTTTTATCGAAAAGGCAGGTATTGACGACACCTACGAGTTTATTATCA
Organism: Prolixibacteraceae bacterium; assembly: GCA_023251475.1. GTDB lineage: Bacteria > Bacteroidota > Bacteroidia > Bacteroidales > Prolixibacteraceae > JAAFHB01. The sequence goes on from JAHEYS010000098.1 coordinate 15,437, forward strand.
GGGACTCTTTCCAGGTACGCCATATCTTTATTACAGATACAGAAGGTTATGTAACCGAAAGACGTAATTTTGACGAAGGGGAATTACTCTGATTCATCCGCTTAACGACTGATTGAATTCTAATCCTGAGCAACTCCTCCAAGCTCATGGTAACGATGACAATGAATGATATGATCATTGACCATCCCTGTGGCTTGCATATGGGCATAAATAATTGTAGGCCCCACAAATGAAAATCCCCGTTTCTTCATATCCTTTGAAATAGTCCGCGATGTTTCAGTCTCTGCCGGTAACTCCTTCAACGACTTAAACCTGTTCTGAACCGGCATCCCATCCACAAAATCCCAGATGTAACGGTCAAAACTGCCGAACTTTTCCTGTATTGCCAAAAAAGCCTGTGCATTTTTAACCGAGGCCTCAATCTTGAGCCTGTTCCTGATTATCCCGTTATTATTAAGCAGTTCTGACATCTTATGCTGATCATAACCGGCAATTTTTGCCGCATCAAAACCATCAAAAGCTTTGCGGTAATTTTCCCTCTTCCGTAAAACGGTTAACCAGCTCAACCCGGCCTGAGCCCCTTCCAAAATCAGAAACTCAAATAATTTCTGCTCATCATGAACCGGTACACCCCATTCCTGATCATGATACTGAAGATAAAGTTCATCTGAAAGGCACCATTCACATCTAATTAACATGCTTTATACTTTATTATTATAAAATTAAAAACCAACCATTCAACTCCAAATACTATTTTGCTATTTTTGCTAACTTATAAAATGCTATTCAACTTCTGATGAAGAAAATTTTTTCGATACTCCTTTTTACGGTCATCACATTGTCTGCATTCCCGCAACTCAATATTGATCAGTATTTTTACATTGGACGCAGCCGGATCTATTTCGGGAATTATGTAAGCGCCATTGAAAATTTAAATATAGTAATAAAACTTCGGCCAAACCTCCCCGAACCTTATTATTTCAGGGGAATGGCAAAACACTATATTGATGACTTCAGGGGTGCCAAGAATGATTACGATAAAGCCCTGGAAATAAAACCATTTTATCCTGAAGCCTACATGTACCGCGGAATGGCAAATTATGAGCTTAAAAATTATAAGGAGGCCTTAAATGATTATTCAAAGGCACTGGAGTATAAAAGTGATGATCAGGCAATTTATAATAACAGGGGAATTACCAAAGCTGCAATAGAAGATCTCGATGGCGCGATTGCCGATTACACAAAAGCAATTGAACTTGACCCTTTGATTGCCAATACCTACCTGAACAGAAGCTCGGCAAAACAGATGAAAAATGATCTGGAAGGTGCCATAAAAGATTGTGATTCTGCAATTAAAATAAGGCCCCATTTTTCAGGAGCTTACCTTATGCGGGGGATCGCAAAATTCGAAAAACAGGATTATGCAGGCGCTTTAAAGGATTATGACATTTGTATAAGGCTTGACCCCAAGATGGCACAGGCATTTGTAAACCGGGGGATTGTCAAACATAAACTTGAAGATACCCAGGGTGCCATTCCCGATTATGATATGGCGATTAAATTGAATCCCGAGATCGCGGTTGCCTGGCTGAACCGGGGAATTGCCAAAGAATCCCTGAAGATTCCGGGATTTGAGGCAGATTTTGCTGTTGCCGAGCAACTTGATCCCAAATTCGCACAGTTCAGAAAACGGCTTGATGCTGAGCAGGAAAAGGAGAAACAAAGACGCATGTACGGATTTGTACTCCAGCCACCAACTCAGAATCAAAAAACCACAAATCAGCAGGGTCAGAACAAACAGGCAAATCAACCACCTGTTAATCAGCAAAACGGACAGGGAAAACAAGCTGCCGCCAGTGGGGCAGCTTCGGGTCAGACCTCCCCGTTGGCTCAAAACAATCCATCACAGGGTGCCGCCGCAGATTCTGCTTCAGTTATTCGGGAAGATAACAAGGGTCCCGTTACCCAGAAGCGCGCACGCCGGAATATAGTTGTGAATGATGGCGGCGAAGTTACTGAAACAGAGATCACAAGAGGAATGGTTCAAAATAAGAATGTAAAAATCGAACTGCAGCCTGAATTTATTATTTCCATTTTTCACAAAGATTCGGTTGATTATGAACGGTTACAGTATTACAGTATGGAGATTGATGCGCTGAACCGCAAAAACCACAACCATCCATTTATGCTGATTACCAATAAACCGCTCCGAAGTGAAGGGTGGAGGGGCGAGGAATACAACGAAAATATTACCGCCTGGGATAAAACAATACAAAACAACAAGAAAAATCCGGATGCCTATTTTAACAGGGCGTTATACTATGAACTTTTAAAAAACTATAATCAGGCAATTGAAGATTATAACCGTACAATTAAAATCGACGGACGCAATATCCTTGCTTATTTCAGCAGGGCCAATACGATGATGAAAAGGGTCGATTATATCCGGATGCCGGGGCTACTTCCTGAGCCAACCACCCTGAGTATCAATGGGACCAAAGCCGCAGCCGATGCTCCGAAAGAAGAAAAGGTACTTGATTATGAGGATATCATAAAAGACTACGAATCAATTCTCTATATGAATCCTAAGTTTATCTTTGCCTGGTTCAACATGGGAAATACGAAGGTAAAAAAGAAGGATTACCTGGGAGCTATCAACGATTACTCAAAGGCAATAGAGCTTGAACCCGATTTTGCCGAAGCCTATTTTAACCGGGGGTTAACCCGGATCTTTCTTGAAGATATGGAGGGCGGATCGCTCGATTTAAGCAAAGCCGGAGAATTAGGGCTCACCGAAGCATATAACGTGATTAAAAGATATTGCAATTAAAATATGTCAAATCAACCCCTGGCAGAAAGATTAAGACCTAAAAATCTGGATGAGTACATCGGCCAGAAACACCTGGTTGGGGAGGGTGCTGTATTGCGAAAAATGATTGATTCGGGGAACCTGTCCTCCATCATTCTTTGGGGACCACCCGGAGTTGGGAAAACAACACTGGCCAAGATCATTGCAAATTCATTAAACCGTCCGTTCTATATCCTGAGCGCCATTAACTCAGGGGTAAAGGATGTTCGGGAGGTGATTGAGAAGGCAAAAAACAACCGCTTTTTTACCTCTCCCAATCCGATCCTTTTTATCGACGAGATCCACCGGTTCAGCAAAGCCCAACAGGACTCCCTGCTGGGAGCTGTGGAACAGGGTCTGGTTACGTTAATTGGGGCGACTACCGAAAATCCATCTTTTGAGGTCATCTCTCCCCTACTCTCGCGCTGCCAGGTTTACATCCTTAAATCACTCGAAAAGGAGGACCTGCTGATCCTGTTAAACCGTGCCCTTACTGAAGATTATGAACTCAGTCAGCGCAAAATAGTCGTCAAAGAGTACGAAGCAATGCTCCGTTTCTCGGGTGGCGACGCACGTAAACTGCTCAATGTACTGGAGATTGTCCTCAATTCTGAGACAAGTGAAGAGATTATAATCACCAACGAGCTGGTTACCTCCAGGTTGCAGGCAAACCTGGCATTATACGACAAGAACGGGGAGATGCATTACGATATCATCTCAGCCTTTATTAAAAGTATCCGTGGCGGCGATCCTGATGGGGCCGTTTACTACCTTGCAAGGATGATCGAGGGTGGCGAGGATGTTAAATTCATTGCCCGCCGTTTGCTGATCCTCTCTTCCGAAGATGTTGGACTGGCTAATCCCAATGCATTTCTGATGGCGCAAAATACCTTCGACGCGGTCCATAAAATCGGAATGCCCGAATCGCGCATTATTTTATCGGAATGCGCTATTTATCTTGCCACCTCTCCGAAAAGTAATTCTGCCTATGAAGCGATCGATGCAGCATTGGCCGAAGTACGTGAATCGGGACATCTTCCAATACCGCTCCATTTACGCAATGCCCCCACAAAACTGATGAAAGATCTTGGATATGGTAAGGAATATAAATATGCCCATGCGTTCGAGGGGAACTTTGTGGATCAGGAGTTTCTACCCAGGAAAATCAAAAACAAACGGTTTTATACCCCGCAGAATAATCCGACTGAACAGAAAATTCTTGAACGGCTCAGGATGTGGTGGAAGAGCAGGTATTAATAGTGAAGGCTTGATTAAGAGTCCAAGCCTCCACTACTGATTCATTAAAGCTTACACCGTTTTTACTGATTTAACAGCCTGAACGGAGTCGTCATAATATTGAATTTAAATTGTTTATTTAGTAAATATAACGAAAAAAAAATAAAAGAACAGATATGAAATAGGTAAAGATGCATGGCCCTGCCTTTCCATAATCAAATTCGCAATTATTAACGATGAATTTGCCGATTGCAATAATTAAAACGGCAAATTCAAAACAAATATCATGAAAATGATCGTTGAAAACGGCGTTATTAACATTAATGGCGCCGTTATAACCGATAAAAACGGCGATTTCATTAATATATGGGGGATATAAATATTGAAAGTCTGACTATGGCAGAAAAGTGACCGGGTGACTGTTCAGGATATGAAAAGTCACCCGGTCACTTTTGGTTGCTCAGTTTATTTTATATCGTGCAAATCGTAGGGGGTCTCCTGGTAGACATAGTAATTGAGCCAATTGAGAAACAAGAGGTTGGCATGCGACCGCCAGCTGAGTACAGGCTCTTTTGAGGGGTCGTTCTCCTGATAATAGTTTTTGGGAAGATCAATGGGAAGCCCTTTTTCAAAATCACGTTTGAACTCCCGGTCAAGCGTTCCTCTCGAATATTCAGGATGACCTGTGACAAACAACTGCTTCCCCTTATTGGCCATCACCATATAAACACCTGCATCATCAGCGTAAGAAATAAGCTCAATCTGAGGAATTTTACGAATATCATCAGCATGGATCTCTGTATGGCGGGAATGGGGCGCCCTGAATACATCATCAAAGCCGCGGAAGATCGGAAGTTTTTTATCAGAGCAATAGTGATCAAAAACACCAAACATCTTTTTGGATAGCGGATATTTTGGAATTCCAAAATGGTGATGCAATCCTGCCTGGGCAGCCCAGCAAATAAACATGGTCGAGGTGACATGATGATCGGCCCAGTCAAATATTTCACAGATCTCCTTCCAGTAATCGACCTCCTCAAAAGGGAGATGTTCAACGGGTGCTCCGGTAATGATCATCCCGTCATATTTGTTCTGTTTGATTTCCGAAAAGGTGTGATAAAAAGTATTCAGATGGTCCATCGAGGTATTTTTCGAAATATGCCCCTCAATCTGTAGAAAATCAATCTCTATCTGAATTGGTGAATTGGAAAGCAGCCTCAATAAGTCGGTCTCCGTCGCTATCTTTAAAGGCATCAGATTCAGAATAATAATTTTCAACGGGCGGATATCCTGATGTGCTGCGCGGGATTCGCTCATTACAAAAATATTCTCTTTCATCAGCAGGTCTATAGCGGGAAGACCATCAGGCAAATTTAAAGGCATGACAAAGTTTTTAAATTTTTAATACGGGAACAAAGGTAAGCACACTTTTGAAGTGCGCTACCTCTGTTTCAAACAAATTATTTGCATTATTCCGGAAACCGGTAACTGGCGGCTGGCTACTGGCGACTCGCGCCTGCTTATCATTCTGAATTATATTTCATCTCCTAAAAACGGACCTAAACTTCTATTGAAACAAGAGATATAATGTAAGAATGATCATCGCCAGAAGCCAGTTGCAAAATGCCAGCTGCAAATTGGTGTAATCTATCGCTAGACTTTATCAAGTGCCTGTTCAAAATCGGCAATGATATCGTCAATATGTTCAATTCCTACAGAAACGCGTAATCCGGCCGGTTCAACTCCGGCGCTGATTTGTTCAAGTTCGCTTAACTGGGAATGGGTGGTTGCCGATGGCTGAATAATTAAAGTTCTGACATCGCCCACATTGGCAAGATGACTGACCAATAGAAGATTATCAACAGTCTGGATCGCCTTCTCTTTCCCACCCTTCACGACAAAGGAGAGTACTGACCCGGCCCCTTTGGGAAGATATTTCGAGGCCAGTTCAAAGTTTTCATCGCCTTCCAGTCCCGGGTAGCTGACCGATTCAACTTTGGGATGGTTCTGCAACCATTTTGCAAGTGCAATGGTATTCTGAACATGGCGTTCAACGCGCAGGGAGAGTGTTTCGAGTCCCTGGATCAATAAAAAAGAGTTGAAAGGGCTGATCGCGGGGCCAAAATCGCGTAATCCCTCAACGCGCGCCCTGATGATGAAAGCGATGTTTCCAAACGGACCATCCGTTCCGAAGACATCCCAGAATTTTAAACCGTGATACCCTTGAGAAGGTTCGGTAAAACCTGGATATTTTCCGTTTCCCCAGTTAAAATTACCACCGTCAACAATCACACCGCCGATCGATGATCCATGACCGCCAATCCATTTTGTGGCAGACTCAACCACAATATGGGCGCCATGCTCAAGCGGGCGGAAAAGGGCGCCGCCACAACCAAAAGTGTTGTCAACGATCAAAGGGAGGTCATACTTCTTGGCCAAAGCAGCAAACTTTTCAAAATCGGGCACGTTGAAACTGGGATTTCCAATGGTTTCAAGATAAAGCGCTTTTGTCCTGCTGTCAATCAGTTTCTCAAAATTGTCAGGGTCAAGATTGGCGGCAAACCGTCCATCGATACCCAGATTTTTAAAGGAAACTTTGAACTGGTTAAAGGTACCTCCGTAGAGATAGGGTGAAGTGACGACATTATCTCCCGAGCCTGCAATATTGGTAATGGCAATAAACTGGGCAGCGTGACCCGATGAAACAGCCAGTGCAGCAACTCCACCTTCCAACGCGGCAATTCTTTTTTCGAACACATCGGTGGTGGGGTTCATTAACCGTGTGTAGATATTCCCAAACTCCTTTAAACCAAACAAATTCGCTGCATGTTCGGCATTTTTAAAAACGTAGGATGTGGTTTGATAAATTGGGACCGCTCTTGAGAGGGTATCCTGATCCGGGGTGTGACCCGCGTGCACTTGTAATGTTTCGAATTTCGGTGTATTTGTACTCATAATTTGTTGTTTTTAATTGTTTCTGTTGTTTTTATCGTCTCAGTTGTTTCTGGTATTTCAGTTATCTCCATGGTATCTGTTGACAACTAACTATCATAACGGAGTAATTGTTTCAAAAAATTCGTGGTGTATTGCCCTGACAGAAGCAATCCGGTCATTCACGCTCACTAAAAAATAGCTTACTATCGGTGAAGCGCCGGAGCAACTCATCAGAACATTGATACTGTTTTTTGCCAGTGCGGTAAAGATGCGGGCTGCAACTCCGTAATTTTCAGCAATTCCGTTTCCAACGGCTGCCACAACGGCGATATCTTCGATAATCTGGACCCTTCCTACAACGGGTAGTTCAATCGCACTGACAACTGCGTAGGCAGTGCTGAGGTCTTTTTTTGCAATTAAAATATTAATGGATATCTGGGAAGTAAGCACCGAGCTGATGTTGATTCCGGCATGGTGAAGTGCAGTGGTAACTTTAGCCAGAATTCCGGGTTTTGCCCCGACACCTGATCCTTTGAGTTTCAGAATGCCAAAATCTTCACTGTAGGTTACACTTTTCACAATCCCATTGGTGACAACTTTTTCTGCACTCACGACCGATAATGGATTCGTCACATCAGGGACACCATAAATATTGAAAATTTTGATGGGAATATGGGGAGCGGATAATGGTTCAACAGTTCGCGGATGAAGAATCTTAGCTCCAAAATAGGCCAGTTCAGCGGCTTCGTTATAGGTCAGCTTGTGAATCTGGACCGGATTCTCAACCGTCTTGGGATCAGCGCTTAAAA
>JAHEYS010000345.1 GCA_023251475.1 Prolixibacteraceae bacterium
AATTAAACGTTTGAAAAAATGCTTGTACATATTGTTTTCACTTTTATTTTGGCAAAGGTCAGGTTGGCTGGCTTTCCGTTTTTTTCAATGGTCATATCAATGGATCCTCCCTGCGAAGGATAATTATTTGATAAAAGGGGATTGATTCCCGGAAGTTACAGAACCACACTTCCATGCCGGTTCAACCTGTGCCTTGGCCGGGGGCAATGCAATCTTTCCTTTATGCAAAGGAACATAGATCTGCGGTAATCCGGTATAAAATTTTATAAATGTCATTTACATTTTCGAGTCAAGTCCTTTCCCAGTTTCAATGTGTCCAAAGTTTGGCAAATAAATTTTTAGAATATCAACAATTGAAGCTTTGGTCACCTCCCTGGATTCGAACAGCAAATGTAGTTGTTCAAAGATCTCATCAATCTCGCGGACACCCCTTTTTTTTGAGTTTTTTACTACACCCATGTTTATAAATGTATCATTGTCCAATTCTTCCTTTTCGGTAAAAAATTCCTCAAAGGCTTTTTCACCCGATGTATCTGATCCAAAAAGGTATACAGGGTAGGTTTTTGAAGATTCACCGAGCAGCAATGCCCTTTCTATTGCCTCCTCCTCTGAATTGCAGATCTCGGGTGTAAGGTCAAGTGTTTTTAATAAATCCATTGCAATCTGATCAAAGGGGATCATATCCCGGTCTTCATCAAGTTTTGGAAAAAAAATATCACCCGATTCACCCATAACAGAGGCCAACAGACACAATTCTCCCGATTCCTGTGGTGAGACAAAGAACCGGCGAATACCACGGGGACACGACCAGGGTTGCTTTTTATTCAGCCGTTCCAAAAATCCCAGGGGTAAACTACCGTTTGAAAAAGCGACATTGGCAAAACGTGCTGTTTTTATCGGCAACTTATCGGAATAGGCCATAATCAGCTCTTCCATCAGCTTTTTACTGGCCCCCATAATATTTACCGGATTGGCAGCCTTGTCTGTCGAGACACAGAAAAAATGTTCCGGCGGAAAATCGACCAGCAGATCAAGCAGTTTGCGGGCACGCAACACGTTATTTTCGATCATTGCCTCGATGGAGAAAATATCTTTTTCACTGCGAACATGTTTATGTGCAGCAAAATTGGCCACAATGTCAAACGGACCGTGGTGCCGGAAGATTTTTTCGAATACCTGATCACCAAAATTTACCGGATAAGTGATAAAATCCTCTGGAATATTGTAATCGTTTGAACTTCTCAGGTCGCGCACCAGTTCGGTGAGCCCGTTTTCATTGATATCAACCACCACCAGCTTTGTGATAGTGAATTTTAGGATCGCTTTGATATAGGAAGAACCAATGGTCCCTGCTCCCCCGATGATCAGCACTTTCTTATTATTGATCCGAAGGCATAATTCATTATAATATTTATGAAAATCCTGAGCTAACAGACTTTCCTCCCGTTTGGTGACAAACGTCTTAATGAAGTTCCCGAGATCAAAATTTGTCAGCATATCCAATGTGATTTTTCCCGGTGTCTAATTTAATATCAATAAAAATCATATTTAATATTTTTTTACCTGGTTCTAAATGAGTCTATTGTCTTAGACATCCCTTCTTTGGCAGTCAGGGGCATCCGTTGAATACCTAATGCTCCTTTTAGTTTTTCGTTTGAAACGATATATGAATCTGTAAGTTTTTTAAGTCGTTCACTGTTTAATGGTAAGTGCAAAATATCCCCGATTCGTGCGGCGAGTCTGATCAACCCCATATTTATATGCCAGATTTTTGCTTTCCCCCCTTTTGACTGCGAAATCATCCTGATCAGGTCATTGGTCCCAATAGACTCGTCATCTGCAACCTGGTAAATACCCGGTTCAATATCCTGTTCCATAAAACGGTTGATGATAAAACTAAGGTTGTCAATGGCGGTAAACGACCTTTTATTGGCGAACGAACCCAGAGGCCAGGGAATCCCTTTATTGACAATCTGATAAAGGAGGTTTAAATTTCCTTTATTGCCGGGACCATGAATCATGCAGGGGCGAAGAATATAAAGTTTTTTATTTGACTGCCTGAGTTGATTTAAAAGATAATGTTCGGCAGCCAGCTTCGATCTGCCATATTCAGTTTGGGGATCTGATACATCATCTTCAGTCAGGAAATCTCCGGAAACAGTATCTGCAATTGCTTTTACCGAACTGAAAAAGATAAATTTAGTTGAATGGGAAGTCAGAAAATATTGAAATATTTTCTCGGTCAGACCAACATTAATATCGAAATAATCCTTTCCGGAGGATTTATTTCCGGTGTCATGGGCTTTGCCGGCCAGATGGATAATCAGATCAACCGGGGGAATCTGCTCCAGCTCATTCCATCCAAATGTTTTAATTACTCCGGCTTTTTGAGATGAATCAATATCCAATCCATAAATACGATGGTGTTCTTTTAGGGCGGTAGTAAGATTACTCCCGACAAAGCCATGGTTACCAGTGATCAGAATTGAACCCATCGTATTATTCCTGAAAAATATTTACCAGATTATCGATTATAATTTCCCGGGAGAAATTCTGATTATAATAATTCTTCCCATTAATCCCTTTTTTGATCAGAATATCAGGTTCCTGCTGGTAAGCCTGAATAACATTTTTCGCCAACATCTGATAGTCGCCGGCATTCCCCACATAACCGCAATCGGCAATTCGGATTACCTCAGCGCCAACTCCGTTCAGCATTCCAACAACAGGCTTTCCAAATGCCATATACGACTGAATTTTGGCGGGCATCGTCATTGAAAATATTTCTTCATCTTTTAAGCTCAGCAGCATGATATCGGCATGAACAAAAAAACTTGGCATGTCCTCCATGGGATATCTCCCCAACAGAAACACGGTTTCTTCTAACCCTAATCTGGTAATTTCGGTCTCAACCCACGACTTCTTGCGCCCATCGCCAATAATGATCCATTTTATTCCCGGATACTTTTTGGTTAATTCAGCCGCCTGAATAATTGAGTCAAAATCCTGTGCTTCACCAATGTTACCTGCAAAAAGCACATTAAAACCTTTTGGTACAACCTGCCGGAATTTTTCATTGTATATTTTTGACCTGTCGCTATAGAGCTCTTCCGCCCAATTGGGGATGTATCTAAGTTGATTTTTAGTAACCCCTTTCCCTTCCACCGATTGAATAAAACCTTCTGACTGAACCAGAACCTTATCTGAAGATTTATAAATCTGTTTAACCATTTTTGTTAACCACTTTGTGAGCAGGGTGGAATTAATTTTCCCGGCAGAACTTACACTTTCAGGCCATAAATCCTGAACCCACAAATTCACTTTGCTCTTGTATAAAAACTTATGAACCAATGCAGGATAGACGGCGGTGATGGGGGAAATTGCAAAAACCAGGGAGACATCAAACTTTTTACGAAAAAACATGGCAAAGATTGAGCCATTGATGGCAAAAGACAAATAATTCATTGCCAGCTGAAAACCGGATGCTTTTCCGCGGGGAAGAATCGGAACACGGTAAATTTTTATTCCAAGGTAGTTCTCAACTTTAAACTTAAAACCATAACCATCGTAAAATTTTCCTTTCGGATAGTTTGGGTTTCCGGTCAGCACAGTAACTTCATTACCTCTATCAATCAAATCAAGCGCTAAATCATTTACTCTAAACTCCTCGGGCCAAAAATACTGGCTTACAATCAGAATTTTCATTAATTGAATTTGTTATATCGGATTCCTCCGCAATAATTTCATTTTCAGAAGTTTTATTTCTTCCAAACGGTCCTGTTAACAAAGTCAATATAGCTAACAATCACACGTACTACCTTAAGCGAGAAATTATCAACATTATAATCAGCAACAATTCTTGTCACTCGTCTCTCTTTGGAAAATTGCGAAATTACGATATTAATCGATTCTAAAATCCGATCTCTTTTAAGTCCGCTCATTATTAACGTTCCTTCATCCATCCCTTCAGGTCTTTCATGAGCCTGTCTGATCGTGATGGCCGGGAAATTTAAAATGGATGACTCTTCAGAGATGGTCCCGCTATCGGAGATTACACAGAAAGCTTTCTGCTGCAATTTGTTGTAGTCGAAAAATCCCAGAGGCTTTAAAAATTGAATTAAAGGATTTAAATCAGTTCTTTTCAGACTCTCCAGTTTGATTTTTGTCCTGGGATGGGTCGATACAATTACGGGATACTGATATTTATCGGCAATTGCATTTAATGAATCGAGCAAATCATTAAAATTCTCTTCAGAGTCGATATTTTCTTCCCGATGTGAACTTACGATAAAGAATTTATCTTCTTCAAGTTCTAGTCGCGACAAAACATCGGAGGCACTAATTTCATTGGCATGAAAGTCTAAAATCTCTTTCATAGGAGAGCCTGGTTTGATGATGGTATCAGGTTTAATCCCCTCTGCAAGCAAATATCTTCTGGCGTGTTCTGTAAGTGGAAAATTAATATCGCTTAAATGATCCAATACTTTCCTGTTTAATTCCTCTGGTACCCGCTGATCAAAACATCTGTTCCCCGCTTCAAAATGGAATACAGGTATCTTTCTCCTTTTAGCCGATATAACGGCCAGACAACTATTTGTATCGCCATAAAGTAAAACGGCATCGGGCTTCTCAATTTCAAAAATATCATCTGACCGTGAAATCACATTACCAATTGTATGGGCCACATTTTTACCCGCCACATCAAGAAAATAATCCGGCCGACGAACCCCTAAATTCTCGAAGAAAATCTCATTTAACTCGTAATCATAATTCTGTCCCGTATGGACTAAAACATGCTCCACATATTTTTCCAACTCAGCCATTACCCTGCTCATTTTTATAATCTCAGGGCGTGTGCCGACAATTGTCATTACTTTCATAATGGTTTATATTTATTTTAATTGAGGATTAGTATAAAACCCTTTATTTTCGGCCAATTCGCGCATCATCATTTCCCATGAGGGGACATTCATTTTTATTTCATCCCTTAATTTCGAAGCGTCTAATGTCGGACGATGAATATGCTTCTCCTCCGGGATAATTTCAACATCCACTTCAAAAGCCTCTTTTGCCAAACAGAGTAAATCGTATTTCGAAATTGGGTAGTCGGGAGCTAAATGATACAGTCCCGACAGGGATGGAAAATTCAGGATGACATTTTTTACTACCCGGGCCATAAAAATGGTTGATACACCTGAATATAATGTGTTTTTATACCCGCTGACCTGTTGGCCGTGCTGTGCTAAAAACCAGTCAAGCAACTCGGTTTTATCGAATAATTCCTGACCGATGAAGGAGGACCGGATCGTTAGCGTATGGTCATATCTTATTTCGCCCATCGCTTTTGTCCTCCCGTAAAGGTCTTCGGCAGTTGTTAAACTCTCTTCACTATAATTCCCGGTTTTCCCATCAAATACACAATCAGTGCTAAAATGGATGATTCGCTTCTGATTGATCTTCGCCCAAGTAGCTAACTGATGGGGAAAAGCGGCATTGACACTAATGGCGATTAACGGATTTAATACGTCAATTTTTCGTTTCGTTATTCCAACACAGTTTAAGATAACATCAGGATTTACAGCACAAAGCACCCCTTTTAAAACCTCAAAATCAAGCACATTGACATTTGCAATAATATTTGCACCTGAAAATAACGGGTGGTTACCGTACTGATTCTTCGTTTTATGAAGCGTTCCAAATACGTCCAAATCAGTGGCTAATTCCTGAAGTAGTTTATGACCTATCAAACCTGAAACGCCTAAAATAAGTATCCGCATAGTCAACTTTTTATTGCTCAACCTTTAAACTGGCTGATCTGATCCCTGACATAATCAAGAGAAAGAAGTTTCTCTTTTACCTGTGAAACATTTAACCTGGTCGTGTTGTGAGAATTATAATCATCGTATACAGACGCTTTTAAATCCCCTTTTTCATAATAATTACTATAATTCAGATCGCGGTTATCGGCAGGTACCTGGTAAAAATTTTTCAGATCAATTGCCTTAGCCATCTCCTCCCGTGTACACAATGTCTCGTAAAGCTTCTCCCCATGCCGGGTCCCGATGACCTGGATTGGATTCGGGGCATCAAAGAGTTCTATGATCGCCTGTGCCAGATCACCGATGGTTGAGGCGGGGGATTTTTGAACAAATAAATCTCCCTGGTTACCGTTCTGAAAGGCAAATAAGACCAAATCAACAGCTTCATCGAGCGACATCAGATAACGGGTCATGTTAGGATCAGTCACGGTAATGGGCTGACCTTTTTTAATCTGGTCAATAAAAAATGGAATTACCGAGCCCCGGGATGCCATCACATTTCCATACCGGGTGAGACAAACTTTTGTGGTATCATTTGGTATATTCCGCGATTCGGCTACGGCGACTTTTTCCATCAGCGCTTTACTCATCCCCATAGCATTGATTGGATAAGCCGCTTTATCAGTACTCAGGCAAATCACATTTTTTACCCTGTTCGCTACGGCAGCCTTAATTACATTATCGGTGCCAAAAACATTGGTTCTTGTAGCCTCCAAAGGGAAAAACTCACACGATGGCACCTGTTTTAATGCAGCGGCCTGGAAAACGTAATCGACGCCACGCATGGCCATTTCAATGCTGTCGTAGTCGCGAACATCACCGATA
>JAHEYS010000346.1 GCA_023251475.1 Prolixibacteraceae bacterium
ATGCTTGGGGTCAACCTTTATTACATGAGCTACAGCAACCAGCTGATTCTCACAGGGCAGATCAATGATGTGGGTTCACCAATAATGACCAATGTGGATAAGAGTTACAGGGCAGGAGCCGAACTGATGGCCGGGATTAAATTTCTCAAAAAGCTCCGCTGGAATGTGAACGCTACGATCAGCCGTAACAGGATCAGCGATTTCACGGAATATGTCGAGGACTGGGATAACGGAGGACTAAAGAGCAATTTGATCGGTAAAACCGATCTCTCTTTTGCCCCTCGTCTAACTGCGGGCAGTGTCCTTTCGTACCAGGTAAGTGATCAGCTGGAATTCGGACTTCTCTCCAATTATGTCGCCAGGCAGTATATCGACAATACGGCAAGCACTGACCGGAAGCTGAATTCTTATCTGGTTAATAACCTGAAGGTGGACTATAAGATAAAGCAAAGGCTTTTTAATGAAATGAAGGTTAATCTGCTCGTAAATAATATTTTTGACCAGCAGTATGAGAGCAATGCCTGGGTCTATTCCTATTATTATGAAGGGAAACGAAACAAGATGGATGGCTATTTTCCACAGGCTGGAGTTAATTTTATGGCGGGAGTGTCAGTTGGTTTCTAGGTAAAATATATGACCTGGAGCGATGAACTTAAGTAATATAGATAATTTATTGTCTTATATTTAGAACCTTAAGATTTTTGATTTGGCAATTCATATACCTGGCGCATTTTAGCCCTTGTGTGATTTTTATTTAGTACCCACGCAAAGTGGCAAGGATGCCGGTAGATAAATACGATAGGATTGCTTAAGTTGGGATGATATAAAAAAACCGCAGAATTTGCGGTTTTTTTTATTATTCTTCGGCGCCTCCGATTATCGATCGGATGCCAGACTCCGTGAGCACAAATTCTTTGTCATCCTTGATGCAGAACCCCTTTTTCTCATTTTTGTTCAGGCAATCGCTGGCATTAAGCAGCTTCTCGATGCGGGCCGATTTCAGTGATTTTGAGACCATAGGTGTCGAGAATTTTTCCACCCCCTGAGAGTGAAGGTAAACCGCGGTAGCAAGAAATTTCTTCACCTGATTCTTCTCTGCATTCTTCCCTTTCAGAAACTCAAACAGGGGGTCTCCGGAGAATTGTTCAACTGCAGGGATAGTCCCCAATTTTGATTTTCGACCTCGTTTATACCGCTCTTTTTTCTCGGCCACAGGTTGCTTTTCTGTAATTTCCTGAGCAGAATTGAGTTTTTCGTCTCCGGATTTTACAAATAGCTCAGACCTGTTAAGTTCAGGGATGCGGTTAAGTACTTGATTTAGTTGGGATTCAACCCAGTCTTTGTCGCCTTCGCAAGAAAAATGGAGGTTTTCATACGAAAAATCAATTTTTGATTCAGCCATCGAGTAATTTTTTCAGTGATTAAGGGGTATAAAATTACAATAAATATATATAGTATAAAATGATTATTTTCATAAAAATTTATTATATCCAATTTATTTATAATTGTTATCCATCTCCTTTAAAATTTTATCGATTTCCTCCTCCGTACTGTGGAGTTTTTCTTTGCATAAAGTAACCAACTGAGAAACTCTTTTGACCTTTTCGGATAGTTCATCAACGTCCAACTCATTGTTTTCAAGTTTGCTAAGTATCTCTTCTATTTCTGTAATCGCCTCTTTGTAAGACACGCTTTTTTTACTGATGTTCATTTTTAATTTTCTTTAATGATGGTTTTTACTTCACTGATGATATTACCCCTGTATAGTCTCGTTTCTATGATCGCCGATTGTTCTAACTTATCGGTGTTTTTAAGTGCATGGCCATTATAGGTTGTTATTGAATAACCCCTTGCCAGGATCTTATCCGGATCGGTCAGCATCGCTTTTTGAGATGACAGCTCAAGATAGTGCCTGTTTTCAGAGATCATTTTTCTGGCCATATTTTCAGATTTTTGTATCTTTCGTGTGAGCTGATCGTGGCTAAGGTTAGTGATCAGACGGAGTGTTGAAAAGAGTGATCTTGTGGTTTTTTCGAGTTCCCGATGTTGCTGACGCGTGAAATTTCTGAATTCCTGTCTCAGGGCATCCTCCTTTTTTTCCAGGTGATAGTCCTGATTTTGGATGAATATTTTTACATTGTTATCTAATTTCCATATTGTCTGACTTAGACGGTTGTTGGCGACGGCGATTTTTGTGCGTGTGAGCGGGATGATCCTGCGGGTAAATTGTTCAACACCGTTTTTTGATTCGGCCAGCAATTCTTCAATTTTATCAACAAAACGATGTCTCAGTTCATCGAGATGGCCATCAAACTGAGCAACTCCGCTGATCAGAAACTCTGCTACGGCAGTAGGGGTTTTAAGTCGTGTGTGGGCAACAAGATCAACAATTGAATCATCTTTTTCGTGGCCGATCCCCGTGATTACCGGCAATGGAAACTGGGTGATGTAATAGGCCAGGTTGTAATTGTCGAAACAGCTCAGGTCAGCCTGGGAGCCTCCTCCGCGGATAATCACCACTGCATCAAAGAAATGCTCATAAAGGAAAATCTGCTCCAGCGCACCAATGATCGACGATTCTGCCTGATTCCCCTGCATAATTGCCGGGAATAGTTTTAGGTGAAAACAATACCTGGCAGGATTACTGGTTAGTTGATCTGCAAAATCCTGATAGCCGGCAGCTGTCGGGGAAGAAATTACGGCAATCTTTTGAGGCACCAACGGCAACGACAGCTCCTTGTTCATCTCAAATACCCCCTCATTTTGTAACCTGACAATTATTTCCCTTCGCCGGCGTGCCATATCCCCCAAAGTATAGGTGGGGTCAATATCGCGGATATTTAGACTAAAGCCATATAATTCATGAAATTCAACAGAAACGCTGACTAATACTTTAAGTCCTTCGGTGAGCTGTTGCCCCGTGGTTGATTCAAAAAAAGGTCGCAGCATTCTGAAGGTATAGGACCAGATTGTCGCTTTTGCCTGGGCGATGATGGCGTCGCCGTTCTCCTCCTTTTCGATCAGTACCAGGTAACAATGGCCGCTGCGGTTCATCTTTAACTCTGAAATTTCACCAATCACCCAGATGGGGGCCGTAAAAGCCTCTCCAATGGTTTTTTTTACCCGTCCGTTTAATTCAGATAATTTAAGCTGCTCCTTCATCATCCTCAAAGTTAAACATTGCTAATCATTTTGTAGTTTTACGGAGAATTTTTTTGCGGTTTCCCGCTAAATTTCGTTGGACAGAGAACAGGATGAGGGAATTTTAGGTTTAATTCGCATCTGAACGGAAACCTGAAGGATCCGGATTTGTTATATTTTAAGTAAGTAATAAGAATAATTTAGTGTCGTATATTTTAAACTAATGCGATTTTTCTTTTTGTACCACGCAAAGTGCCCGGGAGTTGTGAAACTCCACCTCCAAACAGATAACGCTTAAAAATGTCACTAAGGCGCTAAAAAATAAAACTTTGCGACCTGGCGGCTCTGCGAGAGACAAAAGAGTTATATAGGAGAATCGAAGACGCTAAGATGTAATATGAGACATCATATTGCTCCTGCTACTTACACGTACCGGATGTATTAAGTTAATGATAAATGGGAAAGTTAAATATTAGGGATTTCAAGACCAGGTTACGGATCATTTTATTGAACACATGGCCTTTTATACTTGCGATGCTGGTTTTCTCACTGGTAAACATTGCAGCTGGCTATTCGGCCCAGGTTGAGTACTATTATACCAATGGAGTTTACCCTTTTATCGCAAAATTGTTCTCCTGGCTGAGTAGCCGAATCCCATTTTCCTTATGGGATATTTTTTGGGTTTTGACCATTTTACTGGTTATTTGTGGATTGATTCTGGCTGTTTTCAGGAAAATAAAATGGCGCTGGCTGGGATTGCGCATTGCCCGGACATTGGCCTTGCTCTACACTTTCTTCTATCTTATCTGGGGTTTTAACTACTTCCGCCCCAGGATTGAAACACGCATTGGCTGGGAGAGACAAAAGGCTGACGAAACGGTATTCAGGTCTTTGCTCGATACCATTATTGTCCACACCAACTCGAGTTATCATCCGATTTCGCCTGACGATTATCCAACGATTGACAGGCTGGTTGAGGAGTCCTACCGTAAAAACAGCAAAGCTCTTGGTATTAATTATCCCAATGGTTCACGCCGGCCAAAAACCATGTTGTTCAGTTCATTTTTTGCCAAATCGGGGGTAAGCGGTTATTTCGGACCTTTCTTTAATGAGATCCATTTGAATTATTACCTCCTTCCGATGGAATACCCTTATGTTCTGGCACATGAGAAAGCGCATCAGTTTGGAATTACCAACGAGGCGGAAGCCAATCTTGCCGCATTTGTGGTTTGTACCACTTCAGATGACCGGCGTCTTCAGTATTCAGGGTATGTGAACCTTCTGGTTTATTTCCTGTCTGATGCATCACATTTAAAGGATGTTAAGGAGTATGTCAGAATGATTGACAAACCGGTGATCCTCGATTTGCGTTTTCAGCGAAGTCACTGGCAGGGATTACAGAACAAAACACTTGATCAGGTACAAACAGCTGCAAATAATGCGTATCTCAAGACCAACCATATCGAAGAGGGGGTGAAAAATTACAATCAGGTGGTCGCCCTGGTGATTAACTGGTATCATCATTTGGAGGATAACGGGAAAAACCCAGGTCATGATTAATCAGCGATTCAGACTTTAGACGATTAAACTGTGTATATTATCCAAAAATAAGAAAGTTATGTCAGTAAGGAATGAGCTGTTTTACTTTAGTCTGAAGAAATTTATTTTCCTGGGGACCCTTTTAATTGCTGTTGCAATGGGTGGCAAGGCTTTGGCGAAGGGAGGGGTGTCACCTATGACCAATGGTATTTACCGTGAGAACATCCGGTCGGTACAATTTTTCCGCGAAGGGTGGGAGTTCTCGCAACCTGTTATTGATTTGGGATCTGATCAGCGGCTACACCTGAAATTCGATGAACTTTCAGAGGGTGTTTCCAATTTTTATTATACAATAACTCACTGTGATTCTGAGTGGTACCCATCCAGGATATTGCAGGCTGAATATATGGAGGGATTTATTGAAAATCCCGTTAACGATTATGCGGCATCGATCAATACAACGGTAAAGTATACCAATTATCTGCTTACCCTTCCCAATGATCAGGTCAGGTTTTTAGTTTCAGGCAATTATCTGCTGTCAGTTTATGACGAGGCAAACAAAGACACCCCGGTTCTTACTCGCCGTTTTTATGTTTTAGAGCCATTAACAGCCGTTCGTGGAGAGGTCCGGAACTCGACTTTTGAGGGGTTCAAAGGGCGTGATCAGGAGGTTGATTTCAATATTGATTATTCCCGGTTGCGTATTCAGGATCCACGCACGGAGGTGAAGGTGGTGCTGATGCAGAATGGACGGGCGGACAATTGTCTGACAAATCTTAAGCCTTTATTTGTAAGGGATAATCTGTTAAGTTATGACCTTAGTCGCGAGAATGTCTTCCCTGGTGGAAATGAATTCAGGAATTTTGATGCCAAGAATATACGGATAAATGGGTTGCATGTAGCAAATATCGAGTATGTCAATCCTTTATACCATGTCACATTATTGGCGGATCAGGTACAAAGGGGAGGTGATTACCGGTCTGAGCGTGATCTGAATGGTCGCTACCTGATTAAAAATGACCGGGCCAATGATCCTGACCTGGAGTCGGACTATCTGATTGTCCATTTTACACTTGAAATGGCGGAACCGTTGCTGGGAGGGAATATCTTTGTTTTTGGTGGTTTGTCCGACTGGCACTGCAATCCGGTAAATAAGATGAACTGGAATTTTGAGAAGAAACGGTATGAGGCGTCAATCATGTTAAAACAAGGATTTTATGATTACCAGTATGTTTATATTCAAAGCGGGGACAGCCATATCGATAATACCCTTTTGGAAGGGAGCCATGTAGAAACTGAAAACGACTATCATCTCTTTGTCTATTATCGCAGTTTTGCCTCCAGGTACGACAAGTTAATCGGTTACCGGACGATTAATTCCGTTAAAAGGTAAAATATTGAGAGCCCGCTCCGGTTAAAAGCGGGCTCTCAATTCATAGACCTTATGAGCAATAAGGAGGTGATTACCTGTTCTCTTTAAAGTTGGGTTTGATCTGCGCAAAGGTTATTTTCAAATCTTTCGTTTGGTTGCGAAGATTGTATGTTATCGTCTCAAGTTGCATTTTCCAAATCAGGAAGTAAAATAATGCTAAATCAGGAAGTAAAATGATGCCGAATTGGGAAGTAAATCATTGCCAAATCCGGAAGTGAAAATTGAAATACATCCAATTTTTCTATATTTGCATAAAATTAGTATCACCTAAATTATGAGTGAAAGACCTTATTTATTGCGCGTGTGTGATCAGGAATTACAAATTGCATTACAATCATCGGGAGCCGTTTTGATTGAGGGAGCCAAATGGTGCGGAAAAACACGTACTGCATCTATTGCGGCAAAGAGCATTTTGTATATGCAAGATCCGGATAATTCGGCGTCTTACCAGGCAATGGCCGACACAAAGCCTTCATTGTTACTTAAAGGTGAAGCACCAAGATTAATTGATGAGTGGCAAA
>JAHEYS010000347.1 GCA_023251475.1 Prolixibacteraceae bacterium
GACTCCTTTATTATAAGCTGTTACATTTTGACCAGGTTCATTACCGGGATAACGGTAACGATTTGGGAAGGTATAGGTCCCTAACAAACCTTCAGCGAAAATATTCGGCAATCTGGTTCTGCGTAAATCAAGATATGCCTCAGAAGCCACAGTGAAAAGTGCAATCCATTTCTGCCCGGCAATCATGGCAAGTTTCCCTGCATTATCACCAGGTAAGGCAATATCTGTCCGGGCAAGATAGGTTGCAGTAGCAGCTGCACTCACACCCCAACGTTGCATGGAGGCGGTAATACCAGCTCTGTAGTAGGTGTCTGCATTCCCTGAAATGTAACCTTTAACAACAGCTTCGGCAAGGTTGAAGTTCACCTCATCCTTGTTCATGATCTGTGCCCTCAAAAGTGCATGGGAATTTTGCTGGAACAATTTGGAATATTTCGAAACCTTGAAGTTTCCGTAAGCGCCACCGGCAGCCGTATTCCAGTGACCGTTCCCATTTTTAAAGTCACCATTCATCCCGGAAATAAAGCCTGCATATACTTTATCATAATCAAGAATGTTAACTTTCTGGGCAACCCTCAGCGCCTCAATTACCGGATCAGGATTGACATAATTAATATATTCCCATGTGGAGGAGTAGGTAAACCCGTTTGGATCTGTCGTGGTAAATGTAACGCCCTGTTTTTCCGGAATATTCGTCCATGGATTTTCGATCGGCGCAAACCAGACCAGTTCGCGGGGGTCGTTTAAAGAAGTCAGTTTGTCGGCAAAGGTCTTGCTTGGCCTTCTTCTTTAAAATTCACCACTGTTACCCCAGTTGTTGGCCCCTCCGATCCATGAGTTAACAGCACTGGTGCCTACATAAGCGATAGAGGCATTTTTATCGGCCGGATCGGTTAATAACGGAGATCCGGCAACGGCAGCAATTCTTGCAGCGGCATCCGGCAACTTTGCAGATACATGCATTAATAATCTTAATTTAAGTGAGTTACAAAACTTAAGCCATTGTGTTTTATCTCCTCCGAACATCAGATCATAGGTGGCGCTAATCGATTCTGTCCCACCCGAAATAGCTGCATTTGCCCCGTCGAGTTCTTTTAAAAGACCTGTATAGATATCCGATTGTTTATCATACTCAGGATAAAGAATCCCTTCGCGCCCCTTCAGTGCCTGACTATAATAAACATCACCATAAAAATCGGTCATAAATGAAAACAACAGAACCCTGAATGTGGTAAAAATACCAACGTGGACTTTTGAGCCGCGCGCATCAGCCAGCTTAATTGAAGCATCAATGAATTTCAAAATATCCATTGCGGTATACATATCAGTAGTAAGCTGTTTAAATCCCTGATAGGTATTATCTCCACCCTGGTAATTCCTTTCACAGTACTGGACAGCCCCCGGAAGCTTACTTGCCCCGAAACCCATATCCTGATAGAAAAGGGAAGATTTCTTAATAATGGAAGATAAAAGATAAGGGTCATTCAACGACTCAACCGCATTTTTTTGCTGAAGTGCATCGTATTGCCTTAAATCATCTTTATTACAGGATATAACTCCCATAAGCAATGAAATTGCAACCGCTATTGTTAGATATGATTTCATATTATTGTTATATTTTTAAAATGAAAGTAGGCCATTAAAAATCAAATGCAAGTTTGAATCCAAGAGAACGGACACTTGGCAAGGTTGCCCTTAGAACACCCTGGTCGGTACCGGTACCGTCGAAAGCCGATTCCGGATCTTCATGGCGGCCTGAAGCATTCCATTGAAAGACATTCCTTCCAATCAATGAGATATTAACATTATTGACTTTAAGTTTGCCCGTAATCGAATTTGGAAGTGAGTAGGTCAACGAGACCTCCTTTAATTTAAAATTAGTCGCGTCGTAAACCCTGGTTGATGAAAAATTCCATACGCAATCTCCCCAGCTGTTATATGCGAACTGGTAGAATGTATTATTAAGATCGGCGCCATTAACAATATAATCGGCGTCTGTGGGTGTAGTCCCTGAGAAATTCGGATTCAGGAACACACCTTTGGCATAACCTGCATCATCAACCAAGTCTGTACGTTGATTATCATTATTGGTGTTGATTACTGCATAGATGCTGGAACCGGCAGCAGGCCACGGATGACCGCCAAATTCTGCTGTACGGCCGCCATTCCAGTACGGATTGTTGTCACCACCGGAACTCAAAGATTCGAATGAGCGGCCATTTGAATCCATATATTTCTGGTTTACAGAGATATACTTACCGCCAAGACGGAGGGCGCCAACAAGGTTCAGTGAAAACCGTTTATACCTCAACGTGGTATTAAAACCCATCAGGTAATTGGGGTTGTAATTACCCAACTGTGCACGGTCCTTTTCGTCGGATGACCTTTGAAATTCACCGGCTTCGCCATCCAAAAGTGCCATACCCGCGTATTTGCCTGATTGCACCCGTACAATTGGCCATTGTTCATAAAGGTTTCCTATCTCTTCCCCTTCAGCAATTTTCACTGTCATATTTGCACCATATCCGACAAAAACATAACCGGCAGTTGAAAATTTCGGTGAAAGACGCTGGATATGGGCCAGGTAGTGGGTAAGGGTAGCCGTAAAATCCCAGTTCCAGTCAATGGTATGGATGGGAGTGACGGTCAGTCCCGATTCAAAACCTCTGCTTCTTACATCCCCAATATTGGTGGTCATTCCAGTGAAACCTGTCCCCTGGACAACCGGAATACTCCCCAACTGGTTGTTCTGGTCTTTCTGAAAATAGGTAAAATCAAACTGAATCCGCTTATCGAACATCCATAGATCGATACCTGCTTCCCTGGTAACCGATGACATTGGCTTGATATTGGGGTCGACTAAAGTGGCGCTGATATTAGCCGTTTTCACGGTGGATGACCAGTCGGGCGATTCAAAGGCATAAGTATCAATTGGACGCTGTTTTGTCAAACCGTTACCGACATTGGCCAGACCCAGGCGAACTTTTAACAGGTTGATACGCTCTGGCAGGTGAAAGGTTTCTGAAACCATCCAGGAGAGGGAAACAGAGGGATAGAAGTAATTAATTTTTTCTTCATTCAGATTTCCCTTCCAGTCATTACGGCCGGTAAAACCTAAAAAGAGTTGTTTATTCCAGGCAAAATCAGCTGTTCCATACACGCTGTAAGAGGGACCTGCCCCCCAGCCATAACTGGCGGTAAGTTTTCCGGGGAAGGCATTTGCCATGGAAAATAACCCGGGAACAGAGAGGGCATTTGCCGTTACGGCATAATTATTGGAATTACTGTACGCATAGTTTACGCCACCAACAGCAGTAATATCGAATTTTCCGAATAATTTATTGAATGAAAGAATCGCATCAGAGTTAAAACTTAAACTCTTATCCAGATTGGTCTGATACATACCGTCGCCGCTTGATCCCCTGCTGGCCAGCGCTGTCTGGCCAAAGGATTGGCGATACTCATAATTATCCACCAAATTATCCATACCTGAACGTAAGAGCAATGCAAAGGCCTTGTTGATTTGCCAGTCTAACTGAATCTTACCAAAGAAATTATCGCGTGTAAAGCGGTTAATCTTTTCGTAAGTTGTCCACCATGGGTTATTTTCAGATTTATCAATACCGTTGTCTTTTTGAATGGCGCCATTCATCTGTATCCCTTCAAAACCGGTCATCCAGTAATTCCTCATATCTGCAAGGGGTTGAAGATTTGCCGGGAAATTGTACAGAAGACTGTTTAAGACGCTGTTATCGCCGGCAACATTGGCTTTATTGGGTGAGTAAGTCCGGGCATAACTCGCGTTGGCTGTTACCCTGATTTGATTGGTCAATTTATATTCAGAGGCAATTGTAATTGATTTCTGATTTGTCTTCGTATTTGGCATCACACCATTGTTACCCATATTACTGAATGACAGGCGGAAAGAACCTTTATCATAATTCCCGCTGACATTGACATTGGAAGTCACCGTACTTCCAGTATTGAGATAAGCTTTTAGCCTGTTCTCAGGGGCGGCTCTCATCGGACCATTATCCCATTTCTGAGTTATGGTATTCCAGAAATCGCCCGTGTAAGTTCCGTCAAGCGTAGGACCCCAGGTATCGGTGTTATCATACTGCCACTCATAGGCACGTTCACCCTGACCAAAAAGTTTCTGCTCTTCCAGAAACTGGAAAGGGGTATCCATTGTTGCTGTAGTTGAAAAGGAAACGCCAATCCCTTTTTTGCCACCCTGCCCCGATTTTGTTGTGATCATGACAACGCCGTTCCCCCCTTCAGAACCATATAAGGCGCCGGCGCTACCCCCTTTAAGCACAGTTACACTCTCAACATCTTCGGGGTTTAGCTGTGAAAGGATATTCCCGAAATCAACCCCGTTTTTTTGGGTAAATGTCTGGTTTCCGACAGGGATTCCATCAATCACATATAAAGGCTGTCCCTTAACGGCAACGTTGGCACCTCCGCTGGCTGTAGTTGGCATCACTGTGGTACCACGGATATTGACCAAAACCGAAGAAGTAGGGTCATTACTCAAACTGGTGAACAAAACACCACTCACTTTACCGTCGAGCGATTTCATAACATTGGTGTTCCCTGCTTTCACCAGGTCATCCGATTTCACTTCGCTCACAGAATAGGCGAGCGACTTCTTCGCCCTGGAAATGCCCATTGCGGTTACCACCACCTCGTCCATGCTTACACTAACAGGAGCCAGGGAAATATTAATGGTAGATTTACCATTCACTGTAATCTCCTGGCTTTGCATCCCGACAAAAGTGATAACCAGTACAGACCTGGTATCAGGCACCGAAATGTCGTACCTGCCATCGGCATCGGCAACTACTCCATTCATTGTCCCCTTCACTACAATAGTCGCCCCCGGAAGTAGTTCTCCTGAGGAACTCCTGACAACACCACTCACTTTAAACTGGGCAAATGCATTATTGATTAAAAGAACACAAAAACCCATCAGGAGCATTTGAAAGATTCTTCTTTTCATAGTTAATTAAATTATTTATTAATAAATAAACCTCTTTTAAAAACGCCCATCCAAATTGGAAGTTTGTTCCTGAGTACCATCTAAGACCAAGATTTTATTGAAATAATTAATAAGACACTATTTTTTCAGATCAGATTTCAACAATCAGATTTTTGCAAAACCGGTTTACCCTGTAATTGAAATATGATTCAACTACAAAAAATTTTAAAAAAGATAAATTCGGTAAAGAAGATGTCAAAAGGGGATCACTAAGTATCAAACCCCTCTTTTTAAAGTCCGCACTCCATTTTAAAGGAACGATACCTTCTGCTATCTTCGCCTTTCCGTGGAGGTAGCAGAAGATAATCAGGACTTAAGCAATTGGATTAGGTTGAAAAACTGAACGACAGGATTCGAAAAAAGCTAATGAAAAGGTAAAGTTTTGTTTTAACAGTACGAAAGAACAACCCCTAAAATTCAGGGCCTCTCCACTGAAAGTATTGGAGAGTGATTTCAAAATTTAAAACGAACGTCAGCACCGCCGTTATCTCAGTTTAGAAGGTGGCGATATTAACAAATATACAGAAAAAATAGTGATTTATAACATTCAGGAGCCACCAATTTTATCTGATTTGGCTTCTGGATGAAAAAATTTGAGTCTACGCATTAATTATGTAGTTTTTTAACGGTCACAACCATTTAAATCAGGCATAAAAATCCCCGTCCCGACATTTTTTAATTTTTCATTTCTTCCTTACCAGATTTCATTTCGACAAACCTCTTCTTTCCATTTCTTTGTCGTTCAATCCTGAATGCATCGAAAAGATTCCCATTTGCCGTGATGGATTTATAGGAAAGGCGATTATCCTGAATGGTGATCACCTGAAAAAGCTGCAGATTGCCACCGCTTTTTTCCATCCAGGTTTTCGTCCCTGCCGGATAGAGTTTCGGACCGCTAACCGAGACCACATAAACGACAGATGGTTTGATGTTCGGATTATCTGACGCCCTGCCGCGCCCGTAAGAGTGATCATGTCCTGTAAGTACCAGATCAACGTTATATTTTTCGAGTATCGGTTGGAAATGTCTGCGCAACTGCGGATTGTCACGGGTATCCTTGGTCGAATAAAAAGGAAGATGTGTGGTCACTACTACCCACCTGGCTCTATTTGTGGAGAGGACAGAATCCAGCCATGCTTCTTGTGCCTTGAGTGGATATCCATTCTCATCACTGAGTTCAGAACCAGCTGCAGAGTCGATGGAGATCAGCCGCAGATTGGGATAATCGATAAAAAAACAGGTTCCGTCAAGGCCTGCGGGCCCGTTTGAAGGCTGATTAAACTGTGAATTCCAATGCGAATCAACCTTCAGACCGGCATAGTCGTGATTTCCAGGGGTCATTACCTGCGGAACCATGGCGCAAAGCCATGAGCCGGTTTTAAACCATTCGTCCCACTCAATATCCCTTTCAGCACGGTTAATCAGGTCACCCGCATAGAGCATAAAACGACACCCGGGAGATAGCTGGTAAGCCTTTCGCATCACACGCGGCCATTCCGTTTTTAAACCGATCTGTGGATCGCCAAAGTAAATAAAGGAGAACGGTTCATTATTTACGCCGGC
>JAHEYS010000348.1 GCA_023251475.1 Prolixibacteraceae bacterium
ATTATGGAGATCTCCGCATTCTGGAAAAGAATTATCCATTTATGCAGCAATGGCTGGGTTATGTTGCAAAATATTCTCCTGAAGGGATGCTGCAGCCCTGGCCCGAAACTGATTACAGGGGATGGTACCTGGGTGATTGGGCCACTCCGGAAGGGGTCGACCAGAAAAATAAAGCTTCAATTAATCTGGTCAATAACTGCTTTGTCACCCAATGTTTGGAAACAATGGGAAAGATTGCACTGAAACTGGGGAAAAAGAATGATGCCACGAAATATTTCAACCAAGCTGTCCTGCTCCGGAAACAGATTCATCAGACATTTTATGAACCCAACAAAAGCAGTTATGCCAGTGGTTCCCAGATTGATCTGACCTATCCTTTGTTAATGCAGATTGTACCTGAACTGTTGAAGACGAAGGTCGTCCATTCATTGCAGGACGAAATCACAATAAACCGAAAAGGACATTTTGCTACCGGTTTGGTCGGGATTCCTGTTTTTACAGAGTGGGCAGTTAAAAGCCATGCTGTCAACCTGTTTTATAACATGCTGAAAAAGAGGGATTATCCCGGATACCTTTACATGATTGATCAGGGTGCAACCACAACCTGGGAACACTGGTCCGGCGACAGAAGCCGGATACACAATTGTTATAATGGTATTGGTTCGTGGTTTTACCAGGCGGTTGGGGGCATCCGTCCCGATGACAACTACCCCGGTTACCAGCAGGTATATATCGATCCCCAGATTCCTGAAGGGGTCACCTGGGCAAAAACCACAAAGGAGACGCCCTATGGGACCATCAGGTTAAACTGGTCATTGGAAAACAATGTCCTTAAATATAAAATAGAGGTACCCGTTGGTTGCACTGCGAAGGTGGTTCTCCCCTATCCGACCCAAAGCTATATTCTGAATAACCAAACGGTTCGGATCAAGCAGCAAAAAGAGGCTGCTGAAGTTCTAATCGGAAGCGGCGTGTATATTCTTTCTTTTGAGTATCAAAAAGATGTATCGGCGCTGTGAAGGATTTATGAATGGGGTATTCACCAATCTCATAAATTAATCTGAGTGCCATTTTCGCAATTATTTGTCTTGATGATTGATCAGATTTAGTATCCGGTCTCCTTTCCTTTTCGGATGGCAGGTATGCCATTGGACATCCATGAGGGCATTGGTTCCCCTTTTAAAAAGTGATCAAAAAACTGCTTCATGCGGATGGTCAGGTCAATGCGGTTGGCACGGCTTTCTGCTCTGAGGTTGTGCTCTTCACCATTGTAGGTAAGCATCCACGCTGGCTTATTCAGTCGCCGCATCGCTGTAAAAAGCTCAATTCCCTGATACCAAGGTACGGCTCCATCGTTGTCGTTACTCATAATCAGAAGGGGTGTCTCAATTTTCGGCACATAAAAAATGGGTGAGTTTTCAATATACATTAACGGTTTATCCCATAATGTGCCGCCTATGCGGCTTTGTTCTTTTTCATATTGAAACATACGTGACATACCTGATCCCCAGCGAATACCTCCATAAGCGCTTGTCATATTACTTACCGGAGCTCCCGCCATTGCCGCCTTGAACATATTGGTCTGGGTAATCAGCCACGCTGTCTGGTAACCGCCCCAGCTTTGCCCCTGAATACCTATGTTATTCCGATCGACGAAATGGAAGTTATTGGTTACAAACTGGGCACCGCTCACAACTGCATCAAATGCGCTTTGACCGGGATTCCCCGATTTGTAGGTAATGTCCGGAATGAAAACGATGTAGTTGTTGCTCGCGTAATGGGTCCTGTTAACTGTCGAACGGGTAAGTGTTGGAGGGGTGTAGGCATTCAGGTAATCAGCATTGCGTTCATAGAAGTAAATGATCATCGGATATTTAAGGGTCGTGTCTATTGTTTCGGGCATATATAGCAGCCCTTCAAGCGTTTCCCCTGTAAATGAAGTCCATTTTACAAGTTTTACTTTAGGCCAGACAAATAGCTTTTGCTGCGGATTGGAATCCGAAAGTTGGCGCAGGTGATCAAACGACAGGTTGCACGCCCAAATATTGGGAAATTCAGATACGGTTTCACGGGTGCAAATCAAAACCGGAGCATTTTTGGCTTTGATGAGGTTATCAATTTTTTCAGCTTTCATGATCAGCATCCGGGGATCTGAACTCTTTTGCAAATCAGCACTGTAGTAACCTGCAAATTTGTTTATTTCGTTAAATGCCTGAATAATCAACGGTTTGCGGATGTCGATAAACTCTGCCTCAGGGTCAAGCCGGAGGTAACGAAGTCTGATATTATTTTTCCTTCCGTAGTTATTTGTAGCATTGACTGGTGAGCCGGGGTTACTCAGATCAATCTTCCAGATATCGTATCTGTCATAAATATACAGAAACTGATCGTTTTCTGACCACCCTGCTATTCCGTATGGGTTTGGTTCACCAGGCATATCCCACCTTTCGTCACATAGCGAAACCGGAATTGCGGAGCTCAGATTAAGTGTTTGATTGCTGTCAATTTTGGTTGAACGGGCAAACCAGGTACTGTCGGAAGGATCGTACCAAATCACATAATTGCCGGCAGGAGACAAACTCGCCATTGATTTGTTTTTGAGGATCATTCGTTTACTACCCGATTCTGTATCGACAAGGTAATAGTCAGCATTTGAATCGCCGGTCCATGATGTTTGAAGTTTGTATTGCGATTGATCAATCCCAAGGGCCACTTTGCCATCCCCTTTTTGAATGGTTCTGATTTCCCTGATTATGGTGTCCCCCAATTGTATAAACTTCTCTTTTTCTGTAAGATAAACCCCTTTGTAAGTCCGTTTTTTTTCTTTTTCAAGATTTAATTTTTGCTCTGGTTGTAACTCTTTGTCTTTCCAGCTCCAGACATCAAGTACTGGTTTTTCATCGGCTAAAAGGGTATCCTTAGGTTCTGCCTGTGGTTTACGGTTTGTACTCAGGAAAAGGTATCTGCTATTTTCTGAAAACGAAAGATCCGCGTTCTCAGAAGCAGACCAACTCTTAGGTAACCCCGGTCCATCAGGAATAACTGCGGCCTTTGGAACGCCGGCAGTGAGTAATCCATAATATAAACTATACACTTTTTCTTTGATCGTGTCGGACGAAAACAGAAAGCCAATTCTTTCTCCCTGTTTATTCAGTGTAATTTTTTTTGCAGTTCCGTCCTGTTTGAAAATGACATCACATCTCCGTTTATCGGTATCAAAAACCCGCACTTCAGTATGATCAAGTGAATCTTTTGTCTGGCAGATAAATGTAATTTTTTTGCCTGACGAGGCATAGAAGTATTCGGTCACATTCTGGAAACAAACAGTATCTCCGGAAGAAGCCTGAAACAGTACCAACTGGCTTGCCAGCTCATTTAAAGGAGCACTTTTGACTTTAGCTTCGTTTGGTTTCTTCCCTGCATTATCTTTATTTTCCTTATCTACCTTTTCCTGTTTCTTCATATCGGTGAGGATTGCGACCCACCGGCCATTTTCCTTCG
Organism: Prolixibacteraceae bacterium; assembly: GCA_023251475.1. GTDB lineage: Bacteria > Bacteroidota > Bacteroidia > Bacteroidales > Prolixibacteraceae > JAAFHB01. The sequence continues at coordinate 3,502 of JAHEYS010000348.1, forward strand.
GGACCGTGAATTGTTTCAGATTGGGAAATGTATAGACCTTGTTCCGGCTGAAAACCAGAATGCCCAGACTATCCTTTGGCATTAGTTCCTTCTTTACCTTTCTCTTTTTAGCGCTGCGAATGGAGTCCTCCGGCTGTTTTATCTTATACACAATGAAATCTGATTCGGGTGAAAACCGGGCATCATACCCCCTGGACAACGTATCAGTCTTTTTCGAATTAATGGGTTTTACCACTAAAACCCCATTCCCCTTCTGAGGATTAACCTCGAAGGAGATCAGTTCTCCGTTGTTCGAAATAGCCTGATTGTTAATGGCTTTCCATGAGGAGAAGTCGTTGATTGTGAGTGGTCGTTTTTCAATATTTTGTCCATTAAGCGTCAGAAATGAGCAGAAAAGGAGGATTAAATGTAGCAAGCTGAAACGTTTCATATTGATATTTCAAAAGGATTTTCTACTTGTAATATGGATAACATTACGAGTAGACATGTGAATGAATTGGAGTTTTATTGATTGTTGCCTTTATCGGAAACCCTTTCCCGGGGTATTGTTGATTTTTAAACTGTCGACAAAATAGGTGTTTTCACCTTTCCAGGGAAGTGTGCCGTTTTTTTCTGTGTAATGAACGACGACATTTTCACCCTGCAGCTTCTCAAGCTGTAGCGCTACCTCCTTATCTGTAACAGAGAAGAAAAACTTTTCGGAAGCAATAGCTACATTGGCATTACTTTGAACGCTGCTTAAGATCATCTCCCCTTCGTAAGTTTTGAAGATATTTCCTTTATAGGAGATCTTCTGAAGCAATCCTGCCCGGTAACCTTCGCTGTAAGTGAAGAAATATTTCCAGTAAATACCCATACTGATCAGCAAAATCACAATCAGGGTAGTTATAAAAGCCAGTTTTCTCATTTTACATATTTTTTGGCAATATTGAACAAAAATAATGAAATTTCAGCTATATTCAATTTTTGATCCTTGAAACATGCCACTAATATATTGAAAATTAATTAAATCACACAGATTTTTTTATTAAGTTGAAATCTATTGTCAAATCTGATTAAAAATACGAATTTTGCCAGTCAATTCAAATAAAAAATCAATGGCAGAAGATAGGCAAATTATATTCTCGATGTATAAGGTGAGCAAGACTTACCCACCTCAAAAACAAGTAATAAAGGATATCTCCCTTTCGTTTTATCTTGGTGCAAAGATCGGGATTATCGGTCTGAACGGATCGGGTAAATCGACCCTTTTAAAAATTATTGCCGGACTTGAGAAAGACTTCAACGGCGAGCTGGCATTCTCTCCCGGGTACACCGTCGGTCATTTATCACAGGAACCCGTACTTGATGAAACCAAAACGGTGATGGGTATCGTTCAGGAAGGGGCACAGGAGATTGTTGATATCCTGGATGAATATGAGGAGATTAACCAGCGGTTTGGTCTGCCAGAAGTTTATGAGAATCCTGATGTGATGGATAAACTGATGGACCGGCAAGCCCTTCTTCAGGAGAAAATTGATGCTACCGACGCATGGAACCTCAATAATAAGCTGGAACGTGCAATGGATGCATTGCGCTGTCCTGATGGTGAGACGTCTGTAAAAGTACTTTCGGGTGGTGAACGCAGACGGGTAGCGTTGTGTCGGCTTTTGCTGAAACAACCTGATATACTTTTACTTGACGAGCCGACGAACCACCTTGACGCCGAATCGGTCGAATGGCTCGAACAACATTTACAACAATATAAGGGGACGGTAATCTGCATTACCCACGACCGATATTTTCTGGATAACGTAGCCGGATGGATTCTTGAACTCGATCGGGGTGAAGGTATACCCTGGAAAGGGAACTACTCCAGCTGGCTCGAACAGAAGTCAAAGCGTATGGAAATGGAGGAAAAAGGGATCTCCAAACGACGTAAAACACTCGAACGTGAGTTGGAGTGGGTGAAAATGAGTCCCAAGGCGCGTCAGGCTAAATCAAAGGCCCGACTGGGCGCTTATGAAAAACTGTTGAATGAAGATGTCAGGCAAAAGGAGGACAAGCTGGAGCTCTTTATTCCCAACGGACCCCGTCTTGGAGATAAAGTAATTGAGGCCCACGGTGTTTCAAAAGCTTATGGTGACAGGCTGCTGTTTGAGGGGCTAGATTTTGTATTGCCACCAAATGGTATAGTTGGAGTGATCGGTCCGAATGGTGCCGGAAAAACAACCTTGTTCAGGATGATTCTTGGACTGGAGAAAATTGATTCGGGAAGTTTCTCGGTAGGTGAGACTGTGAAAATTGGTTATGCCGACCAGGGTCATGAGGCAATTGTTGATGATAAGACCGTTTACCAGGTACTCTCCGGAGGAACAGATGAGGTAATGGTGGGAGGCCGGATGCTGAATGCCCGGGCTTATGTTTCCCGTTTCAACTTCAGTGGAGCCGACCAGGAGAAGAAATGCGGTGTACTCTCAGGTGGAGAGCGCAACAGGCTCCATTTGGCATTAACCTTAAAATCGGAGGCAAACGTACTGCTTCTCGATGAGCCCACGAACGATATTGATGTGAATACTTTACGCGCCCTGGAAGAGGGACTCGATAGTTTTGCAGGGTGTGCCGTGGTGATCTCACACGACAGGTGGTTTCTGGACCGCGTAGCTACCCATATTCTTGCCTTTGAAGGCAATTCACAGGTTTTTTATTTTGAAGGGAGTTATTCGGAATATGAGGAGAACAAGAAGAAGCGGCTTGGCGACAGTACCCCTCACCGGATCAGGTATAAAAAACTGGGAGAATAAAATATTGTTCATAAACTAAAAAATCCGGGAAATAATCCCGGATTTTTTAGTTTAATCGTTAATTTTCGCATGCGTTTTTTACCAAATCATATTTAAAACCATTGCACATCTATCTCATAGCGGATGGTAGCATTTCAGTTTCAGGATTGAAACTTACAAGTTGTATTGTTCGTTTTCAGTTTCGGGTTAGGCACAATAAAAAGTGTAAATACCACAAAGGACTATGATATAAACTGTTTAAAATCTGTTTTTAAATCCTGTGCGGGATTTAATATGGGTAGAAAACAAATTGAGAAACAGGGTATCGTCCG
>JAHEYS010000349.1 GCA_023251475.1 Prolixibacteraceae bacterium
CGGCCGGTGCTACCTGAGCCATGCAATCGGGGGAAGGAGCGCCAACAGAGGGGCTTGCGCCCAGCCATGCCGAAAACTTTACACGCTATATGATTCACACAAAAAGGTAATTACAGCCGATCAGCATCTTTTGTCTCTTAAAGACCTTAATCATTCCCACTCGATTAAATCCTTGGCTGAGGCTGGTGTCCAATCGTTAAAGATAGAGGGCCGGTTAAAAGATGCCGATTATGTAAAAAACATCACCGCTTGTTACCGTCGGAAAATAGATGCTTTTTTGGAAGATCAACCGGAATTCAAAGCCGCTTCATCTGGGAAAATTACCTGTGGCTTTGAGCCAAATCCTGTGAAATCTTTTAACCGGGGCGCCACGGACTATTTTTTATATGGGAGGTCAAGAGAGATCACCTCCTTTGCCTCACCCAAATTTTTAGGTGAGACTCTTGGTGTGGTGACTAAAGTGACGCAAAGCTATTTTGAACTTGAAACCAGCATTAAAATTGCCAATAACGATGGACTTGTTTTTATCTCCAGCTTGGGTGAAAGTATTGGCATTAAGGTGAATATTGCAGAAAATACCAGGGTATATCCTGACAAAATGAACGGAATATTTCCAGGAGCGACGGTCTACCGCAATCATGATCATATTTTTCAACAGCAACTGAATGCCGGTCAGACAGTAAGAAAAATTGGTGTAACCATTGAAATAAGGGAGTCTGAAAATGGTTTTGATCTTAGCGCCCGCGATGAAACCGGAGCCGAAGTATTATTAAACTGGCCCATTGCTAAAACTCCGGCCAGAGATCCTGTTAAATCGAAAGAGACCATCACCGATCAGCTTTCAAAAACCGGGGGGACAACCTATACTGTCGATGGGGTGGAAACCAACGGAACTGAAAAATATTTTTTCCAGGCCTCGGTTTTGAATGCGATGAGACGTGACCTGCTTGACCTGCTCACTGAGCAACACAAGGGAAGATCTCCTGATCAGGTTATTAATGTGCCAAATAATTATCCTTACCCTGCAAAAGAAGTTGGTTATGAGGCGAATATCAGTAACCGGCTCGCCATGCAGTTTTTTAAACGGCATGGTGTCGAAAATCCGGATTCGGCATTTGAGAAGACTTCGGATCATCATGGTAAGACAGTCATGACCATGAAACATTGTTTGAAGTTCCAGCTGGGATTTTGTCCTAAATTTGGCGGAACCAAACCTGATCATTTCAGGGAACCTTTTTCACTTAATGATGGGAAAAATGAATTGAGACTTGAATTCGACTGTGCCCTGTGCGTGATGAAGGTTGTCTACTAGCAACTGGCTACTGACAACTGGCTACTGGCGGCTGGCTGCTCCCTGTATAAATTGGCGGTTGCTTAAACAAAAAAGTTGCGCAAAAAGTTATGTATTGCAAGAGATGAGCTTAAAATTATTCAAAATGATCGCCGAGGGGGAACACCAGCGGCAGGATTTTAAATATTGCATTAACGATTCGCGCAAAATCGCACGGTCAATGGTCGCATTCTCAAATGCCGACGGAGGCCGTTTATTGCTGGGGATCAGGGATAATGGTTCAGTGGCCGGTGTTAAATCGGACGAAGAATACTATATGGCCGAAGCAGCAGCAAAGTTATACAGTAAACCACCGGTCAATTTCCAGACGCAGCAATGGATCATTGAGGGAAAGACAGTCCTGGAAATTGTGATTCCCAAAAGTACTGAAATTCCTCATTTTGCACAGAATGACGAAGGCAAATGGATGGTTTATATCCGTAAAGATGATCAGAATATCGTCGCCCCCGCAATATTGCTAAAAGTGTGGGAGCAGCAGAAAAATCCCCGGGGTGTCCTGATCCGCTTTTCGGATGAAGAGAAGCGGCTGCTGTCATTACTTGAATCGGAGCAAAATCTTTCACTGAATCAATTTACCCGCAAAGCAAAACTTCCCCGGTGGAAAGGGGAACGATTACTGGTCAAACTGATCGTAATCGGAATCGTTGGGATGGAAATCAGCGAGACCGGTACCCGGTTTTTCCTGCGTGATGATTTTGAGGATAAACTGAAATTCTGAAAAGATAATTGATATAAAGATAATAAAATCGGATTCTTATAAATCAGATTTCATGAAATTAAAACTTATTTTTGTCTTCCTTATTAGCATGATAATAAGCGAATTATCTGGGCAACAACCAACACCAGGACTAAGCGTGGTCTCATCGCCGTCAGGGAGTTTATACACTCATATTAATAAATCAGGGAAAACAGTGACTCCCAATGGCCGGTTTATAACGCCCTATGGAAAATCGGTAGTGGTTGCCCCGCATCCCTACGGATTGACATTGAGCCCTGACGGAACGGTTGCAGTTACGGCCAATTCGGGTACTTCGCCCATCTCAGTCTCCATTATCAAAGACATAAGATCGGATCATCCCTCTGTTTTGCAGGTTCCTCCCGGACCTTCAACCGACAAGGGTGTGCTCGCCTCAGTTTTTATGGGACTTGCGGTCTCTCCTGATAATAAAATTGTGTACGTGTCAGGAGGACAGCAGAATAAGATTTACCTTTTTTCGGTTGATTCGGGAGCGAAACTTGATTCGGTCGACTGTTCGGTTTCGGGATCGGGCGAAAAATCACCCGACGGATACATCGGCGAACTGAAACTAAGCAAGGATGGCCACTATCTGTATGCGGTCGATCAGACACTCTTTCGTTTGATTATTGTGGATACCCACTCTAAAAAGATCATCTCAAGCGCCAAAACAGGAAGGTATCCTTTTGGTGTGATCCTGTCGCCCGACGGACAAAAAGTTTATGTCGCCAACGTGGGGATGTTTGAATACAGCAAAATAGGAAACATCGAAGCAACGAAAGATTTTAAAAATGCCCTTGATTTTCCCCCTTTCGGGTTTGGAACTGAGGAGATGAAAAAGGGAATCAGGATCGACTCGCTCGATGTTCGGGGATTGGGTGATCCAAACGTACCTGAATCTTTTTCAGTATGGTCTTATTCGGTGGATGATCCGGCCAAACCCACTATTCAGGCCAAGATTAAAACCGGCGTCCCCGTCGGTCAGGCCATAGAAGGAATTCCGGCAGTAGGGGGTTCAAGCCCTAATTCACTTGCGGTTACCAATCATTATGTCTTTGTGAGTAACGGAACAAACGACAATATCTCAGTTATTGACATCCTCAAAGACACCATTGCAGCAGAAATATCACTTAAACTGCATCCTGCACTCAGGCAATTCAGGGGTGTAATTCCTTTTGGTTTAACTGTTTCACCTGATCAGAAAAGACTTTATGTAGCCGAATCGGGCGTAAATGCCATTGGAGTTATCGATATTTCAACGCTGAAAGTTATTGGTCATCTACCAACGGGCTGGTTCCCTGCAAAAGTTGAGGCGACTCCTGACGGGAAATCTTTGGTGGTGAGTAATGCCAAAGGTTACGGAAGTGGTCCCAACGGCGGGATTAATTTTGCAGAGGGGAAAGAGGGAAGTTACATTGGCAATCTGATGAAAGGGAGTGTCTCCATTATGGATATTCCTGACGAAAGACAATTGTCAGGATTAACCAGACAGGTCATCGAAAATAATTATCGTATTGAAGATTATGCGACGGTTCAAAAGAGGAGAGGGAATAATCCCATACCTGTTTTTGGAGGAGAAAAGAGTTCGCCAATCAAATACCTGGTTTTTATCTCGAAGGAGAACCGAACGTACGATGAAATTTTCGGACAGATCAAAAAGGGGGATGGCGATCCGTCATTGGCAAGGTATGGCCGGGGAGCAACCTTCTCCAACCGGAAAAAAACAGCAAAAATTGTGAACGCAACGGTAATGCCCAATCACCTTAAAATGACCACACAGTTCGCGATTTCCGATAATTTTTATGTCGATTCGGATGTTTCAGCCGACGGCCATCGCTGGCTGACCAATACCTATCCTAATGAATGGGTGGAGTCGACAGTTCCTGCAAGTTATGGCGGCAACCGAAGTTACAATCCAAAATCCAGGGCGCCGGGAAGCCTCGGAATGAACGGCTCCGCAGGGGCAATCTACCCTGAAGATTACAATGAGGCCGGTTCCATGTGGGAGCATCTTGACCGGAACAGGATTAACTTCTATAACTTTGGTTTTAGTGTGATGTTTGAACCTTCATTTTATGATAAGTCGTTTAAAATAACCGGGTTGAAGCACTTTGTCAATTTTCCACTCCCCTTGCCCCTGTTTGCGAATACCTCTAAAATGTACCCCACTTTTAATATGGCAATTCCCGATCAGTACCGCATCGGTCAGTTTATCAGTGAGTTTAATGAAAAATGGATAGCATCCAAAGTGGAAATGCCATCTCTCCTTACCGTAATCATTCCCAATGATCATGGTGCTGACGAACGGCCTGAGGCGGGATATCCGTTCAGGGAGAGCTATATGGCGGATAACGACCTGGCAGTCGGGCGAATCGTAGAGTACCTGTCACACACCCCTTACTGGAAGAATATGGCCATCGTGATCACTGAAGATGATGCCCAGAACGGGGTCGATCATGTAGATGCACACCGTAGTGTATTAATGGTTGTCTCACCTTATGTTAAGCGTAACTACGTTTCGAAAGTGCATTACAGCTTTGGAAGCATTTTTAAAACTTTCTGGAACGTTCTTGGAATACCCTACCTGAATCAATATGATGCAGCAGCCAACGATTTTACCGATTTCTTCACTGCAATTCCCGATTTCACCCCTTACAATGCAGTTCCTGTTGATAAACAGGTTTTTGACCCCGGAACGGCGTTAACACCACTTGATGAGAAATTTGACTGGAAGGCGGTAAAGGAGGCCCCGATGATTGATAATGTGAAGGATATGCTGGAGGATCAGAAGGAGAAGAAGGAATACCGGTTGGAAGATCAGAAAAGAAAATAAAACACAAAATAAATTAAGAGGATAATATTTTATATTTGCACGGATACGCCCCGGGATATGTTTTCGGATCTGCCGGGAAATAAAAATATTGAAAAGCGTTATAATAAATATATTTTAATCTGATTATGGAGATTTTTTTTACTGCCGAAGCATGGATCGCCCTCTTTACCCTCACCTTTCTTGAAATTGTTCTCGGGGTTGATAATGTGATCTTTATCTCGATCGTTACCAATAAACTTCCCAGGGAGAAACAGCAATATGCCAGACGCCTGGGATTGAGTATCGCACTACTGTTCAGAATACTTCTGTTATCCATCATTTCATGGATGACAAGTAGTATGACTGAACCGTTGTTTACTGTTTTTGACCTCGGATTCAGTATCCGTGAATTGATTTTAATGGCCGGAGGATTGTTTCTGCTTGCCAAGAGTACTTCAGAGATCCATGCAAAAATGGAAAATATGCAGGAGACAGGCCATGCAGGTGGTGGCGCTGTCTTGTCGAAAGTGATTATCCAGATCATCTTACTCGATATTGTCTTCTCCTTCGATTCGATCCTGACCGCAGTAGGATTGACAAGACATTTGCCAATAATGATTCTTGCCGTGGTTATCTCCTTGTTTATCATGATATTCTTTGCCGGTAAAATCAGTAAGTTCATTGCGGACCACCCCACCCTCGAAATCCTGGCACTCTCCTTTTTAATCCTGATCGGATTTATGCTCGTTCTTGAAGGTCTTCACGTCGAGGTTCCAAAAGGGTACATTTACTTCGCTGTCTTTTTCTCCTTACTAGTCGAAATGATCAATATGCGAATACAAAAGAAACATCATCCTGTTGTACTCCGCCCTGGTATGGAAGCGGGAATACTTGATCAGGATCGAAAAAATAAATCCAAATAAATCTAAAGGCTCAATTCTAACCGGCAATTATAAAAATAAAAGACAATCAGCATGGAAAATTTTATTAATCTTCGAAATAAATTAGTAATCAGTGTTTTATTGGCTGTATTTTTCGCTTTTTCCGGATATTCCCAGGAGGAGTATAAGGATCCTAAAAATAAAGCTTTAAGAGAGGTCTATCCGGGTGGAGCATCCTACGAAGTTCAGAATTATGTTCAGACAAAGAGTAAAAAATATCCAAAGAATATTATCCTGATGATTGGCGACGGGATGGGACTTGCCCATGTTTATTCCGCGATGACTGCCAACAGGGGTCACCTGTTCCTGGAGAACTTTAAAAACATTGGATTTTCAAAGACCTATTCATCATCTGATTATATTACTGATTCGGCTGCAGGTGGGACTGCCCTCTCCTCGGGGGTTAAAACCTACAACGGCGCTATCGGCATTGATGCTGATAAGAAGCCGGTACCGACCATTCGTGATCTGGCCGAAAAGCGCGGACTTAAAACCGGTCTTGTCTCCACCTCGGCCATTACCCATGCCACTCCTGCCTCCTTTATTGCCCACTCCGCTTCAAGGGGAAATTATGAAGATATTGCAGCAGATTTTTTAAAAACCAATATTGATGTTTTTATTGGTGGTGGAATTAAAAACTTCGAAGCCCGAAAAGATGGACGAAACCTGAGTAAAGAGTTGAAGGACAAAGGCTATCAGGTGCTCTACAATATTGCAGATATCCAAAAGGTAAAATCCGGTAAATTGGCCGGAT
>JAHEYS010000040.1 GCA_023251475.1 Prolixibacteraceae bacterium
TTTTTATCGTTTTCATAATACAAAAAAAAGTAATTGAAACCACTTTCAATTACTTTTGTGCAATCCCTTTATTTATAAAGATTGTAGAAGTTTCTACCAACCATTTTTGACTATTATATCCGAAAAATTAAAAATTAGTTAGATTTTCTCCCTGTCAGGGTTTGCAGCCCTGACAGGGAGAAACCTACTATTTCACCTTCATCTTAAACGCCCACGCATAACTGCAGGCGGTAGGTCTTGCCTTCTGGCGTGGATAGTTAATGGTCAACCCATTGGCGGCATCCCATTTCCATTCGAGATTACCAGGTACCCCCAGCATCGTGATTTTCGAACCCTCAACCGGCTTTACCGATTTGATTTTGAATTCATCTCCCTGCCATTTGAGGAAAATCGCATAGACATCATCACCTTTTGAAGTGAAACATGCGTCACCCTCCGACTGTACTTTCCAGAACCTGGTCCCATAGATCGCCTCACCGTTGGTCTTTAGCCACTCACCCAGTTTCAAAAGGGGGTATTGCTCATAATCGGGGATCAGTCCGGCAGCAGTCGGACCAACATTGATATCAAAATTGCCGTTGCTGCTTACCCCTTTAATCACCTTATCGATAAACTGCTTGGGCGTCAGACAGTCCTCCTGTTCGGTATCCTGGTTGTATCCAAACGTTTTGGCGATCCCCTGCCAGAACGACCATTTGTGGGTCAGCAAACCTTCACTCCCTTTCTCAAAATTGTATTCCACATTGTATAAATCGCCGTGTTTGCCGCGATCTTCCTTGCCAAAACGGTCGTTGACAAATACTTCCTGGTTTCGCTTAGCCGCCTGGTTGTAATAATAAGCCACCACCTCTTTCATTTTCCAGAACGGTTCGGGGTGATCCCACTCGCCGTCGAAGAAGAAAAAGTCGGGGTGATAGAGGTCGATCAGTTCCTTAATCTGCAGAACCATAAAGTCATCGACGTAGTTATTCACCTTTTTTAATCCGGCATAAGGGATATCTTTGCCGGTATACAAAGGATTAAACCATTCATAAAGGGAGTAATACAACCCTACCTTGAGATTTTCCTTACGCCCCGCCTCGAAAAACTTCCTGAGCAAATCTTTTTTTGGCCCCATCTTCATCGCGTTCCGGTCGGTATACTTCGTTGGCCACAGGCAGAATCCGTCGTGATGTTTTGAGGTGATGAAAATATAATTTGCCCCCATTTTTTTGGCAAACTTTGCCCACTCCGAAGGGTTGTAGTCTTCGGCTTTCCATTTGGGGATAAAATCGTCGTAGGTGAAGTTTGCGCCATAGTTCTCCCGATGATAGGTGAATGTCGGATTCTTCTCATCCTTCATCCGGCGTCCATACCATTCGGCATAAGAGATCCCCTTCTCACGCGGCGCCCAGGCGGGAACCGAATAGACGCCCCAGTGCATGCTCAGTCCGATCTTGGCATCATCGTACCACTGCGGCATTTTATGACTGTCGAGCGACTCCCATGTGGCTTTGTAGGGTCCCTGCGCAATAACCTTTGTTGCCGCCAAAGCGCAAATTGATAAGCAAATAATTAAGTGAAATTTTAAACGCATAGCTGTAGTTTTTAGATTCCGAAAGGTAAAGATAAAAGGTGAAGATTAAAAAATCACGCAAAGACACCAGGACGCGAAGAAATAAAACTTTGCGGCTTAGCGGCTCCTAAATAACCATTGTTTTATCACTTGATTTTCAGCATATCATTATCTATAAACATACGACCTCTCTGAGGTCATTTTATAAGAACAACCTCGATCCCCAAATAAATAATACCGCAGAATAGATCATCTCTACCGTTCAATAGTTCACCCATAATGATTATTATTGTAATTGTCATTTTTGGTGAACAGATCACTAAAAATATCCGGTTATGCAGCAACTCCTCTTCGTCTGTTTTCTCCTTTTTACGGCAAGCTTCCTCAGGGCGGGCGATCTCCCCAGGCTGAATCTCGAAGTCGGGAAGAAATATACCGTTCAGACCATCTACCATGAGGATACCTCGAAAGTCAATCCCCACAGGGAATATGATAAGAAGGTCTTCGAATTTACACCCACCGGTTTTGATAAAATCAAAGGTATTTATGATGTAAAACTGGTGATCACCTATTTCATGCATGTGGTTCAGGAAATGCATCAACCGGGAATATGGATGGAAAGGGATGTGTATGAGACCGGAT
>JAHEYS010000041.1 GCA_023251475.1 Prolixibacteraceae bacterium
CGGGCATTGTTCCGGTGCGGGGATGTAAACGGACTGGGGAAAGAAATTCTGACCAATTATTCCAAAGACCTCAGGGGACATTACTACCGTCATGCCAGCGGAGTACTGAAGATGTACACCAAAATCCCTGAACCACAAAAGGATGTTAAAAATGTCAGAAGGGAAGTGAACGTTGATCATCCAATTCTAAAAACTCCGTCTGTTCCCCTGGAACCTAAAAAGTAGAATAATCAATCATTCATGTGAGAATAATCTGTTTTTAATCGGCCACATGGAACCCTCATAGATTTTCATCTTCATTGGCGAGCAACTGCTCATGAGGGTTTCATTTGTTCATACTTGCTTCCCACATCCCCATGCCAGTCGTTTTTCCGTCAATAAGCCTGTCGCCCCAAATCCATAGCCGGCGGTTTTTCAAAGCCACATGGTTACAGATCAGGTTTACCTCGCCTGCAAATAGTTCCGCCTTGTCCCTTCCCGCACATCGGGGACATTTTTCGTCACCAATACAAAAAACCTCGTCCATTCCGGCATGGAAAGCATCCGATTCGAAGACCTCACAAATCTCGTCGACCAATGCAAAAACAATGGGATGTAACTCGGGGTGAAGCGGACAATAACTTTTGCAGTACAATCCGTCCGGATTTGGCCATTGGTATTTTTCGGGCATTTTCACCCCCGGTGTTTCGTCAAATTCGGGATACACACGTAAAAGATTGTTTACTATTAAGTATTCAAGTAGTAAAGCTGGTGAAAATTCTGAAGTAAAACAAGATTCTGACATTGGATTTCAGTTGCCTTTTTTTGATGTTTGGTAAATAGGGTAATTTTTCGTATATTTACTTCTCCAACAATGCTGCAATGAACGGAGTAACTTCTATGGATCAGGTGATTATCCGGAGGCTTACCGAAATTATCCATGCAAATCTGGAGATAGAGAATTTTGGCGTAAATGAATTGGCTGCGGCAGCAGGTATGAGCCGCTCCTCGGTGCACCGGAGATTGAAAATTTTTACCGGAAAGTCAGCCAGTCAGTTTATACGTGAAGTTCGACTCCAAAAAGCTATGGAAATGCTCCGGCATGATATGGTCACTGTTGCAGAGATTTCCTACAAAGTGGGTTTCAATAGCCCAACCTATTTTAATACCTGCTTTCACCAGTTTTTTGGATATCCGCCAGGGGAAGTTAAAAAACGATGTTTTAACGGAAATAATCCTGATTCAGAGTCAACTTTCACACTGCCGGATGATTTAAAACAGCCTATAGCGGTTGTTCCCCCTGCAAAGGTTCATTACATACGGTTTACCCGAGGAACGTTTTTAAGCCTCGCCGTTATTGTGGTGATATTACTTTCATTGATCATTTATTGGAATATCTCCTTGATCAAAAACGGGAGGATATTTAATGTCAGCCGTTTAAACGCCAGAGATAAATCCATTGTCGTGCTTCCATTTAAAAATCTTAGCGGAAATCCTGAAAATCAATATTTTGCAGATGGGGTAATGGAGGATATCCTCAACCATCTTTTCCGGATCAGGGAACTTAGAGTAATTTCACGCACTACGGCAGAACACTATCGGGGAGGGTCAAGGGCGGCACCGGAAATAGCAAAGGAACTGGGGGTGAACTTTATCCTGGAAGGGAGTGTCCGCTATGAATCGGGAAAAGTGAGAATCGGGGTTCAGCTCATTGATGCCAGACATGACCATCATATCTGGGCGGAAATATATGACAGGGAGCTGGCCGATGTTTTTATTATCCAGAGCAGCATTGCCAGGCAGATTGCTGATGAACTCCAGGCTGTTCTCACCTCGAATGAGATTGAGCATATTGAAAAGATTCAAACTCAAAATCCAGAAGCTTATAATCTCTATTTGAAAGGCCGTTTTTTCTGGAACAGGATGACACAGGAGGGGGTTAAAAAGAGTATTGAATATTATCAAATGGCCATAGCCACAGATTCAAAATATGCGCTGCCCTATGCCGGATTGGCTGATGCATATTTTATGCAAGCCTGGTGGGGGTGGTCTTCCGGGAGAGCATGCTACTGCAAGGCCAGGGAATTTGCCATCAGAGCCCTGGAACAGGATCATAACCTTGCACCGGCACATGCGACCCTTGGAGCTGTAATGTGCTGGTGTGACTGGGATTGGGGAAAAGGGGAGCAGGAATTTATCCGGGCTATTG
>JAHEYS010000042.1 GCA_023251475.1 Prolixibacteraceae bacterium
AATAAAGGAGCCGCAACTTTGGTTCCTGCGGTCGATGATGAATTTTCAAAAATGTGGTTATTGCAATAATTACCCGCAGAATTCAGGTGCAGTATAGAAGGGTGCTGTTGGTTTATCCGACAGCACCCTTAATTTTTACAGGCAGTATGCAAATTAAATTAATCTTCTGAATTTTGTGATTTTATTTGTATCTTTTTGATTAAATGACAGATGGATGTCTGAATGTGCATTCTTGACCAAACAAGGCTGCAGAAAAGGGAGTAACTGAACCTGGGAATTGTCGAATATTCTACCAAATTTATCAAAAATTAACATTTTTGTAATTAAATCTTAACTTCAAACACAAGTTAAATCGGTTTAGCAAAAATCTGAGTGTTAAAATTTGATGCAGAATGTTAATATTTGATGTAAAAAAAGTAATATTCTACAAGCTTGGTTTTTTTTTTTTTTGAAATCTTTGCCTTAGATGGTACTCAGGAACAATCTTCCGTTTTGGGGGCGTGTTTCTTTATTGGGTTTTAAAAATAAATAAATTAATTAACTATGAAAAGAAAAATCTTTCAAATGCTCCTGATGGGTTTGTGTGTTCTTTTTACAAGTAACGCATTTGCCCAGGTCAAAGTGAGTGGTGTTGTTAAGAGTTCCTCCGGAGAATTGCTCCCAGGGGCGACTATCGTGGTCAAAGGGACAACGAATGGTGTAGTTACCGACGCTGATGGTAAGTACAACATCTCTGTACCTAATGCCCAGTCTAATCTGGTCATCTCATTTATTGGGATGGAGAGCCAGCAGGTAGTGTTAAATGGCAAAACGACTTTAAACGTCACTTTATCTCCAACCGCTGTAGCAGTTGAAGAGGTGGTGGTAACTGCTCTGGGTATTACCAGGCAGCAAAAATCGCTTGGATATGCTGTGGCTGAAGTGAAGGGCGATGAGATGCAGAAAGTTGCACAAACAAACGCACTTAGTTCTCTGGCCGGAAAAGTTTCCGGAGTTCAGATCAGCAATACCGGTGCAGCAGGTTCATCCGTTAGTGTGGTGATCCGCGGCGCATCCTCTCTTACAAGTGATAATCAACCTTTATATGTAGTTGACGGAGTTCCTTTGAATAACTCGTTAAGCAACATGTCAAACCTGGGAAATGGTAACACCGTTGACTATGGTAGCGCTATTTCGGATGTCAGCGCAGATGATATTGAGTCGGTTTCCGTTTTGAAAGGACCAAGTGCTGCTGCGCTTTATGGCTCACGTGCCGGTAATGGTGTCATTTTGATTACCACAAAATCGGGAAAGGGTCAAAAGAAAGGTTTAGGAGTTACAGTAACTTCCAATACAGTAATTGATAATCCATACAAATATCTTGACTATCTGAACAATGGCTGGGGTTACGGCCCTCGTCCCTACACCCAGGATATGCGCCCGAACAACGGTTTGCCTTATATGTCTATTGACCCAACCCAGTCAGCCTGGAATGGTCCTGCTTTGGATAAGGGAACTTTGGGTTATCAGTGGCCTTACCCCACCGACGCCAGTGGCAACCTTGTTGCAACCCCGATGGTCAGTCATCCTTCCAACGTTAAGAATTTCTTCCAGACCGGTTTTACCTCAACCAACAATATTGAAATAGCCGATGCAAATGAACGGTCTAATTACCGGTTGTCATTCAATGATATGGAGAATAAAGGACTGATCCCTAACTCCGATTTACATCGTAAAACGATCTCTCTTAATTCATCAGTTAAGTTGAATGATAAGATTAAGGTCAGTGCAGTAATTAACTACGCCTTTTCAAATGCCAAAAACCGTCCTGCAATCGGTAACGGAACCAATCCTATGCAAGCCATTTATGAGATCAATAATATGATTGACGGAAATCTTTTGAAGGATTACTGGAAACCGGGTCAGGTAGGACTTATGCAGAACAGCCCTTACAAACTTGGGAATACCGGCAGCTACGTGAATAACCCTTATTTTGTCGCCAATGAAGTTAACAACGGATTTAAGAGGAACCGTGTTTATGGTGATTTAAGATTGGATATTCAACTCCTTGCCCACTTAAATTTCTTTGCAAGATACTCTTTGGATACCTATAATGAGTTCAGGGATGCAAAAATTGCAAAAAGCTTCACCAATGAAAAGAACGGATATTATGGATTGCAAAATTTAAACAGAACCGAGAATAACA
>JAHEYS010000350.1 GCA_023251475.1 Prolixibacteraceae bacterium
CAACCGGCTTACCGGATCACTCCCCTCAAGGAGTCCAAGCAGCAAATGTTCGACAGAAACATACTGGTCCCCCATTTTCTGAGCAATCGCAGCTGCCTTTTGTACGGCGGAATTTGCGGAAGATGAAAGGTAAGACTCACCACCTGTCACTTTGGGATAACTCACAATAATCTTATCGAGCGCTGC
Organism: Prolixibacteraceae bacterium; assembly: GCA_023251475.1. Classification (GTDB taxonomy): domain Bacteria; phylum Bacteroidota; class Bacteroidia; order Bacteroidales; family Prolixibacteraceae; genus JAAFHB01. The sequence goes on from JAHEYS010000350.1 coordinate 187, forward strand.
ACTGAACATCACCACATTTACGCCCAGTTTCTTCAGTAAAAATCCGGTTACACTCTCGGCATTGACTATTAATCCCTTTAAAACATGACCCGTTTCAATGGCCTGCTGGTTATTCCCCTCGGCTATCTTAACCGCCTGGTTAATTGCCTCCTGTGCCTTAATTGTAAAATTATCAAAATTCATATCTTCGATTTTTTGGTTTTGCTTAAACCTGAGAGAATTGTCATTCGGTCCAGGAATCACAATACTCGTATCCGATTGCTCAAATCTCCTGCCAATGCTGATTATCAGACATTTTGTCAAGATTATTTCGTATAAATCTGAAATTTTGACATAATATTTAACCTGGACCGGGATTACAGGTTGTCCTGATGATGAAATGGCAGATTGGGAGAAATTAGCGGACAAATTTCATCCAAAAAGTTTGAGAATTCCGAAATATCGAAGGAAAAACTTAGGAAGTTCAAAATCATTTCGGCCATTTGTGATCCTGATGAATCAATAATTGAAAAAGGACTTAATTCAGACTTTACCGATTTTGAAGATTCACTCCAATATTTTAGTGCGTTGAAATCTGATTGCGCAATTTTGATCACAAGAAATGGCAGGGACTTCAAAGCATCACAAATTCCGGTGATGACAGCAGAGGAATATTTAGTAAGTATACGAAAATAATCATTCCCTTACCCTGTCAGAAATAAGGCTCAACATTCCAACAGCCTGATGTAGCGTGCTGATTTCAGAGAAATTGATACTTAGTTTTCCTTTTCCCTCTTTCACCCGGCATTTCGATGGATTTTGAACGATCCACTGCATCAGTTTTTGAAAATGGACTGACTGATAATATTTTGAAGCCGGGTCAGATGGCAGGTAGCAGATCATCCTTGACTCCTTGAGTATGATCCGTTCTATATTTAAAGAAATAGCCATCCAGCGAAGACGGACGACATCGAGCAGTTCCCTTGAAGCTTCCGGGATCGGTCCGAACCTGTCGATGAGCCCTTTCTCAAAGAGTTGCAACATCTTTTCGTTCTCCATATTGTCCAGCTCACGATAAAGCAACATCCGTTCAGAGATACTTGAAATATATTCATCGGGGAAAAGTAGTTCCAGATCAGTATCAATATTACAATCATTTACATACTTCAAATCAAGGAAAGTTCCCGAAGCTTGGTCATTTTCCTCTTCAAAAAGATCCTGAAATTCCCCGGTTTTTAATTCCATCATTGCTTCGTTCAGAATACGGTGGTAAGCTTCAAAACCGATGTCTGCAATAAAACCGCTCTGTTCGCCACCAAGAAGGTTTCCGGCGCCCCGGATATCAAGATCCTGCATGGCAATGCTGAATCCGCTTCCAATCTCGGAGAACTCCTCGATGGCCTGCAATCGCCTGCGTGCATCTGCCGACATGGTGGTCAATGGTGGGGCCAGTAAATAACAAAATGCCTTTTTATTCGATCGGCCCACCCGGCCACGAAGTTGGTGAAGCTCGCTCAATCCAAAATTTTGGGCGTTATTGATAATGATGGTGTTCGTGTTCGGGATATCCAAACCTGACTCAATGATGGTGGTCGCCACCAGCACATCAAAATCGCCGTTTACAAAATCGAACATCACCTTTTCAAGCTTATCACCCTCCATTTGTCCGTGGCCGACAACTGTACGCACCCCCGGACAAAGCCGTTTGATCAGCTGCTCAATTTCATAGATATTCGCCACCCTGTTATTGATGAAAAAGACCTGACCTCCCCGGGCCACCTCATAGCTGATGGCATCCCGGATAATCTCCTCATCAAAAACACTTACCTCCGTATTAATGGGGTATCGGTTTGGTGGCGGCGTATTGATGATGGAGAGGTCGCGGGCACCCATGAGCGAGAACTGAAGCGTACGCGGAATCGGTGTAGCGGTCAGCGTCAGCGTATCCACATTAGCTTTGAGTTGTTTCAGTTTCTCTTTTACCGAAACCCCAAAGTGTTGTTCTTCATCAACAATCAAGAGCCCCAAATCCTTAAACTTCACATCTTTTCCAATCAGTTTATGGGTACCAATAATAATGTCAACTTTCCCCTCAGTCAACTCCCTTAATACGGTTTTCACATCACCGGAATGCCGCAGTCTGCTAATATATTGAACATTGCATGGAAAATCCCTCAACCGTTCCTTAAATGTTTTATAATGCTGCAATGCCAGAATTGTAGTTGGGACCAGCACAGCCACCTGTTTGCTATCGGCCACCGCCTTAAAAGCAGCCCGGATCGCCACCTCGGTCTTTCCAAATCCCACATCACCGCAAACCAGCCGGTCCATCGGCATTTGCTTTTCCATATCCTCCTTTATCGAACAGGTGGCTTTCAGCTGATCAGGGGTATCTTCATAAATAAAGCTGGCCTCCAGCTCCTCCTGAAGATACGAGTCGGCAGAAAACGCAAAGCCATTCTCCATCTTTCGTTTGGCATAAAGGGCAATCAGTTCGCGGGCGATGTCCTTTACCTTATTTTTTGTTTTGGTTTTAAGATTTTGCCATGCTGCAGTTCCCAGCTTATTGATTGACGGCTCCTGTCCATCCTTACCCTTGTATTTTGCAATGCGGTGAAGCGAGTGAATACTCACCAGCAAGGAATCGTTATCCCTGTAAATTAACCGGATGGCTTCCTGAATATTACCGTTGATTTCCGTTTTTACCAGACCGGCAAATTTCCCTACTCCATGATCAATGTGAACGACAAAATCACCCGGATGGAGTTTGCTTAACTCTTTGATAGTGATTGCCTGGCGTGATGATTTCCGCGAATGAAGTTTAAACCGGTGGTACCTTTCAAAAATCTGGTGATCCGTATAACAGCAAATCTTCAGATCATGATCAATAAATCCCTCATTTATAGCGAACAACAAACTATCAATCTTCTGAGGATCACCCTTGTCGTCAAATATCGCGTGAAGGCGTTCAATTTGCTTTGGACTTGAGGTGAATAAAATATTCCGGTATCCCTTTTGACGGTTCGACCTGAGGTTTTGCCCCAGCAGATCAAAATTTTTATTAAAGACGGGCTGTTTGGTGGTATTGAAAATGACCTCTTCCACCGGATTGAAATAGTGCGCTGAACCAAATTCCACGCAGGTAAACGGGACTATTCCAGTTTTGAACTCCTTTCCTGAAATGACCAGACCGGTTGTCTCTGAATTGTTAAACTTCTCTGCTGCTTCCTGTTGTAATTGATTTATCTGTGCAGAAATATAACTGAAACTTTGTGCTGCAACCACAGTTTTTGGATTCAGAAATTCAAGAAGTGAGACCCGCTTTTCATCCTGAAGTCCCTCCTGAATATTCGGGATGATCGAAATCCTGGTTAATGGTTCTTTTGAAATCTGATCCTCAATATCAAAAGTCCGGATCGAATCGACTTCATCCCCAAAGAAGTCAATCCGATAGGGATCCTCATTGGAATAGGAGAAAATATCTATAATGGATCCCCTGATTGAATATTGCCCGGGCTCATAGACAAATTCAACCCGTTCGAAACCATATTCATACAATACTTCATTAATAAAAGCAATGGAGAGTTTTTCCCCTTTACGGATATGCAGGGTGTGCTTTTCGAGTCCTGATCCTGAAATTACTTTCTCCATTATCGCTTCAGGATAGGTAATCACCAGGTAATTTAGATCGTTGAGCGCAAGCTTGTTCAACACCTCTGTCCGGAAAATAATATTCTCACTGTCAATCCTTTCATGAACAATATTCCTGCGGTAGGAAGATGGAAAAAACAGCACCTTCTCATCGAGTCCCAGGGCATTCAGATCATCAAAAAAATAGGCAGCCTCTTCACGATCATTGAGAATTGCGACAGAGCTAAACGGGGTAACCTCATAAACAGCAGCCAAAACCACAGCTGGTGACGACCCGGTTAATCCTTTAATTGAGATTTTACCGCTATCCGAACCGGCGATTTTATCGCGCAATTCCAAAACGGATGGATGTGAAGTATAATATTTAAGAAGTTCCTTAAGTTCCAAAGTCGATCTATTTCAGAAAACGGGTCAAAATTACGAAAATATCGGAGGATTAGTACCCAATTAAATGAGAAGGGGAATTCAGAATTAAACAACTTTTATTTCTGACTAATTTCGAGCATTTCAGCGATTTTCACCAATTCCATGATGGTTTTTACGTTTCTGGTGGTCGCCCGCTCTCCCGATTTATTTTCGAAAAAATTATTCGTCAACTTTGTTTTGCCGTAGCCATTAGGGCACATCAGGTAGATTTCCCTCCCATTTACAAAATATTCATCGGGTAAATAAGAATTATTTTTTAAGATTTGTAAAAACAGATTTCCCGGGAGTCTGGATAGAAAAGTAATATGAAGATACGAAAAGTCTTCTTTGATCTCCTTTAGGAATGGATTCATCAACAATATTTTTTTCAATTCTGAATATTCTCTGATCACCACGGGCACATAAAAATTAAACTGTTTCAATATCCCTTCCGAAATTGTATGTTCCAAATCTTCACCATTTGAATCATTCGATTGAAAAACAACATTTCCGCTTTGTATGTATGTTTTCACATTACGAAATCCAAGGCCCTCATACATTTCATGTAAAGAACTAATTTTTATAACGTTACTTCCACCAACATTTATTCCTCTAAGGATCGATATATAAGTTGCCATGACAGGTTTTTCAATTATTTAACCAAATTTTGCTATACCTGATAATAAACAGCATAAAAACGTAAAGGTTTATCAAATTCCTTCATTTCTGGCAGACTTTTTGTTTATGATTGAGTGTACAAATAAAATTGATAGTCATGAAAACTTCTCAATATAAGCATCAGATAAGTCTTAAATTACTGACATGGAATATTGTAGCGGTAATGATAACCCTTTCGGTTCAAAGTTTTGGCCAGGGTCGCAGGAGCGAACTTTCGCAAATGATCGATGAGGACCGGACAACAATTGAAGTTATCGCCGGATATGATAAAAATATACAAAACCATATTCTTCAGGTATCCCAAACCCCGGAAGTATTCAATAAAATAGAGCAGTTACAAAAAAGATCGCAGGATCAGTTCAAGGCAATTATTGCCGGTTATGATCAGGAAACCCAGGGGGCATTTTATGACCTGGCACGTTATCCCAACCTGATCACCGATCTGGTCACTAACGGAAGGCCGACAAGGTCACAGACAGACCGGATTGTCTCAAATTATCCCCTTGATATTCATGAAACTGCCCAAAAATATGCCCCTCAATATTATGATGTTCTGCTTCGCATAGATCGTTTGAACAACGAAATTGACGGGGAATTTAAGCGTGTACTTGAACCGTACAATCAGCGGACACGCGAGAGCGTGAATGTATTGATTGGTTATCCCGAAGTTGTTTCTGCGCTGGTGGATGATTTAGAATTTACAGCACTTCTTGGAAATGTTTACAGAGAAGATCCTGAGTGGGTAATGGGCCGACTGGACCAGATCTCCAGGGAACTCGCTGATCAGAACAGGGAAGATCTCGAAGCTTATAAAAATAATATTCAGAAAGATCCCGAGGCATATAATGAATTACTTGATGCCTCCGAGAAGTTTGCCAGGGAAAAAAATGAGGTAAGGTATATTGATTCTTCGGAACCGATTATTGATATCCGATTCAACAATTGTTATCCCTACTGGTTTGGTTACCCTTACTGGTATCCCGAACCTTACTGGAGACCGCGTCCGCTTTATTATCACACAGGATTTTACAGGAATCACTATGGAAATATTGTTTTCATGGGCTTACCATCGAGCTTCTTCCTCCACTGGCAGACCCATTACCATCCAAGATGGTTTCCTCACCTGTCGTATAATTATTATAATTTTTATGAAAATCATTATATGAAAAGATACAGGGAATCGCCGCATGCTTTTCCTCACCACGGATTTTACCGCTCAATTGAGTCTTACGTGATCAATAATCCGAGGGTCAACAATTCAAGGCTGGCGCAAATTGATCACCAGCGTGGCAATAATATCGTACGTCAGCCAAATGGCATGGATTCACGAACAATAAGAAGAGGCAATACCGGTATTTCCAGGCAGAATGGCCCCTCCGGTTCACGGCAGGGTACCGGAATAAGCGGAACAAACGGTTCAGGCAACCGCAGGCAATATAATGCAGTGAGGCCAGGTAACTCAGAAGGTCCCTATAATCAGAGAGGTTCCTTACCACGCAACAGTTCTATCCGCAGGGGAACAACTTCGGCCCCCTCCTCTCAGGGTGGCAATGCTACAGGCAGGTCCCAACTTAAATCTGCCGAGAATAACAGCTTTTATGTTAGACCGAGATCTGGCGATGCACCGACAAACAGGACCAGGGAGAAAGGTTCAGC
>JAHEYS010000043.1 GCA_023251475.1 Prolixibacteraceae bacterium
TGGCTCCCTGGAAAATGATGAGACCATCCGTTTCAGTCTTGCCTCCGACCCGCTCAATGAACTTGCCGATGCCAATGTCAGAGTGATCAACGGAGCAATATTGACAATCGATCTGTTCAAGTATTCAATCGGTGTTGATCCTGCCTCTTCCGGATCACTTGCATTCTTCAATTACCCCAATCCGTTTATCGGAACCACAACCTTTACCTATTACCTGCCGGTTGATGGAAAGGTTACCATTGAAATCGTAGATATGCTGGGTAACAAAATGACGGTATTGGCCGATAAATCACAAACAGCGGGAGATAACACCCTGGTTGTGAATGCCGGTACCCTGAAACCCGGTGTTTATACTGCCACCTTGAGGCTCAGAACAATGGAAGGACAGCTTCTGACCCGTACAATCAAGGTCGTCCGCACGCAATAATGTTCATCTTTGGACAGAAAAAACGGGGGAGGAAACTTCCCCGTTTTTTTATACCTAAAATAGGAAACAGACATTTAAAATTGTAACTTTGTATTCTTGGAACAGGTGACCGGGTTGCCGGTTGATATACATAAAGAAAGTAACGCTTCCTGCCCATGAAAAAAATCTTTCAGGTATTATGGGTTCCTGTTTTACTGTTATCCGGTGGAATTTATGCACAAAATGCTCCCATCTCCACCGCCGGTACAGTAAAAACTTTTGTATCAACCATTACAGTGCCGGTCACTGCAAGAAATTTCACCAACATAGGAAGCTGCAACCTTAAACTGGTATATAACCCGGCGGTTTTTAACGCGGTTGCCGTTACAGCTGGTCCGCTCCTTGGTGGAACCGTAAATTCAAACCTGACAGTCCCCGGGGAGGTAGTTTTGGGCTGGTACATTTATCCCGGAAAAACCTTGCCGGATAATTCAGTCATCTTCAACCTTGTTTTTTCAAAGGTGGCCTCTGCCGGCAACACTGCGATTACCTGGGTTGACGATGGCATTTCCTGTTATTATGCTGATGGTAACAACAATGTTCTGAACGATACCCCAACCTCTGCCTATTATATCAACGGCTCAGTGACAACCGATACCTTAAACGGAATAGTTGAACCCGGATCTTTCAATGATATTGTAAATAATGGTACAGCGAAAAACCCGCTGAAGCTGAGTTCTTACCCGGATCCCTTCACAGATCAATCTGCCTTTTCTTTTTTTTTACCGGTTATGGGAAAAATAACCCTTGAAATCCGGAACCTGTCAGGCGAAACTGTGGAGACAGTTGCTGATACCTATTTATTTGCAGGTGATCATTGCCTGAAATATTCGCATAATAGTCTCAAACCAGGCATTTACGTGGCTGTTTTAGTGTTGCAAACGAATAAAGAACCGATAACCAGCACAAATAAAATTATCTGTAAACGAATTACCTATTAAACCCCCAGAAGCCGTGAAAAAAGCAACTATACTTCTCTCGATCCTTGGTGTTTTTACCATGCAACAGATAAGTTCACAAACTGCTCCGGTCTCCACTATCGGGACTGTCAACAGTAATCTGGCATCTATAACAGTGCCCATTACAGCGAGCAACTTTACAAATATAGCAACCTGTAATTTAAAGCTGACCTATAACCCTGCGATAGTTACCGCTACCGCCGTTACAATCGGGAATCCTCCAATGGGGGGAATTTTATCTCCCGATATTTCCATTCCCGGAGTAATTTCGCTCGGTTGGTTTACGTACCCGGCTTCCACACTCCTCGGTAATCCGGTGATTTTTAATCTTGTTTTTTCTAAAGTATCATCCGGTACAACGGCGTTGACATGGGATGACAGTGACGGTTTTTCATGTCAGTGGAGTGATGGCGATTACAATGACCTGACCGATGTTCCAACCGCAAGTTACTATATAAATGGATCAATAACCCTGGGAAATGCTCCTGTTACAAAAGCCCCGGTAATTACAGCCTGTCCCGATAACTCCATCAGCGTTCCTGTCCTGGTTTCTACCTTTAACAACATCGGATCCTTTTCCCTTACCATGAATTACAATGCCTCCGTTCTCACCTACCAATCTGCAGATAACAATTCCGGATTTCCGGGATTTATTATCAGCAATCCGGCTGCCGGCACAATCATTACAGGAGGAATTTCAGGCGCTTCAGTTGGTATATCCCTGTCAGACAATGCGATCCTTTATACGTTACATTTCA
>JAHEYS010000044.1 GCA_023251475.1 Prolixibacteraceae bacterium
ATCAATTCCCAGTACCTGCCTGTATTCCCGGCAAAAGGTATCATAAAGATTCTTTGCCATCCCTTTTTTACCAAGATGGTACAATACGGAGCACTTCATCGCGAAGGCTTCATCATTGAGGGGATCATAGACAAGAATACATTCTGCTACATGATAAAGCAGACTAAGGTTATTTTTTACCTCTTTTTTATTAAACAGCGAACTGAGTCCGTCTATAGTTTCGTTGGCGAACTGGGATTTAAATGCATCCATCCACTCAGTCTGGATCTGAGGCAAAAATTCACCGAAGGATAAAAGGGCAATCAGTTCGTGAATTTCCGGTTCGGTGATCGTGTGTGATTTTGATTTTTGCAGCAATTGCAGAATCAGGGTATAGTCGCAGAAGATAGAATGGTCGATTTTAATTTTCCAGAATGAATTTTCATTGATCACCTCCACCCCTTCAATTTCGTCAAGGGCCGAACGTAGTTTACTGATGTTCACATTACGGTTGTTTCGGGCGCTTTCGCCTGATTTGTCGTACCATAAAACCTCATCGAGCCTGACAGAAGATATCCCTTTCCTGTTGTGCATCGTGTAGAGAAAGATATATAAAAACAGGTGTTTAAGTGTAGGTGAAAAGGTGGTTGTGATATTTACCCCCTGCTGGTCAAAAATTTGAAATCCCCCCATAAAAAGGATGGAAGAATTTGTTTTACGTTCAATTGGATCAATGTGTGCAATAGTGGGGTGGTCAATTTGTTTGTATAATCGTTCTCCCCTGCTTTTCTCTTTTTTATTTCTGAACAGAATATAAAAGATAATAATCAAGCTACCTGACAGAATGATGCATATCAGTCCAATATACCATGTCCAACTGGTTGTAACGGCCTGGTAGACATCATCAGGCATCAGGGGCGGATAGGCAATGGCATAAAGGGAGAGCTCCGAATTATGAGCGGTTATGGTAATCAGTTGCGAGGTCTTCTGATCGAGAAAAATAGAACTCCACGATTTGGTATCCAGAAAGTGATAGGGAATCGAATCATTGTAAAGCTGATATTCGTTCCGCTCTATTCCAAATTTGGCAAGATGGAGATAGGTTTCATAGTTACTTCTGTTGTAAACCAGGGTATAAAAACTGTGTGAGGTGATATCCGGAATCAGGGCTTCACAGGGAACAAAAGGGGTGGCTGGGGTAGGGAGTGTCCAAAGCTTTTTAAACGAAAAGTCGTTTAAGTTCATGGAATACAAATCATAATAAAACTCGGGCGATAACTCCTGCCGCCCTGTCTTGCTACCGTATCCCCCAAAAACCAGTAATTCGTGGTTATTCAGAAACCCTGTCCCGCAAAGGTATCGCGGCTGGATTTGGTCACTCCTGTCAGTTTGTCCCCAGGTTTGTGATTTTAGGTCATATCGGTTAATGGTACTTTTATATTTGTAATGCCCATATCCAAAAAGGGTTACCAGTGATGAATCGACAGGTGAGATAATTTTATTATGGTGCCCGAAATGGGGATCTATTGAATTGGTATCATTTAACAACCACTGATGGGTCAGAAAGCTGAATTTATTGATTTTGTTTTGATTAAAATTATAGGACCACAACTCGTTGGTAAACTTGTTGTATATGATTTGTTTGTCCGTGGCAAAATAGGGTAATCCTCCGGCAAAACGAATGGTGTCAATGGTTAATGTTTGGGTTGAAAAGACATAAACAGAATGGTCATCTACAAAATAGATCTTACCGCTATTTTCGTCTTGTGTGATTCCTTGTATACTGTCGATTTTAAACTCTTTTAATTTCCGCCATTTAACATGTTTGTCGATGCTCCAGGCCGGATTTTCAACCAATGCCTCCTTGTTGTTAATCTCGTCGTAAACCTTGTTTTGACTGTGTTTGGACAGTTTCCAATATCGTAAAAGGGTATTTTTATGATCAAAAATCCGGATATTTTTTAACGACATTGGAGAGACGTCGGTATTCAGGAAAGAGGGATTACGACATGCTCCGAATACCATATCAAAATTTCTGATCCCTTTCATCTCCGAAATCTGGGCTTCCTGTTGTTTCCATTAAAAAACAGGCTCAATTTTGAGTTCCTGATATCGACATCGATCCTGATTTTTAACCATCGGTCAAATCCGCCGTCGTGGACATCTGTCCATTTATACGAAAAAAGAACTTTATCCTTGAT
>JAHEYS010000099.1 GCA_023251475.1 Prolixibacteraceae bacterium
CAGCAACGTATTGTGATCAATGGCACGCAGGTGTTTATGCAGCAGGTAATCATATTTCCCCGAAAATGTAACAGACTGAAAAACAACTAATTTATTAAAATATTTTTTGGCGGTGATATAACGGAGCCGGTTGATATCGGGTGGTTGAACCCCGATGAATTCATTGTCGCGCAATTCGGTTAACTCCTTCTCCCCGAAAGGGTAAATGAGATAAACCTGGTTAAAAAGATCGGGAATTGCAGGGAAGGGTGTTTTCTGCAGCAGGTGATGGCTCAGAAATTCATTCAACTCGCGGAAACCTTCATTGTTCCGGGCAATCCCCGTATAGAGATGACGGTCGCCATTGCGGAAATCAATTCCAACGACGGGTTTAACACCTAGCTTTTGTGCCTCTTTCACAAAATCGATTACTCCGGTAGTGTTATTAATATCGGCCATCACCACTACCGGGAGGTGGTTTTTGACCGCTTCCTGCAATAATGTTTCGGGTTTCATTGTACCGTAGCGCAAACTATACCAGGTGTGACAAGAGAATAACATAGGACGAATTAAAATGAAAGAATGAAAGAATGAAAAAATGAAAGAATGAAGACATTATCGAATTAGCACATTATCAATTAGTGAACAGGTGACTGGTTGTTGTCCGTGAAGTAGTCACCAGTTCACCTATAAAATTCGCACATTACCGCATTGGCACATTACCGCATTGGCACATTAATAAAATCCCCGTTTAATAATCAGATTCCCCGGCGGAAGCGGTGGCGGAACCATTTTCATCCCGTCGATTGCCTTGCGGACCACCAGCCCCGAAGCACGCCGGACCGCGGAGGAACCAAACCGTTTACGGATCTGATCCATACTCATGTAGAGGTTCACCCGTTCGGAGGTATCCTCAAAAAGGTCGAGTTGCTGAGTACCACTCACAAGATGGCTAAACCGGACACCGATCAGCCGGATCAGCATACGCCGCTGATAAAGTTTTCGGAAAAGCTCTTTAGCCGTCGCGAGCAGCGTATGATCAAACTGGGTATAAGGGATCCGCAGCTGCTGACTATAGGTATCGAAGTTCGAATACTTGATTTTTACCGTGACACATGAAGTCATCTTTTGCTGTTTCCGTAACTGAAAGGCCAGCTTGTCGGTCATCCCCACGATCAGTCGCTCCAGAAAAGTGACATCGGTGGTGTCCTGTTCAAATGTACGCTCGGTACTGATCGATTTTTGTTCCGAATAGGGTTTTACAGGGGTGTTGTCAATGCCATGCGCCTTTTTCCACATGATGATCCCGTTTTCACCAAGCACCTGCTGCATCATCTCCATGGGAATCTCCGCGAGGGTATGAATTGTTTCGATCCCCATTGAACGGAGCAGGTAATACGTCTTGGCGCCAACCATGGGAATTTTCCGGATCGAAAGGGGGTCGAGAAACGGTTGTACACCGTATTTTGGCACCTCCTTCTCCCCATTAGGCTTCGCTTCGCCCGTAGCAATTTTAGAGACCGTTTTATTCACCGATAACCCAAATGAGATGGGCAGGCCACACTCTTTAATAATGGTATGACGCAATTCATGAGCCCATTTCATGCAACCGAAGAAACGGTCCATCCCGGTAATATCGAGATAATGCTCATCGATCGAGGCCTTTTCGTATACGGGCGCCCGCTCCGCAATAATCTGTGTGACAGCATCCGAATGACGGCTGTAACTCTCCATATCGCCGCGGATAAGGAGAGACTCGGGGCACAGGCGGCGCGCCAGCTTCATGGGCATTCCCGACCGGACTCCATACAACCGGGTTTCATAACTGCAACTCGCCACCACCCCACGGTCAGACGTCCCTCCGATGATCACCGGCATACCAATTAGTTTGCTGTTATGCAGTCGTTCAACCGAGACAAAAAAAGTATCGAGGTCGTAGTGAACGACCGTCCTGTTCGATGGCTGACTGATCTCCTGCATGACTGACATTTTATTTTTTTAAAAAATTTTTATTTCTCCGAAAATTGAATTACTTTTGATTAGTAATTAATCATTTTTCAGGTTATAATATAATCATTATTTGAAGAGATTGTTATCCGAAAAGAAAATAAATCAGGCAATGGGACAATTTGAAGATGAGAAAATGTGCTAATTTGAAAATGTGAAAATGTGAAAATGTGAAAATGAATGGGTTAATGGAATAATGGGATAATGGGATAATATGCTAATTTGAAACAATGCATTAATAATCTAATCGACTAATATCCAAACTTCTCACTTTCCACTTCTCACTTCTCACTTTCCACTTTCCACTCATAACTCATAACTCATAACTCACACCATGTATTTCAACTCGAATATTAAACTGATGCGGAAGCGGCGCGGACGGACACAGGACGAAGTGGCTTTCGCACTGAACATGAAACGCCCCACACTGAGCGGTTACGAAAACGGAGTCGCGCAACCGGGTATCCAGCAATTGATTGCCTATTCCGAATATTTCGGAATCTCAATCGACACCTTAATCAAGGTTGATCTGGCAAAGCTCAGGGAGAGCGAACTTCGGCAGCTGGAGAGCGGGTTCGATGTGTTTGTAAAAGGGAGCAAACTGAGGATCCTTACCACAACGGTCGACAGCGCCAACAACGAAAACATTGAGCTGGTTCCTGAAAAAGCGAAAGCCGGCTATACACGAGGTTTTGCCGATCCGGAATTTGTGCGCGAACTTCCCGTATTTCAGCTCCCCTTTCTTTCACCCGAGCGGAAATACCGCACCTTCCAGATCAGCGGCGATTCGATGCTGCCCATCCCCGACAGCTCCTGGGTGACGGGGGAATTCGTTCAGGACTGGAGCACCCTAAAAAACGGGGAAGCATATATAGTGCTCACCCTCGACGAGGGGATTGTCTTTAAGATGATTGAAAGCCGGATCGCAAAAGAGGGTAAAGTCCGGCTGATCTCCCTCAATGCCGCGTACGAGCCCTACGAGCTGGCGGTGTCGGAGATCCGTGAAATCTGGCGGTTTATCCATTACATCAGCGAGGAGCTCCCTTCCGGCGAAGTTTCATCCGCAGGTCTTGCCTATACCCTTAACCAAATCAGGCAGGATGTCACATTGATTAAAGACCGGATAATTACAGATGGAGAATAGAAAAATAATTACCGTCAAGTGAATTGCGCAGGTTGATCATCATCATCACCGCCCCCAGAATCATGTAAACCACCCCCATCAGCCGCGAGAGTGACCGTTCGCTGATCCGACTGGTAAACCGGGCGCAATAAATCCCCGTAGGAATTGCACTTAAAGCAAGTGTTATTCCGGTCATTAAATTCACATTACCGAACGAGGCATGACCGATCACCCCCGATAATGCGGTAAATGACATGATCAGGATAGAGGTGCCTAACGCCTTATGCATCGGGAACCTGTTGATAAACAACAGGATCAGTAAAATATTCGTTCCGCCTCCGGCGCCGATAAATCCGGTCATAAAACCACTTCCTCCAGCCAGCAAAACCGATAGAACAATCCGCCACACCGGGGATTTATTATCTGAAAGGTTGAACGGGTCAACCGGGGTTTTATCCCGTTTTATCCCCGTCTGCCAGATGATTAAGGCGAGAACGATCAGGACAAAGGAAAATCCGGAATCGAGTCCGCGCTCGGGGATCTTATCGGAAAAGCGGGCTCCGATCTGCGCCATGGCAACTGAAGAGATGGCTACCAATCCCGCCGATTTAAGGGCAATATTCTGATTTTTGAAGTAGGTTGCAGAAATCATCAGCGATGTCAGCACATCCACCACCAGGCTTGTGCCAATCGCTTCGTGAATCGGAAATTTGAAGATGATCGTGATCAGTGGGACTACCACCATTACCCCGGATGCTCCTGTTAAACCGGTTACCATACCCGAGAAACACCCTATCAGAAGGATCAGAAAGATCTCCATTCAGTTAGATTGACAGATGATTAATTTTAATATTTTGTGCAAAAATACCAAATAGTGACGGGTTATAAAAGTTACTTTTAAATTTGTTACCTTGGTCATAAAAAAAAAGAGAGGATACCAAAATTAAACGATATGAATTTTACAGATTTAGCAAAAAAAAACCGGAGTTACAGAAGATTTGATGAGCATTTTGTGATTCACAGGGATACACTGACTGAGCTGGTCGCCCTTGCCAGATTGGCCGCATCGGGAAGAAATGCCCAACCTTTAAAGTATTTTTTAAGCAACGACGCAGCGCTCAACGAACAGATTTTCTCAACCCTGGCTTGGGCAGGCTATCTGAAGGAGTGGCCCGGGCCAGAAAAAGGGGAACGCCCATCTGCCTATATTATTGTATTGCTCGACCACCTGATTGCCGATAATTATTTTTGTGATGATGGGATCGCGATGCAGAATATACTGCTGGGCGCTGTGGAGAAAGGGCTTGGCGGCTGTATTATCCAGTCAGTCAATAAACCCAGACTTTCGGAAATTCTCCGGCTTCCGGATCATTTAGGAATTATCGACGTTGTGGCGCTTGGAAAACCTGTCGAAAAAGTAATCCTTACCGGCGTTGGAGAAGATGGGGACATCAAATATTACCGTGATGAAAATGGCGTTCACTACGTCCCGAAAAGATCACTGGATGAATTGATTGTAAACTAGCTACTGGCTTCTGGCACCTGGCTGCTGGCTGCTGAGCCCCGAAAGCGAACAGCCAATCGCCAGAAGCAAGCAGCTATAAATATTAATGTCTAATTTTTTAATGCTGTTTCAGTTTCCCTGCAAAAATCTTTCTAAATTTTTCGACCTTAGGGGTGATCACAATTCGGCAATACCCCTGATTGGGATTAGCTGCATAATAGGACTGATGGTAATCCTCTGCTGGGTAGAATTTTTCAAACTTTGTAATCTCGGTAACAATCGGGGCAGACCAGATCTTCTCCTGTTCAAGTTTTGCTTTCCAGGCGATCGCCTCCTGTTTTTGATCTTCATCCGTATAAAATATTGCCGAACGGTATTGAGTACCGCTATCGGCCCCCTGCCGGTTGAGGGTCGTAGGATCATGGGTCATCCAGAAAGCTTCCAAAAGCTCCGCAAAACTGATTTGCTCCGGATCGTAGGTAATCTGTGTACACTCAGCATGACCGGTAGTCCCGCTGCAAACCTGATCATAAGTCGGATTGACAGTCGTGCCGCCCGAATATCCCGACACCACTTTTTGCACCCCTTTTAACTGGCTAAACATCGCCTCTGTGCACCAGAAACACCCTCCTGCAAAAACAGCGACCTTTGACGTTTTATTTTTCATCTCCATACCTAAATTATATATCGTTGAACTCTTTAGAGCTGATGGAATTATAACCGTTAATCCGATCAGACATACCAATATTCGTTTCATTTTACCCTATGTTTTAATACTGTAAATAACGTTTTTAGCCATTAATTGTTTTTACCTGTTTTCTTTCCCCCTAATATAATTTTCAACTACAGCAAAAAAAAACAGAAGATAATTTGGTTTTTAATCGTTATTGCTGTATTTTAGCTTGTACAATCTACCCAGGTCAATCTACTATCTTTCTCCTATTGAAATACGTCTCTGCGACGTTTCTATCTTTAATATTCATCAAATATTTTAATCATGAAAAGAGCAGATTATCCTTTCAATTTAAAAGACATTCCAATTGTTGCAGATCGTATACTCGATAACTACAAACGCGACAGGTCATATTTTGAGCATTACTCCTCAAAATTCAACCATGAATTTTTAGCCCGTTTTGAGGAAAAGGTTTATTCATTAATTCATCACACGCCACTACAGGCTCTTGAGAACGGAATCATTCAATTAAATAAAAAGATTGAGACGATCATCAACAATTTCAGTCCATTACTTAATATCACTGAAACTTTCCTCCGTCACGTGCCAAGGATATCGGGTATCCGGATTTCAAATTTCAGTATTAAGGAGGTACGGGAAGCCCTTAACAGCAGAAGCGTCTGGGAAATACAACGGAGCTGTCTTAAAATTATCAGCGAATTAGAGGTGCATAGCGAGGAATTCCTTGACAAAGGATTTATGCATGTCCTTTTAAGCGATTTTCATTTATTGAAAAAAAAATTAAACCAGGTGGAAGGTGAACTTGCAGAAATTATCCACCGGCGCAATATGATTACTGATGAATACTTTTTTGCGGATAATCAGTTAAAAGATCTTTTAGAGACGATAATCGAATCGACACCCGCAGTATTCGGAGAGCACCATAACGATAAAAAGGAGGAATACTCCATTGAGAAACTTATGATGCAAGCTCAGTTCAAGAGGACAGATACGCAATAATTTTATTCCCCCCGAACCAGGATTGTAAATTCAAAAAAAGGTCCGGTACTAACCACTGTACCGGACCTTTTTTTTATCTGATAATCTGCTTATCAGTTACCAATCCGTTTCATTCTGGCCAGAGAATTTACATCCTCCCCTTTTTTAATCAGCTTAAGACGGAATGAATAATTATACACACTATCCTTAAGGGTGTATTCAGCGTGGGTACGGTCACCCCAACTGTTGTCACCGCCAACACCCATTTGTTTATAGTCTAAGTTTACAGATACAAGATTCCGCTCCTTTACATCACTTATATGCCGGTTAACCACCGTTTTGCCTTCATAGATACGGCCAACAGTACGAACAGGAGATTCGAAATCTTCCATTACATTATGATGAGCTCTGACGCTTAAAAGGGGTAATCCAACAGATAACAGTCCATTCCCTTCGTTATTTGTAAAAGTCACCCATCGTACATCGGTTTTATTTCCGTTTTCCTGCGGACGGATGTAGGCCCAGTACTGATCTTTGACTTTGCCACCATAAAGACCAACCAGAGCGCCCGAATTTCTGTCCAGGTAATTCTCCTGCGGACCCCGGCCGAACCATTGCATATTTTCATATTCACGGGTGAGTTGCAGGTTCATACCCATCCGGGGAATTTCAGGCAAATTTGTACCGGTAGCCGTGAATTTATTGATTACCTCAATTTCCCGGTCACCATAAATCTGATAGAGTGATTCATATTTGGCAATCGTCTCCCCTTTCAGACCGGGGATATCAAAAACGAGGGCTATATTTACCTGACTATCTGAAATTTGATTCACTTTTGAACCGGACAATTTTCTGTTCTCACCCGCTTTACGCCATACATGGCACCTGTTGTCAAGGCCATTTCCAAAATCGTTATCTGTAGGGGCACGCCAGAAATCCGGTTCAGGTCCCTTCCCTTCATTGAGCATCTCCTTTCCGTTAAAAACCAAGCTGTTGATTGCACCTTTAATCAGGTCAAACCCTACTGTAAAATCCGCCCCTTTTATCAACACTTTACCGGCGCTTTTTACTGTTGTTAGTTTACCTATCGGAGTAAATGTGATACCCGGCGATGAAAGCGGCAATTTAAATTGTTCATAAGCCACTTCATGACCGGCAGGAATCAAATCAGTCGGTTTTAAAGTTTTGGCGCTGAAAATGATAAAGTACTCTTTGCCCGGTTCAGGCTTCAGGCTAAACGGAACTGCGACCTCGCGCTTTCCGTGAGCAGGAACATCAACAGCCGTGAGTTTCCCTTCCGCAACCTTGATTCCATCGGCCTCAATCCGCCAATCAAAGCCAAAATTATTAAGATTGATAAAATCGTATTTATTGATCAGTTCAAATTTCCCCTTTTGGATATCAACTGCCTTAAATCCAATATATTGATACACTTTTTTCACTTCATATAATCCGGGATGGGGGGTACGGTCGGGGTTTACCAGACCATTACAGTTAAAATTACCATCGGTCCAAACCTCTTTGGGACCAAAATCGCCCCCATATGCCCACGATTTTGGTTCATTGGGTTTGGTGGTCATGATACCCTGATCGACCCAGTCCCAAATGCACCCGCCCTGCAGCATGTCGTTCTTTTCAATGGCATCCCAATAATCCTGAAGATTTCCGGTGCTGTTCCCCATTGCATGGGCATATTCACACTGGATTAATGGTTTATCCTTATGCGTCCCGGCATACTTAACGATACTTTCGATTTTTGCATACATCGGACAATAAATATCGGTGTAATCAGTAGTACCAGCCTGTTCGTATTGAACGGGCCTTGTTTTATCCTTTGACTTTATCCATTGATACGTTTTCATAAAATTAATCCCATTACCAGCCTCATTCCCTAAAGACCAGATAATTACAGATGGGATATTCTTGTCCCGTTCGAACATGTTTCGTGTTCTGTAAAGATGAGCGTCGTACCAGGTTGAATCTTTTGCCAGCGATTCTTTGCCGTAGCCCATTCCGTGTGATTCGATATTCGCTTCGTCAATAATATACAATCCATATTTGTTGCATAATTCGTACCACTTTTCAGGCTGAGGATAATGACAACATCTCATTGTATTGATATTGAATTTCTTCATGGTGGAAATATCTTTGATCATTGTCTCCACATCCTGAACGTGTCCGGTTGTTTCATTATGCTCATGCATATTCACACCCTTTACCAGAATCCGGACACCGTTCACACATAATTGTCCGTTTTTAAATCCGATATTCCGGAAACCTACCTGACATCCCAAAGATTCGATAGCCTTTCCAGCTCCGTCAGTTAATGAAATGATAAGATGGTATAAATTAGGAGTCTCGGCGCTCCACGACTTCACATCAGGGATTTTTCCATCGAAACTTACTGACTGACTGCCAGGTGCAACTGTTACAACCCTGGAGAATCCGATCACTTTCGAATTTTCATCGAACAGCTTTGCCTCGAGGGAGATATTTTGCCTGACCTGGCCAAGATTTCGTAAAATGACATCCACATTGAAAATACCATCCTTATAACTCTGATCAAGTCCCGCTTTCACACTAAAATCAAAAACATGTGTCGAATTCCGCGCAACCAGGTAGACATCCCTGGTGATCCCGCTCATACGCCAGAAATCCTGATCTTCGAGATATGATCCGTCGCTCCAGCGAAATACCTGCACTGCCAGCAGATTCTTACCGCTCTTCAGGTACTTTGTGATATTGAATTCAGCGGGAGTTTTGCTGTCCTCACTATATCCGACCTCCTTTCCGTTCACCCATACATACATGGCTGAACTCACCGCCCCAAAATGGAGGATAATTTCTTTTCCGTTCCATTGTCCCGGTGTTTCGAATTCCATACGATAGGAACCGACAGGATTGTAATCGGTTTGTATAGTTGGAGGCGTCGCTTTGTGTGGATATTTAATATTGGTGTAGATGGGATAATCGTAACCTTTCATCTCCCAGTTTGAAGGAACATCAATTAATTTCCAGTTGCTGTCATCAAACTTCTGTTGAAAGAACGATGAAGGGCGATCCGAAGGTTTTGATGAAAGGTTAAACTTCCATTGCCCGTTCAACGACTTGTAATAGGGTGAAGCGGTGAAATCGTTTGCCACAACCTTCGATTCGGTGTCGAAAGGCATCAGTGAAACGTGAGGCGCCTCCCTGTTGATTTCGGAAACGGCCTGATTCTCCCAATCGTGGGGCAGTTTATCATTAAACGGAGTCTTGTCAGACTGGCAGTTTCCTGTAACTGCAAAAGCGGTAAGTAAACCAAACAAATTCAGAATCTTAATCATAGCAAAAGCTTAAAATTTTAATACTAACCGGTAGGTACTGGTAGGGTACAAAATTATTAACTTCCGGCTAATTTGCAATAGTAAAATTACCAGGATAGTTCAGACTTTTGGTTGGGTGGCTTCCGATTTGGGTTTCAGTAATTTTTCCCTAAAATTCTGAAGTGAAGTGAAATTTAATTTTTGGAAAGTCGCGTTGTGCCATATCGAGAATAAAGGAGGAATCTGCCATAAAAACATCCCTGCCATGGTTATCGATCGCCATTTTATTGTATTTCCGCTTCTTAAAATCTTCGAGCAGGACCCTGTCTTCGCTTTGAATCCAGCAGGCTTTATAAAGCGACAACGATTCCCATCGGCATTTTGCATTATATTCATGTTCAAGACGGTACTCAATCACCTCGAACTGAAGGGCCCCCACGGTTCCAATAATTTTTCTTCCGTTCAACTGGCTGACAAACAACTGCGCAACACCTTCATCCATCAGCTGATCAACACCTTTTGCCAGCTGTTTGGATTTCATGGGATCAGCATTCTCAATATAACGGAAGATTTCGGGTGAGAATGAGGGTATCCCCTTGTAATGAAGGATTTCCCCCTCAGTGACCGTATCGCCGATTACAAAATTACCGGTATCGGGAATCCCAATAATGTCACCAGGAAAAGCTTCGTCGATCACCTCCTTTTTGTCGGCCATAAAGGCAGTAGGGCTCGAATATTTAAAGACTTTACCAAGCCTGATATGCCGGTAATTTTTATTTCGTTCGAATTTTCCTGAACATATTTTTACAAATGCTATCCTGCTTCGGTGGTTCGGATCGATATTGGCATGAATTTTAAAAACAAAACCTGTGAAGGTCTCCTCCTCACAATATACGAGCCGTTCCTCCGCTTTTTTTGGCCGGGGTGATGGAGCGATACGGACAAAAGTATCAAGCAGCTCCCTGACCCCAAAATTGTACAATGCACTCCCAAAAAATACAGGAGCCAGATCGCCGGCCAGGTATTGTTCAATGTCGAAATCGGGATAAACCTCATCCAGAATCTGGAGTTCTTCACGCAGGACCTCAGCATCCTTGCCGATTATAGCATCCAGTTCGGGACTTTTCGTATCTGTAAAACTGATCCCGGGGCGGATATCGGTGATACTTGGATCAAACAGACTCAGGTTTTGATCGTAGATATTGTATACCCCTTTAAATTCAGGGCCGTTGTTGATTGGCCAGCTCAGGGGGCGAACTTTAATCAGCAATTGCTTCTCGATATCATCCAGCAGATCAAAGGTATCATCGGCAGGACGGTCCATTTTGTTGACAAAGACAATCACGGGAGTTTTACGGCTTCGGCAAACACTCATCAGTTTTTCAGTCTGAGGTTCCACCCCTTTTGCGGCATCAATGACGATAATTACACTATCGACCGCTGTGAGTGTACGAAAGGTATCTTCCTGAAAGTCCTGGTGACCCGGGGTATCGAGGATATTTACCTTGTAGCCGCTGAATTCGAAACCCATTACCGAGGTGGCCACAGAAATACCGCGCTGCCGCTCTATCTCCATAAAGTCGGAGGTGGCCCCTTTTTTTATCTTATTGCTCTTTACGGCGCCTGCCACATGTATGGCGCCTCCAAAAAGGAGTAATTTCTCTGTTAATGTTGTTTTTCCCGCATCGGGATGACTGACAATTCCGAAGGTTCTCCGGCGTAATATCTCTTCTTTTAAACCCATATCATTTATTGAGGGTGCAAAAGTACTTCAAAAAAATGAATGTTGGGAATAATCATTTTTCGACCTTCATGTGAAAATAATTTGATTTCAGGATATCCATTTCATCATGGGTATTCCAGGATATGCCCTGCGGTTCTTTTTAAGAAAAACATCATCCTTACGAAAAACAGTGCTATACTATTTTTTGATCGAGAAGAAGCACGTACTTCAAAAAATAAGACCTCATCTCCCGATTCAAATTTCAGAAAGATTTAAACCTCTGAACTTTTGCTTCCGAAACAACTGTTTCTATACTGTGTCGGGGTCATCTTTGTCTGCCTGCGGAATTGGGTCGAAAAATAATCAACAGATTCGTAGTTCATCTCCACGGCAATCTCCTTGACCGATTTTGAGGTTGTGGAGAGTAACTCTTTTGCCCGTTGCAGGCGCAACTGTGCAATGTACTGTGCAGGAGCAAGCCCTGTGTATTGTTTAAAAAGACGTCTGAACCACGAATAAGTCATAATCAGCTCTTTTGCAATAGCTTCCGGCGATATATCCGCATTTATCTGTTCCCGGATGAGCACGCGCGCCTTATCCATTTTCTGTACAATTGCCTTGTCTTCGTAATGATTATCCTTCGCCCTGTAATAGATATAGCCCAATAAATGAATCACAATTCCGGATATATATTGCTGATACCCGGCCCGCTCTTCATTTCCTGCTTCCAGTATCCGCTGATAGAGACTCACAATCTCCTCATTATAACCAACTTTAACAACAGGCTTACCGACTGACAAATAACCGTTGAGTATAAGATTTTCAGCAAATTTCCCCTTGAAACCGACCCAGTAGCTGTCCCAGCCGGTCGATTGTTCAGGCCTGAAACGGTGCCATTCCCCGGGAAACAGAAAAAAAATGGTCCCCTCCCCGATGGTAATATGCTTGACAGAAGACGATTCAAAAATTCCAGATCCTTTGGTGATATAGATCATTTGAAACTCATCCAACACCCTTCCACTCTGAAAATTAAAGGAATAATCCATTGAATTATCAACTGTCGGGTAGATGCTGTTTGCCGTAACAGACTGAAATCCTGCTGTTTTTACCATCAGGCTCCAGTTTTCATCCTGTTCATGGACCGGCAGATATCTGATATTTGAATTTAAAATGTGTTGCATAACATATGAATGTGTCAAAAATCAAAGTTATTTAATCATAAATCATAAAATAACCGGCAAATTATTTAAGATATTGCACTCAATATAAACCAGACCAAATTAGTGAATTATATCAAATTAAATAACATTTGCCAGATACTTTCTGAATGATCATTCTGCGGATAAATCAAACTTTTCGAACCATGTCAAAAACAACTCTTCTGGTATTCATCTCCAGCTTATTATTTCCTGTGATAATGACAGGAAAAACGGCGGAACGTGTTCAAAATTCCTCAAAAATAACTGTGGCAGCCTATTATTTCGCCAATTACCATACCAATGATCCGCGGAATATTAAAAATAAAGGTGCAGACTGGTCGGAATGGGAGCTGGTTAAAGCAGCCAAACCACGGTTTCCCGGGCATGAACAGCCTAAGGTTCCCCTCTGGGGATATACCGATGAGAAAGATCCTAAGGTAATGGCTCAAAAAATTGAAACGGCTTCAAAATATGGGGTCGACTGTTTTATCTTTGACTGGTATATGTACGAAGACGGGCCATTTTTAAATCAATGCATTGATGACGGTTTTCTCAAGGCAAAAAATGTTGCCAAGATCAATTTTGCTTTCATGTGGGCGAATCACGACTGGAATGATATACACCCCTATACACGGGGGAAACCACAGCAATTGCTTTATCCCGGAAAGGTGTCTGCCAAAAGGTTCGATGAAATCTGTGATTTATTGATATCAAAATATTTCACCCTTCCCAATTATCTGAAAATTGACGGCAAAGCCTATTTTTCGATTTATGACATTCAGAAATTCATGGAGGGATTTGGCACCATTGAAGCCACCAGGGCTGCAATGATCCGGCTGAATAACAAGGCAATTGCAGCCGGGCTGAAAGGCGTTCACTGGAACCTGGTAGCCTGGGGCAGACCAATTCTTCCGGTTGAAAAAGTTCCTGCTAACTATCCCGGACTGATTAAACTGCTGGGATTTGATTCTGCCACCTCCTACGTCTGGATACATCATGTTGGTTTACCTGACCGGCAAACCGATTACAATAAGGTGCGTGACCAGTATTTTACGTATTGGGACAATGCAAAAAATGAATTCAAGGTTCCCTACTATCCCAATGTTTCCATGGGATGGGACCCAAGTCCCCGTTGTGATCTGAACTCAGTGTGGGGAAATTATGGCTACCCTTTTACCTATACCATCGGCAATAATACACCTGAAAACTTCAGAAAGGCGCTTCAGATGACCAGGGATAAGCTAATGGCTGATCCAGAAGGGCCAAAAATGATGAACATTAATTGCTGGAATGAATGGACGGAAGGGAGCTATCTCGAACCAGACACAAAAAATAAATTCGGATATCTCGAAGCGATTAAAAGTGTTTTTAAATGAATTTCAGAAATATAACATTTGTTTCACTCCTTGTTCCGCATCTGCCGGATCGTACCTTTATGTCGAATTAAAATAGTCACCGAATTAAAATCAAAACATCTTAACCAAATCACTAAATATTGATATTAAATATTTTAACTGCATAGTTATGAAAATATTACTGTTACTTCCCATGATCCTGTTTGCACTTATGCTTCACAGTCAGACCATCAAACCGGATATTGCAGATCCTGAAACCTATTTAAACGGCTTAAAGGCAGAGCTGCAAAAAGAGTGGCCAAAAAACAGAACGGTCAATATCGTTTTTCACGGGCACAGTGTACCGGCGGGCTATTTTAAAACGCCGCAGGTAAATACAATATCTGCATATCCTAATCTGGTTTTAAAAAAGCTAAAAGCAAGATTTCCCTTCGCTGTTGTCAATGTTATTGTTACTGCCATCGGGGGTGAAAATTCGCTTAGCGGAGCAAAACGGTTTAAAAGCGATGTTCTTATTCATCATCCGGATCTGATTCTGATCGATTACGCCTTGAATGACCGGGGTCCAGGACTTGAAAAGGCTTATGCTGCCTGGAATAAGATGATTAAACAGGCAGGTAAGCGGGGAATTAAGGTGATTTTACTGACCCCTTCACCTGATCAAAGTGTTAAATATGATGATCCTGAGAATAAACTAAAAAAACATACTGATCAAATTCTGAAACTTGCCGCCGAAAACAAGGTAGGACTTGTTGACACTTACAAGGTATTTGAATTTCTCTATCCCGACAAGGATAACCTACGACAATATATGTCGCAGGTAAATCATCCCAACGAAAAGGGACATGAACTGATTGCCAATGAGATTATGAAATGGTTTTAAGACTAAAAACATCTCACAACATGCATAAATTTCTGCTTATACTCAGTTTTCTTTGCACCAATAATGATATACAGGCTGGTGAACGGAATTTCCCGACAAATGAAACCTTTAAAAATCCGCCTTTAATCTATTTTCCAAAACCTTTATGGTTCTGGAATGATACAAAAGTCACTGAAGCGGGAATTACCATTCAGATGCAGGGTTTCAGAGACAGTTGCCATTACGGCGGATTTAGTATATTACCGTTTGGGCAGAAATTCAAACCTGAGTATTTAACTGAAGATTATTTCAACATATATGGAAAGGCCCTTGAAAAAGCTGCTGAATTAGGTCTGTCCATGTGCCTTTATGATGAATATGGATTCCCAAGCGGCGGAGCAGGACCAGTCAATGGGGATGGTATTGGCCGTTTTGAAAAGCGGTTTCCGGATCAAACGATTAAAAGACTGGATAAAACTGAATTTGAAATTGCTGGTCCATCGCTCTTTAACAGCAGGATTCCCGAAGGAAAACTGATGGCAGCGGTGGCGATGGAAAAGAATTCGTTGAAACGCCTGAATCTTGCAGATCAAATCGTTAACGGTGAGCTGAAGTGGGAAGTACCCGTAGGAGACTGGAAACTGATGTTCTTCATGTGTGTGAAGGATGGTGATCCGATTGTCGATTATCTTGATCCGGCAGGTGTGCGGAATTTTATTGAAATGACGCATGAAGCTTACTATAAGCGTTTTAAAAAATATTTTGGCAATGTGATTTCCGGTACATTTTTCGATGAACCGACGATGTACCGTGCGAAAGGCAGGATGTGGACCGACCGCTTCAATGAGAAGTTTCAGAAAAAATTTGGATTTAATCCATCGCTATATTATCCTGCACTTTGGTACAATATTGGTCCCGAAACTGCCGCTGCCCGTAATTATCTGTTTGGCTTTCGCACCGAACTCTATGCGTCAGGTTTTACAAAAGTGATAAACGATTGGTCAACGGCACACCATATCAGCGCCACTGGCCATCAGGATCAGGAAGAGGTGCTGAATCCTGTCAGTGTCTCAGGTGACCTGATGAAATGTTTCAAGTACCTTGAAATTCCGGGCATCGATAAAATCGGGGGTAACCGTCCCGCAGAGCGATATTATAAAATAGTCAGTTCAGCCGCCTATAACTGGGATAAATCGTTGATCATGTCGGAAACTTACGGTGCAATGGGGAATATTGGGTGGAACGAAATTTATTCGGTGGCCATGGATCAGTATGCCAAGGGAATCAACATGCTGATACCCCATGCAGTATGGTATAATGACAAGAATGTGATTTTTAAACCTGAACTTTCGCAGCGGAATCCGTTGTATGCCGACAGCCTGAAGATTTTCAATCAGTTCCTTGCACGCTTAAACGTAGTCTTACAACAGAAAGGGAGACATGTAGCCGATATCGCGATCCTCTATCCCATTCATTCAATTCAGGGGGACCATTACCTTGATGGTCCGCTGGGAAATTATAAAGGTGGAGTCGATATTCCGAAAACAGATTACGTTTCCATAGCAAATTGGCTGACGGAAGATGCCGGAAAGGACTTCACTTTTATCCATCCCGAAATTCTGGATGAGAAATGCATTGTTGCCAGCGGGAAACTTCAGCTTCAGAATTTGATGAACCGGGAGGAATTCAGTGTGTTAATTATTCCATCCTGCAAAACTATCTCTTTATCCAACCTTAAGAAAATCAAACTATTCTATGAAAATGGGGGAAATCTGATTTTTACTTCCCAGTTGCCGGCCGGCGCCACCGAACCTGGTAAAGAGAAAGAAGTTGCCGAAATAATCAGTTCGATGCTAAAAGGGGAAAGCCTCAAAAACTCAAAATTAAAGTCCTTGCAGACCAGCGGGAGTGCAATCTTTCTGCTAATCCCGGATGGCACTTCAATCAGAAAGGTGATCGGGAATCTCAAGGTAAAATACGATGTCGATTATCCGCTCAACGCAGATTTGAGGTATATTCACAGGATAATAAAAGGGAATGATCTGTTTTATTTTGCCAACATTGGCAAGTCACCAGTCGAAACCAGGGTACAGCTTAAAGGGGTCGATCATCCTCAGCTTTGGGATCCCCATTCGGGTGAAGTCAGTCAAATAAATACGACTTCCGGAGGTGATCATAAAACTGGATTTATCCTGAAACTGGCCCCCTTTCATTCTGTTTTTATGATCTCAACACCGGGTCAGTAAATAAGCCCGGTTTGTAGTAATTTGATATTAAATTGGGGATAGGTAAAAATTGATTATCCATCTGTAAATTCAGATTCATGAAAAAGAGCAGTTTACAATTTATTCTGTATGTTTCGTATGCCATTCTGCTTACCTCTGTCAGCATGGGGAATAACCCGACGAATAATATAAACAGTGCCCTGATCCGGACAATAACTCAACCGGACACTGTTATTCAGGTTTCGGGTGGAGAACAGCAACTGCTAAATTTAGCGTTACCTGACGGAGGAGTTCCACCCGTGCCTGGAGTATTGAACCTTGAGCTTTTGCGCACAACACGCGACGCACCTGAGCTTGCCGATGGCGATGGCTGGACCTATGCCCATCATATGGATCTGGCGGAGTGGCGGGGCCGTCTGTATGCGGCTTGGAATATGACCGAGAAGGATGAAGATGTCCCTCCGTCAAAAGTGGTGTATGCCTCTTCGGCTGACGGTGTTGCGTGGAGTAAGCCCGCCGATCTGTTTCCAAGGGAGCTGGCGTGGGCCTGCCGGTTCTATTTTTTCCACACTAAAAATGACAGGATGCTGACCTTTTGTGCAGCCCGGCTCGGTGATGGCATTGTCACGGAAGCACAGAAATCGGTTTTGCTGGTCAGGGAAATATTGCCGGATCACAGCCTTGGAAAAGTCTTCACATTAATCCATCCAATGGAAAAAATGCCCCCTTTCTTTGAAACTTCCTCGGATAAAGCATTTACAGAGGCTTGCCGTGAAGCGGTAAACAACAATATGTTACTGGAACAACAAGACTACGGGGTGTTTTTAGGTAACCGAAAGATGAGCTGGCACGCCACTACCCCCCAATTCAACGGACATTATCCTTTCGGCAAGGCTTTCAGTTTTTTTCAGCGCCAGGACCGGCAATGGGTTGGAATTTCCAAGATGGGATTTGTTACCACATCTGCTGATGAGGGGAAAAGCTGGTCACAACCTGTAAACCCTCCCTCACTGGTAGCCGGAGCGGCCAAAGTCTGGGGACAACGAACCAATGATAACCAATATGTCCTTGCCTATAACCCTGATCCCAAAAGGGGGAAAAGATTTCCACTTGTAATGGTCTTTGGTAACGACGGAATACATTTCAGGGATATGCGCGTTGTTCATGGCGAATATCCGCCAATGCGTTACCCGGGAAAATATAAAGATTTCGGATATCAGTATGTTCGTGGCGTGGCGGCATGGTCGACAGACCACAGTTTTGCAGATAAATCAGCAATCTGGCTGATTTACAGCGTTCACAAGGAAGATATCTGGCTATCCAGAATTCCACTTCCGGTACATGCTCAACAGGACCTATGCCCTTCTGATAACTTTCAGAAAGCGCCTGTCGGAGCAATTGTTAAAGATTGGAATATTTATTCACCGAAATGGGCCCCTGTAACAATTGCCGGGGAACCAGGGAAACCTAACAACAGGTGTCTGGAACTTCGTGATGGTGACCCGACCGATTATGCACGTGCGATGCGACTTTTCCCGGCAGCGAAAAAGATCACTGCAAAATTCAGGATAAAAACTGCACAAAGCAATGCGTTGATGGAAATTGATTTACAGGATGATCATGGAAACCTGTTTTCAAGAATCAGTTTCACAAATGACGGAGAATTGAAAGCATCTTCCGGGACCGGGGAAACTTCACTGGGAAGCTATTCATCCGGGAAATGGGTCACATTTGAGATTTCAGCAGATGGTGAACAGAGAAGCGAAATAATAAAAATAAATGGGATAACATTTAAAATTGACCAATGCGGTTCACAAAACCTCAACAAAATACAAAGATTGGTTTTCCGCACCGGACAGGAGCGGAAATTAGGTGATACAGACGCATTGACTATTGGGCAGGATAAGCCGTTGGCCAATCCGGCCCGCTTTTCGCTGGATGATATAACTGTAAAATAGGTTGAATTATTAATGATCAACTTAAATGTTTTCAGAACAATTTTAAATCGAATGGGAAGAGACCTATTTCAAAAGTTTGTTATTTACTTGGTTTTGATATTATTACCTGGCATTTCTGTACTTGGTAAAGATCCAAGTTCACTGAGAAATTCGTTTATTGCTCCGCCTGATTCGGCAATGCCCCGTGTCTATTGGTGGTGGCTTTTCAATCGCGTGGATAAAGCTGGCATCACGCGGGATTTGGAGGAATTCAAAGCAAAGGGGATTAGCGGTGTCAATCTGATTTGTACCGGAGGATATGCCGGGCAGGCGCCACTCTTAGGGGTTGATTTCCTTGGATCCGAATGGCGGGAACTCTTTCGTCATGCTGTCAGGGAAGCCAAACGGCTAAAGATCGAAATGGGGTTTAATCTGGCAGGTGGATGGACAATGATGGGTCCCTGGGTTACACCCGATCATGCAATGAAGAAAGTTGTCCAGACCGATTTAAAAGTTAAAGGACCGAAAAAATATTCCGGAAAACTACCTCAACCGGAGACCGTTGATGGGTATTACCATAATATCGGGGTACAGGCTTTCAGGTCAACTGGCAAGGAGAAAAAAGTTGAACCCGGCACAATCATCGATCTTACCGACAGTTTAAAAGCTGACGGTCAGTTAAACTGGGATGTACCTGAAGGTGATTGGTTGATTTTGCGCACTGGTTACACTTTAACCGGACATCCGTGGAGTAAATGGCATGCCTATCCTGACGGCGATACGTTTAAGGGTGGAGAGGGATATGAAATTGATTACCTGAACACAGCTTCCCTTGAAGACCATTTCGATCACCTTGGAAAACCGGTGATCGAAGAGGCGAAAAAAGCAGGTGGAAAGCTGGCCTATCTCTGGTCCGACAGCTGGGAATGTGGCAAACTAACCTGGACACAGGATTTTCCCAGGCAATTCTTAAAATTCCGTGGCTACGATCTGAAACCCTATTTTCCTGTACTTGCAGGATACACAGTGAGCGATTCTATGGTTTCGACGAGGTTCCTCAACGATTTTGACCGTACGATTCAGGATTGTATTGCAGAAAATTTTTATAGCCGATTCAAAGAATTAAGTCATAAATATGGGATGAAGGTGGGTAACGAAGCCGGGGGACCAAATGATATTCCACCTCAGGATGCATTAAAGAACCTTGGAAGATGTGATATCCCCTCAGGCGAATTCTGGGTAAACGGCCATTACCTTTCTCCGGAGGGGTACAATTCCGACCGGCACCTGCGGCTCAATCTTAAGCAAACTGCAACTGCTGCACATATCTATGGTATCCGGCAGGCTCAGGCCGAGTCTTTTACTCAGCAGGAAAAGGATCGCACCCATTGGTCGCTGGGTCCGGCGGATCTGAAACCGTATGCAAACGATGCATTTTGTGAAGGTATTAACCGGATCATGCTCCATCAGGCTACCTGCCAGCCACCAGCAGACGGTAAACCGGGGTACGAATTCTGTGCAGGCCAGCACTGGACCCCGAATATCACCTGGTGGGAGCAGTCGAAACCATTCTTCACCTGGCTTTCCCGCTGTCAGTATCTGCTTCAGCAAGGAAAGTTTGTGGCAGACGTTTGCTTTTACCTGGGCGAAAGGGCGCCAACACTGGCTCCACCAAAGTATATCATCCCCTCGCTTGGTCCCGGTTACGATTGTGATTATTGCAACGCTGAAGTGCTGCTCAAAAGAATGTCGGTAAAAGATGGGCGGATTTCATTGCCCGACGGGATGAGTTACCGGTTATTGGTGCTTCAGAACTGCACATCACCCTCACCTGAAATTTGTAAACAAGTTAGCCGTTACCAGAAACTGAATGTTTCTCCCATTCCATCGAATGAAATGTCAATTGAGGTGATTGAAAAAATCAGGGAATTGGTTCGCACCGGAGCGACAGTTGTTGGTCCTCCTCCGGAACATGCGACCGGGTTGAAAAACTTTCCCAACTGTGATGAACAAGTCCAAAAAATTGCTTCCGAAGTTTGGGGTGATTTAAACGGTAAGGATCGTACTGAACGCCGGTTCGGAAAAGGACGCGTGATATGGGGCAAAACAGCGCGTGAGATTCTTCTGGCTGATAGGATTAAACCTGACTTTACCTTTCCGGGGCAAACTGAAGCCCTCGAAAAATTCGATTATATTCATCGCACAAGTGGTGAGGCGGAGATTTATTTTGTGATCAACCGGACAAACCAGCCTGAAATGACAGATTTCACCTTTCGTGTCAGCGGAAAACAACCCGAAATCTGGAATGCGGTTACCGGTGAAATTTGTCAGGCGCCTGCCTTCAGTCAGTCAGATGGATGCACCAGGTTACCGATTGAATTCGAGCGCTTTGGCTCCTGCTTTATTCTATTTCGCAAGCCAATATCCGCTCAAGTGGCTGGAAAAACCAAACTGAATTTTCCAAAACTTACAAAATATCTTGAACTTACCGGTCCATGGAAGGTAACCTTTGATCCGCAATGGGGAGGTCCAAAAGAGGTGGAATTCCCCAAACTTATCAATTGGATAAACAGCACTGATGAAGGGATCAAGTATTACTCAGGAAAAGCGACTTACCGGAAAACGTTTGACCTGAACCCAAAAACGGATAACAGAATTAAAGCGGGGAAAAATGATAGCCATCTGTTTCTCGATCTGGGGAATGTGAGGGATGTTGCAGAAGTCCGTTTAAATGGTGAAAATCTTGGAATTCTTTGGTGCGCTCCCTGGCGGGTGGAGATCACCAAATCGGTTAAACAGAAAGGTAACCAGCTAGAGATTGACATCATCAATCTTTGGGCAAACCGGGTGGTCGGCGATCTTAACCTTCCAAAGGAAAAACGGTTCACCAAAACTCATGATAAATTTCGCTTCGATATGCTCACGCCCAATACTCCTTTGCTTGATTCGGGGTTGCTGGGGCCTGTTCAACTATTAACCAGTTACAATCAGTAAGATAAAATGAATACTAAAGTAGGATTATTTGGAATTGGACTCGACACCTACTGGGGACAATTCGAAGGATTGCTCGGCAATTTGAATAAATATCAGGAACAAATCAAATCCGGAATATCCGGTTACGGAGTAGAGGTGGTTGATGCCGGTATGGTTGATAATCCCGTTAAAGCACGTGAGGCGGCAGATTATCTTAAAAGTCAGGATGTGGAAATTGTATTTCTGTATGTTTCAACCTATGCCCTCTCTTCAACTGTTCTGCCAGTAGCTCAACGACTTAAAATCCCGGTTGTCATCCTCAATCTTCAACCCGTGGCGACTCTGGATTATGAGGCCTTCAATCAACTTGGTGACCGCGGGAAGATGACCGGAATCTGGCTCGAACATTGCCAGGCTTGTTCTGTCCCGGAGATCGCAAGTGTATTTAACCGTTCCGGGATCCGGTATGACATTATAACCGGGTATCTTCAGGACAAAGATTCCTGGCGTGAGATTGCAGCATGGACCGAAGCGGCACAGGTTGCAAATAGTATGCGCAATAACCGGCTGGGTGTTTTGGGCCATTATTACGGTGGGATGCTCGATGTATATACCGATTTAACACGGCAATCCTCAGTCTTTGGGACCCACATCGAACTCCTTGAGATGTGTGAACTGAAGAAATACCGGGATGAAGTAACAGAAGACGAGATTCGGTCTAAAATTCAGGAATTCCATACAGCATTTGATGTGGCGCCTGAATGTGAAAATACAGAGGTTGAGCGCGCTGCACAAACGTCAGTAGCACTTGACAGGCTGGTAAATACCAGAAATCTTGGTTCATTAGCCTATTATTACGAAGGGGAACCGGGTAATGAATATGAA
>JAHEYS010000045.1 GCA_023251475.1 Prolixibacteraceae bacterium
CTATCGTTTTAAATAAGGGATATCCAAAGCGGTGTGTTTTTTACCAATTCTGTGAGTGAACGCATATCAACGGCACATGATCACACCAAATTTAGTGTGCGGCCAAATTTCTTTATTATCTTTGCTTTGTATTCACCTGGAAATGAAATAAAGAGATTGCTTAGATTATTTAATTGAATGGACTTTAAGGAAAAACCTATATTTGAAAAGCGCATCTTCTGGGATGTGAACTTTGAGCAGATTGACTATGATGCCAAAGCCAACTGGATTATCGAGCGGGTTTTTTCACGCGGCGATGTGGAGGATATCCGCCAGTGCCGCAGGTATTATGGCGATGAAAAAGTAACTGCCGCACTTTTAAATGCAAAATATTTGCCGCTTCACACCATCCATTTTGCCGGTGCAGTAATTGATAAACCTATAAATGAATTCAGATGTTACACACTGAGGCAGTTGAACCCGGGACTCTTTCCTTACTAAAAGAGCTTATGGCTGTGCCTGTACTCGGGGCGTTTTCATTGGTAGGGGGAACAGCCCTGGCGCTTCGGTATGGACATCGTAACTCAGTGGAGGCTGTATTAGGGCGGGCACAGAAAAAGGACTTCTGGGACCTGTATGAATTGCTCCGGAATTATCCATTGCAACAATTAATGGACTGGCAAAACTAAAATATCCCAGCCCGATGCTGGCAATTAGTATTCCGCATGCCATCACCTATTTTACAGATGCTGAAGAAAGCGATACCCCTGTCAGTTATAAGGGGCAAACCTGGGAGATTGTAAAAAAGGGGATCAATCGGGTGGTAAGTGATTATCTGCGTTAAAATTGGTGTTATATTTGTAAACCGGTCAGAAAGTAATCAGACCGGACAATTGAATAACACCGTTTTCAGTAATTTAAGAAATTTCACGTGCCCGATATTATCCAACTTTTGCCCGATTCCGTTGCCAACCAGATTGCTGCCGGTGAGGTGATTCAACGTCCTGCTTCAGTGGTTAAGGAGCTTGTCGAGAATGCAATAGATGCGGGAGCTACCAACATCACCATTAATATCAAGGATTCGGGGCGCACCCTGATTCAGGTGATCGACAACGGGAAAGGGATGTCGCCGACCGATGCCCGGATGTCGTTCGAGCGTCACGCCACCTCCAAGATCCGCGAAGCGAACGATCTATTTGCGATCCGGACGATGGGATTCCGGGGCGAGGCGCTTGCTTCCATTGCCGGAGTCGCCGATGTAGAACTTCGAACCCGTCAGCAGGGGATGGAGCTTGGTACCTTTATTCATATCCTTGGTTCTGCTGTACAGAAGCAGGAAGCAGATCATTGTGCCGAGGGATCGAATTTCTCGGTAAAGAATATCTTTTTTAATATTCCCGCGCGCCGTAAATTCCTCAAATCGAACAGCTCTGAATTAAAGTACATCATCACGGAGGTGCAGCGGATTGCACTTGCCAATCCCGAACTGGCCCTCTCGCTCTATCATAACAATTCGGTCATTTATAATCTGCCTTCTGAAAATGTCAGGAAGCGGATTGTTTCACTCTTTGGGAAAAGCATCAACCTAAACCTGATTCCGGTTGACACTGCCACATCGGTAATCAATATCACAGGGTTTATTGGTCAGCCTAAGAGTGCAAAGAAAACCCTGGGGGAGCAGTTTTTTTTCGTGAATGGCCGGTTTATGAAACACCCGTTTTTTAACCGGGCCGTTCAGCAGGCTTATGACCGGATACTTCCCCCCGAAACATTTCCCTCCTATTTCCTCTATTTTGAGGTTGATCCGGCGACCATTGATATTAATATCCATCCCACAAAGACTGAGATAAAGTTTGAGGATGAGCGCTCTGCATGGCATATTATTCAGGCTTCGGTGCGCGAAGCGATGGGGAAGTTCAATCTGATGCCCTCCATCGATTTCGATCAGGCCGGGTCAATTGAAATCCCAATCACTCCTGAACGGGGTTCCCGTTTCCCTGAACCTGAAGTCAGGATCAATCCAAATTTTAATCCCTTTGAAAAGGAGACGGGGGGAGATCGCGACTATGAAAGCGCTACTTCCTACCGCGATGGACAGAACCTTGATAACTGGCAGTCGCTTTACCGCGGATTCGAACGGGAGGATGATCAGGATAACCGGTTTCCTGCTTTTCACTCTTCTATTCCGGATGA
>JAHEYS010000046.1 GCA_023251475.1 Prolixibacteraceae bacterium
CCGCCAACATCAAAACACTTGCAAATACAGGTGCAGTGAGAGTTTTGGTTGAATTTGCCGAAGCTGTTAACCCGGATAAACTTTTGGAAATTCAGGGTATGACTGAAATCCAGCCCCTATCCCCAAAAACATGGCTCCTCAGTGGCGGAGAAAGT
This sequence comes from Prolixibacteraceae bacterium, assembly GCA_023251475.1. Taxonomy (GTDB): domain Bacteria; phylum Bacteroidota; class Bacteroidia; order Bacteroidales; family Prolixibacteraceae; genus JAAFHB01. Next base: position 156 of record JAHEYS010000046.1, read on the forward strand.
GATCTGCGACCACTGATATTCAGGTTTGCAGTCGCCAACGGGTTGACAATCCTGACCTTAAACAAACAGGAATCGAGCCTCGAAAATGTATTTCTTGAAATAACCAGGTGAACTTAAAAATTAGATTTTCAAAACATTAACGAATTAAAAGAAGTTTATGGTAATTAAAAAGAAATAGGCAATGGAACTGAAGATCATAAAGTCAGAAAAACAGTAAGAACAATACCTTAAATGGACAGATAAAATGTTTGATAAAAAGGTGAAATTTAATACTGCCGAAGGAGAAAAGCTTCAGGTAGTGCTTTTAAACAAACGCAAACCCTTAACCCTGGAGTTGGCCAGGCTTTTCCACCGGGAGTTCCATATACCTGCGGAGATTTTATTATCATGAGGATAGCAGTGAATGGATATTACAAAACGCTCAATAGTTCACTAACTCATTGCAGGAAAATGTAACATGCTGTAATATAGCTGCATTAATAAATAGCTCTTCCGCGTATCGGATACAGTATTGTAAAATAAATGAAAAACTCCAACCCATTTGGTGTATTTCAAAAAAAGGTTCTACCTTTGCCCTGTTAATTGTGGATAAATTTGATTGATTGCAACCACGGAAAAAAATGCTAAAACAAAATTTTGGATTATTTCCTTTCAATCAAATATCCCGCTAATTTTTTATTTATTATTAATTGACCTGAGCAATCAGATCAGAATATATGTTTATTATGGGATATCTTTTTACCTCGGAGTCGGTGTCAGAAGGGCACCCTGACAAAGTTGCCGATCAGATTTCAGATGCGGTACTCGATGAATTTTTGGCGTACGACCCCAATTCAAAAGTGGCGTGCGAAACGTTAGTGACTACAGGCCAGGTCGTTTTAGCCGGTGAGATTAAATCACAAACCTATGTTGATGTTCGTGAAGTGGCCCGCAGGGTGATCAACCGGATTGGCTATACAAAAGCTGAGTATCAGTTTGACGGCGATTCCTGCGGCGTACTCACTGCATTACATGAACAATCACCCGATATTAATCGCGGAGTCGAAAAGATTGACCGTGAAAACCAGGGGGCGGGCGACCAGGGGATGATGTTTGGATATGCTTCATCCGAAACCGCTAACTATATGCCCTTATCGCTCGACCTGTCGCATTTGTTATTGCTGGAACTGGCTGTAATCCGCCGGGCAGGGATCGTGATGACCTATCTGCGCCCTGATTCAAAATCGCAGGTTACTATTGAGTATGATGTGGATAATAAACCGGTCAAAGTACATACCATCGTAGTTTCCACCCAGCACGACGATTTTATTCAGCCTGAAAATAATTCACCCGAGGCACAGGCTAAAGCCGATCAGGCGATGTGTGACAAGATTAAGGCGGATGTACAGGAATACCTCATCCCTGCAATCCTGGCTAAATTGCCTGCACAGATCCGGCATTTGTTTAAAGCCGGCTACATACTTTATGTCAATCCAACAGGAAAATTTGTAATTGGCGGACCTCACGGTGACACCGGACTTACGGGACGTAAAATCATTGTCGATACTTATGGCGGTAAAGGGGCTCATGGTGGTGGCGCCTTCTCAGGGAAAGATCCTTCGAAAGTAGACCGTTCAGCCGCCTATGCCGCACGACATATTGCCAAGAACATGGTTGCGGCCGGTATTGCAGAGGAGATTTTAGTCCAGCTGGCTTATGCGATCGGGGTGGCTCAACCTGTAAATATTTACGTAAATACTTATGGTACTGCAAAAATAGCCTTAAATGACGGTGAGATTGCAGATAAAATTACCGCACTGTTTGACCTTCGTCCATATGCCATCGAAGAGCGGTTAAAACTTCGCAATCCAATTTACGAAGAGACGGCAGCCTACGGACACATGGGGCGGACGCCTCAGACAATCACGAAAAAATATTCTTCCCCTTACTTTGGTGAAATTGTAAAAGAGGTTGAATTATTTACCTGGGAGAAACTCGACTATGTCGACAGAATACAGGCAGCATTCGGCGTCTGA
>JAHEYS010000100.1 GCA_023251475.1 Prolixibacteraceae bacterium
TTAAATGAGAGGCCAAAAGACATATTTGCACTGGTCAATCTGGCAAGTTTACCGGAATTTGAGAATTCAAACTGGTTGATCAGGTGGCCGTTTTGCATCGAATAAGGGTCAAGAATGGCCCCAAAATTAAGGTCGACACCTGCAACTTTTGTACGGGCTGCAATATTAATATTAGAGAGGTTTAATGAGTCAGCTGCCAGATTATATGAACCACTGATGGATAGTTGATCAAGTAATTTAATCTTTGTATAAGCTTCCTTTGAAGTGGTATCCTTGACATTCAATTTCTTCATTTCAAGGGTATTGTTAAGATTAAACCCGATTGAGCCTGATCGCCCGGCGCCTGCAGTTCCGTAGATGGAACCTTCATGGTAGGGATACCGAAGACTTACCGGTAACCCGTTTTGATCGAAATACTCGATGTTCTCGTACATTCCATAGGATGGGTTACTGAAATCGGGCCTGAGGTTGAAGCTAATGCTGGGTGTCATTAAATGCCTGATCCCTACGATTCTGGATTTAGGATTTAATGGAACGAAATCGCCGTAAATTTTTGTTGAAGCTCCAACGCTGACCGAATAATCGTGATCCCGGGTAAACCCGTATAAAGTATCGGAGACTGCGACCGTATGTGTTGTTTCGTTGTATTTTTTCCTGATCTGCTGCGTATACCATCGTTCATTATAATTAAACGAAGGACTTACAGTGATGTATTTCAGCGCTTTAAACGAAGTACTGACCGGGATGGAATGTTTCATCCCGTTTTTCCAATCCTTGAGAAGCGATGAATTCATCAGATTATACTCCTTGGCATCGATCGTATTTTGCATATCCATTGAATAGCTCATCCCAATTTTCTCGTACCATTTCTCTTTCCCTGACCGGTTTTTCGACTTGAAAGGATAGATCCTTGCCATATTGAGTGTTAACTGCGGCAGTGTCAGACTGATGGTTGTGTCGCGACTGTTTTGGGAATGGCGCATACTTCCCGAAAGGGTAAATGGTGAATTATCCCACCGTTTGGAGTATGATATGCTTGATTGTTTGGTATTGGTAAGGTAATTTTCAGTCGTATAAGCATTATTCTGATCGAATGAACTGGTCGAAAAATTCACACTTGCACTAAATGTTTGACTTGGACTCGATTTGGAATCCAAAGAGTGGCTCCAGGTAATTGCGAAATCGTTCTGGGTCTTATAATCCGCGAGCCCTTTATCTCCGTAAACATTCTTGTAAAATTTCAGGTCAAAAGCACCGCTGAACTTGTAGCGAAGCCTATAATTGGTATGAAGTTTTATCCCTTTAGATCCTTTTGAATAAATATCACCTTTCAGAGAGGCATCAAAATAATCGTTTGCAGCAAAATAATACCCTAAATCCCGTAAGAAAAACCCGCGGTTGATTTCATCACCATAGGATGGCATCAAAAAACCGGATGAGTATTTTGGGGAATTCGGGAAAAAACCAAAAGGGATAAAAACAAAATAGAGGGGAAGATCTTCAATCACAAGATAGGCCGGACCAGTAACGATCTTCTTGTTGGATAATACTTTAGCTTTAGTCATTTCGAGCCAGAAATGCGGATGTTCAGCATCACAGGTCGTATATTTTCCGTTTCGGAGACAATAGGTGGAATCATTAATCAGCTTTGTTCTCCCGCTATGGACGAATCCCCCCTCCTGTTCGGTAACAACGCCGGTTACGATTCCCTTTTTTGTTTTGAAATTATATCGCACCTCGTCAGCCTCAAATTTCTGTTCACCTTGTTTAAAGACAGGCTTTCCGGTAATAACCCCTGCAGAATCGGGCTTTCCAACAGCATAAACCAGGTCACTGTCTCTGTTTAACTCAATATAAGCGGCATTCAGCTCAATATCCTTGTATTTAACCTGAGCATTCTTGTACATAAAAATTTTATTGCCGGAACTATTCTGTACCAACGTAATATAGCCGTCGGCAGTATATTCAACCTCGGCATCAAAACCAGCCGCATCATCAGGTTTGATACTGTCAATAGCAGCTATCTCTTTTTTGGGATTACTGATCGTGTCTGCTTTTGCTGCAGAACGTTTGTTTTGTCGTTCCCGCCTCAGCAGCTTCTGATTATCAGTAGTAACGGTACCACTATCCTTAGGCTTTTGCCCAGAAACTGTGCCATTTGCCAGGAAGAGAATTATTCCAATAAAAAATAAGAATCGCAACTTGCTCAAAACTTTTCCAAATCAAGTTAAATCTAATAAAACTGCAATAAATTGCATAGGGCAAAAGTAAAAAAACCATTTAGAGAAACTTACAACCGGAAAAAATAATTTAATCTTCTATTTTTGTATTAAATAACATAGTGACAAACCAGCTCAGAATGAGGAAAAAAAATAAATATATGGGTTACTGTTCACCTTCTCTGCATCAATTGTTCTTATTGATGGCTATTTCTTTAACGTTCAGCTCATCATACGGGAAAAACAAGGAATCAAAAGGGATTGAAACGGTTGTGATTGATGCCGGTCACGGAGGTAAAGATCCGGGAACAGTTGTCGGGAAAGCACATGAAAAAGATATTGTGCTTGATGTTGCGCTTCGGCTTGGCAAAGTAATCAAGGAAAAATTGCCTGAGGTCCGGGTGATTTATACCCGGAAAACCGATGTCTTTATCCCCTTGTTTGAACGATCTGTTATTGCAAACAGAAACAATGCCGATCTTTTTATTTCGATTCATGCCAATTTTTGTGAATCCCCGTCAGTCAACGGGACTGAAACTTATGTGCTGGGGCTTCACCGCACCGAGGATAACCTGAATGTGGCTAAGAAGGAGAACAGTGCAATCTTGTTTGAGAATGATTATACAACGCGTTATGAAGGTTTTGACCCAAAGCTTTCGGAATCGTATATCATATTTGAGTTGATACAGAATACACATATTGAACAAAGTGTAGCCTTTGCTGGCATTCTTCAGGATTCGTTCCGGAATCACGCCAAAAGAGCCAGTCGCGACGTGAGACAGGCAGGGTTTCTCGTGCTTCGGGAAACTGCAATGCCAGCTGTACTTATCGAAACAGGTTATCTTAGCAACAAGTCTGAATCAAATTACCTGATGACACCCGAAGGGAGAGATGCCATTGCCCAATCGATTTTTAACTCTTTTACATCTTACAAGGATAAATTTGAATCGCGTGCTGACCTGGCCATAAATGTGCCTAAAAATGGACAACCCGTGAAAAAAGATACTGCCCCAATGGAACATCCTGTTATCCAGACTAAAAAAGAAATCGCCCCGCAGAAACCGGAGCTAAAGGATATAAAAGATCAGGTTACCAATATTCCGGAAGTTAAAAAACCGGTTGTAGCAGGAAACCAGATTACCTTTGCAATTCAAATCTCGGCTTATCCTAAAAAGCTTCCACTTAACTCCAGATTATTTAAGGGGATCAGGAATATTTCAGAATTGATCATTGGTGGCTATTATAAATATTATTGTCTTGAAACAGTATCATTTGCGCAGGCAAAAAAGAATTTATCAACGATACGGGTCAAAATACCCGATGCATTTATTATTGCGTTTGAAAACGGTAAGCCAATTCCATTAAAAGAGGCAATTAATCCCAGGTAAGTAGTTTTGTCCTTTTTTTAAACCATAATACTGCGTATTTTCGCCAATAATTTGAAAAAGAACTGAAATGAAGCTTACAAAAACATCGAAAATAGGAATTTTGGTTGTGCTATGTCTTACCCTGTTGATCTGGGGGATAAATTTCCTAAAGGGAAGAGACATATTCAGAACGGAAAAAGTCTTTTATGCCCGTTATAAAAATGTTGGCGGTCTTGCCGCGACCACACTGGTTACGCTCAACGGACTAAAAATAGGATATGTCAGAGAGATCTATTTCGCAGAAGATTTATCGGGCGATTTGATTGTTAAGATCGCCATCCATAATAACTTTCCCCTTCCGGAAGGGACTTCGGCTCAGATTGCCAGCAGCGATCTTCTTGGATCTAAGGTCGTTAAGATAAACCTGGGGAAATCGGCAAAGCTGTTGCATGCCAACGACACACTTTCCTCCCAGATGGATGCCGATATTATGCAGCAGGTCAACGAGCAAATTGCACCTATTAAAGCAAAGGCTGAAAGACTGATCGAGAATCTTGATTCCATTGTCGGGGCCGCATCGAAGATTCTGAACAGTGAATCGCAGCGCAATATTACCGGGAGCTTCCGGCAGATTAACCTTACAATGACAAATCTGGAGAAGATTTCGGCTAATTTAAATGATGTGATAACAGGACAGAAGAAAAATCTCGGTTTGACCATTTCAAATCTGAGCGAGATTACCGGAAATTTAAAAGACAACTCCGGAAAGCTTGGACACATTGTGGATAATTTTTCTACAATAAGCGATTCGCTGACAAAGCTTCAACTCAACAACACCATTAACCGGATAAATGGTACTGTATCCAATCTAAGCACTGTCTTAAGCAAAATCGATACAGCCAATGGTACCCTGGGACTTTTGATCAACGATTCCCGTTTATATCAAAATATCAACTACACCACTGAGAATCTCAACCGGTTATTAGTCGATTTTCGCCAAAATCCGAAGCGTTACGTTCACTTCTCAGCTATTGATTTTGGACGGGAAATTAATGCAACCCCACCCTCAGAGACCCAATCATCTGACAATGTAACATTTAGGGTTCAACTACTCTCCTCTTCCACCCCAGTTAGCCTTACTTCTCCCGTTTTTAAAGGGTTAGAAGAGGTTTTTGAATCAAAGTCAGGGGACAAATATTACTACTTAACGGCAGCGGAATCGTCCTATAATAAAGTTAGAACGATTCTAAATAAGGCCCAAGGTGCTTTTCCTGAGGCATTTTTGAAGTCTTACAAAAACGGCAAAGAAATAAGTTTAAAAAAAGCCTTAAAAATGAACAAAAAATAGTTTTTTTCGTTGTATTTTTAAATACTTTTAACAGTAGCGAAAAGCAATATTTATTGTTTTAATGATATCCAGCGGAAGTAAATAATTCATAAAAAATTTAGCAAAGAATGATCCTACAATATGCATTGAATCAACTGCTTGCAATTTATTGAAATGTATATTATTGACAATCAGCTACATGCATTTTTTTGAAAAAATATTTAATCTCAATAAACTGAAAACTAATATTATCGAAACATGCAACATTTAAAGCAATTTTTTTCCGATTAAATTATTCGAATCTTTGTATCGAGATCAATAAAAAACAAAGTGCAATTTTTCAAGAACCTAAATCCTTAATGAGCAGAGATCATAATAATATATGGGAGAATTGTCTTAGAATTATTAAAGATAATGTTCCATTCATAAGCTACAGAACCTGGTTTGAACCCATTGTTCCGATTAAACTTGATAACGATATTCTCACGATTCAAGTCCCCAGTCCGTTTTTTTATGAGTATCTTGAAGAACAGTATATTGATATTCTTAGAAAGACCTTAAGAAAAGAGCTTGGAGCCGGCGCTAAACTGGAATACAGTGTTGTAGTTGATAATCATCTCAACGCCAACAATAAGCCCTACACGGTAAAACTGCCTACCAACCAGAATAACAATCTTAAAAACAGACCGGTTGCCGCCTCCTCTTTTCATGATGATAGTACGATTAAGAATCCTTTTGTGATCCCCGGTATTCAAAAGTTAAATATTGATCCGCAACTTAAACAGGACAATACGTTCGATAACTTTATCGAGGGCGATTGTAACCGGCTTGCCCGCAGTGCCAGCTATGCCGTGGCACAGAAACCCGGAGGAACAGCATTTAATCCACTGATGCTTTATGGAAATTCGGGACTGGGGAAGACCCATCTTGCTCAGGCGATCGGAATTGAAGTTAAGGAGAGATTTCCCGAGAAAATTGTATTGTATGTAAATGCCAATAAATTTCAGACTCAATTTTCAGAGGCAACCCGGAATAATAACCGGAATGATTTCCTTCATTTCTACCAGATGATCGATGTTTTAATCATTGACGATGTTCATGATCTGGCTGGGAAAGAGAAAACACAGGAGACTTTCTTTCACATTTTCAATCACTTGCATCAAACCGGAAAGCAACTGATACTTACCTCCGATAAACCGCCTATTGAATTAAAGGGGCTTGAACAAAGGCTGCTTTCCAGATTTAAGTGGGGTCTTACCGCAGATCTGCAAATGCCCGATTTCGAAACCAGGATGAATATCCTTCGTAAGAAAATTTACAAGGACGGGATTGAAATTCCGGAAGAGGTACTCGATTATATTTCATCTCACATCAGCAGTAATGTACGCGAGCTTGAAGGTGCGCTGATTTCGCTTCTTGCCCAGGCCACCCTGAATAAGAAAGAGATTAATGTTGATCTGGCCATCAAAATGATCAATAAACTCGTGAAATGTTCTGTGAAGGAGATTACGATCGATTATATTGCCAAGACCGTTTGCGACTATTTCAATCTTCCTGTTGATTCTCTGGGAATTAAAACCCGAAAGAGAGAAACTGTTCAAGCCAGGCAAATTGCCATGTACTTTTCGAAAAGCATGACTAAATCATCGCTGGCAACAATCGGTTCCCAAATCGGGGGGAAAGACCATGCCACTGTTCTGCATGCCTGCAGGACGGTATCCAATCTGAAAGACACCGATAAAAATTTTAAGGTTTACCTTGACGAAATAGAATCAAGATTAAAATACTAAATATTAATACAACGAAAGCAGGCTGAAAGGTCTGCTTTTTTTTAACAACTTCATTTGCTGATTTATTCCGGAATAAATTTATGGAGAAACCTGCCTGACAAATGGAATATACAGATACCTATAAAACAATAGGGGGACCTGCTGAAGGGCTCTTCAAGGAGAAAGGGAGTAAATTTATCGCTTATGCCTTTCCGGTCACCAGCGAACAGCAAATCAGGGAGATCACCCTAAAGTTAAAAAAAGAACATCACAGCGCCCGTCATCACTGCTTTGCGTGGCGACTTGGTGCTGACTGCCAATTATTCAGGGTAAACGACGACGGTGAACCCTCCGGAACTGCCGGAAGGCCAATCTACGGACAGATCATCCAACATGAGTTGACTGATATTCTGGTGGTTGTAGTCAGGTATTTTGGTGGAATACTGCTGGGAACAAGTGGATTAACAAATGCATACAAACAGGCAGCCGCCGATGTGCTTTCAAATGCTTTTACTGTCGAAAAAATAGTCGAAACATCCATTGAGATAAATTTTGATTATCTGGCAATGAACGATTTAATGGTTCTGTTAAAAGAGTTTGATATCGGGATAAAAGAGAGCAAATTCGATCTTCACTGTATGGTGAAAATCATGGTCAGAAAGCAATTAACAGCCATTATTCTGGAGAAACTCGCTAAAATCGAGAAATTAAAGGTCTCAGTAATTGGAGAGAACAAATAAAAAATTCCCGATGAATTAATTCTGAATTACTATTTTTGTATTAACCTCAAAATAAATTCCAAATGAAAAGCCTGATATCAATCACCGACTTTACAAAAGATGAGTACCTCAAAATAATGCGTCTGGCTGAAGATTTTGAGGCAAATCCCAACCAGAAACTTCTTCAGGGTAAAGTGATTGCAACACTTTTCTTTGAGCCCTCGACCCGGACAAGGTTAAGTTTTGAAACGGCAATTAACCGTCTTGGCGGGAAGATTATCGGTTTTTCGGACTCCTCCTCCTCAAGTGTCTCCAAAGGTGAGACACTGCATGATACCATCAGGATGGTGAGCAATTATGCAGATATGATTATTATGCGGCATCCGATGGAGGGCAGTGCGCGGTATGCCGCAGAAATTTCAGGTGTACCGGTCATCAATGCCGGCGACGGCGCCAACCAGCATCCCTCCCAAACGTTACTTGACATGTATTCAATCATTAAGACCCAGGGAAGTCTCGATAATATTAATCTGTTTCTTGTTGGGGATTTAAAATATGGTCGCACTGTTCATAGTCTACTGATGGCGATGCTGCAGTTTGAAAACCCGATTTTCAATTTCATTGCACCACCTGAACTCGCAATGCCCAATGAGTATAAAATGTACCTTACATCAAAAGGGATACGTTTTTTTGAACACTCCGAGTTTACAGATATTATAAATGCTGCCGATATCATTTATATGACACGTGTTCAAAAAGAGCGGTTTATTGATCCGTTTGAATATGAAAAGGTCAAAAATATCTATATTCTTAGGAATGAAATGCTTAAAAACACAAAGGAAAATATGAGGATTCTTCACCCACTGCCAAGGATCAACGAAATTCATACCGATGTTGACAGCAATCCCAAAGCCTATTACTTTACACAGGCAAAAAACGGCGTTTATACCAGGATGGCCATTATTTCCCATTTATTGAACCTTAAATAATCTAAATTACTTGTCATGGAAAAACATCTGAAAGTAAGTGCAATAAAAGATGGCACAGTGATCGACCATATCCCGACCAAAGCGCTTTTCAAGGTAATTAAAATTCTTAAGCTGGAAGATTGCAGTCAAATGGTTACATTTGGTAATAATCTGGATAGCAGGGCTATGGGAACAAAAGCAATTATAAAAATTGCCAACAGGTATTTTGCCGACGACGAAGTGAACAGGATCGCCCTTGTAGCGCCCAATGCAAAACTAAATACGATCCGCGACTACGAAGTAGTTGAAAAAAGGGTGGTTGAAATTCCCAAAAATATTAAAGGAATTGTCCATTGTTTCAATCCCAAATGCATTACCAATGCAGAAAGCATAATTACCCGGTTTGAGGTGCTTTCTGACAAACCTATCGAATTAAAATGTTTTTATTGCGAAAAAATCACCGGTGAAAATGAAATGCTCTTTTTTTAATACCATCAAAAATCACATCCAATATTAATGATTAATTCAGATTATCACATTATTTTACAGGATGTTGAGTCCCTGGTCAACTCCGGGATATCAAGGAATGACATTTTAGCAGCAATTTGTGATTTGCTAAAAAACAAGGTTTACCACTATGACTGGGTCGGTTTTTATATACTTGATGAGCTGAAATCGAATCTGATCCTGGGGTCATATTGCGGTAAAGTTACCGAACATACGATCATCCCTGTTGGAAAGGGGGTATGCGGACAAGTTGCCCAGAGCAACAAACTTAAAATAGTACAGGATGTCAGTCAGGAGGGGAACTACATCGCCTGCAGCCTGGATGTGCAAAGTGAGATTGTAGTTCCTGTTATAAAAGAGGATAAATTTGTGGCTGAAATAGATATTGACTCCCACTCCCCTTCCCCTTTTACCAATGACGATGAGCAATTCCTGACAATGGTTTGTCAAATAGTATCAGGGCTATTTTAAACCGGTCATCTGATTCTGTCAATCGACCTGACAAGCATTTCATCTTTACTGATTGATCTGTATGCCAAATAGATTAATATTGTTGCGATGATTGGAAAAACAGAAAAAAGTGTCATGGAATATTGGCCCGATACAAGTGTTGCACCCGAACTTACATCATAAAAAATCAACCCTTCAAGGGCCAGGATCAAAAACATATTGAATACAGTAAGCTTCATTTGACGTTTCCTGTTTTTGAATAATAAGATGGTCATAAATATAACGATCAGGATCACAACCCCTAATATTATTAAAGGCAAATTACGGCTGATCATTTCTGGTTTAGGAATCCCTTCAGAAAAAATTCCGTTCATACCAACACGGTAGATTTCCCCCCCCTTTCCGGTAATTTTACCAAATGGGACAAAAAAAAGGGTTCCAATCAAAAACTCCGCGATCAGCATATAAACTGTCTGTATTCGTTGTATCATACTTTTATTTTTTTTGCAAAAATATCAAAAACAATTTATTTCTGCGTGTTTTGTTTTTGTCCATATTTTTCGATAGTTTTGAATAAAACAAGAATAAATCAATGAATAATAAAATAGCTCCCTCTGAATTAATTCTGAATACCGACGGATCGATCTTTCATCTGCACCTTCAACCGCATCAAATAGCTGGGGATATTATCCTGGTCGGAGATCCGGATAGGGTTGAGATGATTGCCGGTTTTTTTGATGTGGTTGAATTTAAAGTACAGAACAGGGAATTTGTCACAATTACAGGATTTTACAAAGGGAAACGGATTTCGGTTGTGTCAACCGGTATCGGGACTGACAACATTGATATTGTGGTTAATGAACTTGATGCACTTGTAAATATTGATCTCCAAACACGCGAGATCAAACCAGATAAAACATGCTTAAATATCATCAGAATTGGTACATCCGGAGCCTTGCAGGGGGATATTCCGGTTGATGCATTTTTAATATCCCGAAAAGCAATCGGATTCGATGGATTAATGAATTTTTATGCAAGACGTGAAGAGTTTGCCGACCTTGAATTCGAAAACGCATTTAAAACATCTACAGGATGGAATTCACTTCTTGCTTCTCCTTATGTCGTGGATTGCAATGACGACCTGTATAACAAAATTACCGACGGGGAATTTATCTCCGGAATTACCATTTCAGCACCGGGATTTTATGGCCCCCAGGGGAGGGAGTTGCGATTAAATATCATTGATCGCAACATTAACGACAAAATAGAATCGTTCCGTTTTAACCAGATGAAAATCACTAATTACGAGATGGAGTGTTCTGCAATCTACGGATTAAGCAAATTATTAGGGCATCATGCATTAACAGTTTGCATTATAATTGCGAACCGTATTACGCACGATGCAAGTATCGACTATAAGCCGGTGATGAAACGACTGGTAAACAAAATTCTTGATAAGTTGATTCAATAGCATGGAAGATAATATCAATATTGATACCCTGCTTAACCTGATTGACGATCACGACGAAGAGGTTTACTTCGCCGTAAGGGATAAACTGCTCGAAACAGGCCCTGCAATTTTACCTGTTTTGGAGTACGCTATAACCTCGTCTACCAATTTACTGCACCATGACCGGCTTGAACAGATTATAATTCAACTCAAATTGACAAAACTGGTGGAGAAAACTGCCCAATGGGCCAATTCTGAAGATAAAACGCTTCTGGAGGGCTGGATCCTTGCTAGTACCATTCACCATCCGACAATTATATCTGAAAAAATTGATTTGCTCATTCAAAAAATTGTCAGGGACATATGGCTTGAGTTAAACGATTCGCTCACTTCACTCGAAAAGGTGTCGATTATCAATCATCTGTTCTTCGAAGTTTACCAGTTTGAGTTAAATACATCCGATATTTATGCCCCTGAAAATTGTCTAATCAATAACTTGCTGGTCTCCCGCAAGGGGAATCTCATCTCACTGGTCACTCTATACAGTATCATCGCAAGTAAATTAAACCTGCCGATTCATCCTATCGGAGTGGGACAATATCTTATTCTTGGTTATTATGAACCACAGATTTCAAGAGAAGTATACGGTGAAAATGCTGATCCCTATCTATTTTATATCAACATGGAGCACAAAGGGGCCATTATCGGGGCTAAGGAGTTGGAGTATGTGGTGCATGAGAATAAAGAGAGTATGGAAATCACCACAATTTTAAATGAAGGAACACTTATAAAAAGGCTTTTGCAACTCCTTGAGCAATGTTACCAATTGAATGGGAATGAAGAAAAGCGACTGATCGCGAATAAATTGCTTGATAAATTACGAAGATTTTGAACGTTAAAAAGGGGCTCATGGCCCCTTCTTAATATTTTAAATGATCTCAATTTCCTATTTTGCGTAGCTGACAGCCCGGGTTTCACGAATAACGGTAATCTTTACCTGGCCGGGATAAGTCATTTCATCCTGAATCTTCTTGGCAATATCGTAAGAGAGATTCTCTGCCTCAATGTCGGTCATTTTATCGCTACCGACAATAACCCTTAGTTCCCGACCTGCCTGTATTGCATAAGTCTTGGTCACACCCGGATAAGAAAGGGCCATATTTTCAAGGTCGTTTAGTCGTTTAATGTATGATTCAACCGCTTCGCGACGGGCTCCGGGACGGGCGCCTGAAATGGCATCACAAGCTTGTACAATTGGTGCAAGCAAACTGTCCATCTCCACTTCATCATGGTGAGAACCAATTGCATTACAGATATCCGGTTTCTCCTTGAATTTCTCTGCAAGCTTCATCCCCAGGATGGCATGTGGTAATTCTGGCTCATCATCGGGAACTTTACCGATATCGTGCAGAAGTCCGGCACGTTTGGCCCTCTTGGGATTAAGTCCGAGTTCTGCCGCCATAATTGCGCAAAGATTGGCAGTCTCGCGGGAGTGTTGCAACAAATTTTGACCGTAGGAAGAGCGGTATTTCATTTTACCAATCATCCGGATAAGTTCGGGATGCAGGCCATGGACACCAAGATCGATGGTTGTCCGTTTACCGGTTTCAATAATCTCTTCCTCAACCTGTTTCTTCACCTTGTTCACCACCTCCTCGATACGTGCAGGGTGGATCCGTCCATCGGTAACCAGCTGATGAAGTGCCAGCCTGGCTATTTCACGCCTGACGGGGTCAAAAGCCGACAGGACAATAGCCTCGGGGGTATCATCTACAATAATTTCGACACCCGTGGCTGCTTCGAGCGCCCTGATATTACGCCCTTCACGACCAATAATCCTCCCTTTAATTTCGTCACTCTCAATATGAAATACAGTCACTGAATTCTCAATTGCAGTTTCTGAAGCCACACGTTGAATCGACTTCACGATAATCTTTTTTGCCTCCTTGTTGGCGGTCATTTTAGCTTCATCCATAATCTCCTGAATGAAGGACATGGCCTCAGTCTTTGCTTCATTTTTCAATGAATCAACAAGTTGAGATTTTGCTTCATCCGCTGAGATTCCGGATAGCGCTTCGAGCTGCTGAACCTGCTGTTTATGTAACCGATGCATCTCCTCCTCTTTTTGCTCTACCAGTTCAAGCTGGATGCTCAGATTTTCCCGAATCGTTTCAATTTCCCGTTCTGAAGTCTCCAATTCTTTAAAACTGCGCTGCAACTCCTCCTTACGCTGAAGATAGATAGTCTCCTTTTGCTTCAGTTTATTCTCAGTTCCGGCGATCCTGAGATTCCGCTCATTGATATAGCTCTCATGCTCCGACTTTAACTGAATAAACTTCTCCTTTGCCTGAAGCATCTTTTTTTCCTTAAGCATTTCAGCCTGAATTTCGGCATCAGCAAGCAGTTTTTGCTTACTCTTAGTCAGCAACATATCCCACAAAAAATAGGAAGCTGTCCCCCCTACCAGAAGTGTAATGATGCCTGTGATAATAATTATGTCCATTAGTAAAATACAATTATAAGATTTAACAAAAAAAATACCGCATATTCAAACTACCCTGGTCAGATCAATCTGAACAACCGGAATAATTTAAAAAATGCGGGGTCTATTTAAAATTCAAAAACTAATTTTCTTTTTCAAGAAACTCTGTCAGAAAATCATTTATCACTTCCAATTCATCCACCAATGGAGAATCATCAATACGTTTTTCGGTGTCAAACTTCTCAATTGCAAATTGTAACGTTGTCATTGCCAGGCAATCCTGTAAATCCTTTGACGCATACTTTTGTTTGTACTGAGACACCTTTTCGTTGATAATTTTCGCTGCCTTACGAACCCCCTCCTCATCCATACGATCGACTTTCAAAGGGTACAAACGGTCGGCTATATTGATATTAATCGAAAGTTTATCACTCATAGCATTATGTATTACTTATTTAACAGAGCAATACAATTGTCTATTTCCCGCACTATTCTGTTTATCTTTAATTTGGCTCCGTGTACATCCTCACCGGCGCCAAGCAACGATTTTGCAAACTTCAGATCCTCCTGTTTCCTAACCAATTCTTCATTCTTCAGGGAGAGCAACCTTACCTGCTCAAGTAACTGTAACTTTTCTTCAATTAAAAGCTGTTTCTCCTCCTTCATCCGTAAATGGAGATTGATCAGTTTATCGAGCTTCCCTTTAAATTCCCTCAATAAAACAGTTTCACGCTCTGTCATACCTAATCGTTTACAGAGACAAAGTTAATATTTAAATCATATTTCAAAACATGCGAATCATTTAATTGCGTCACACGCAATTTAAAAGTTTACTATTTTAGCCAACTCTTAATAATTTATCCATAATGCGAGTTGCTTTACCAGTATTCCTGCTGATTTTTTGCTTTGTTGCAGAGCTTGACGCTCAAAAAATTCCAGGGGACGATTCATTTACAGGTCCCGTAAAACCTCCCTTCTTTTTTGCCGGAGATTTTGGTGAGTTAAGGGCTGCTCATTTCCATTCAGGTCTCGATTTCCGAACACAAGGGCGCACCGGGTTGCCCGTATTTGCCGTAAAAGATGGCTATATATCACGAATTGGCATCTCCCCCTATGGATATGGTAATGCCTTGTATATGAACCATCCGGATGGCACAACATCGGTTTATGGCCACCTGTCGAAATTTGATCCGAAACTTCAGGAATATGTAAAAAAGAAGCAATATGACAGCGAAAGTTTCCCTGTAAATTTAATGCCCGAGGCCGGCGAATTCCATTTTAAAAAAGGGGATATCATCGCCTGGTCCGGAAATTCAGGCAGCTCAGGAGGTCCCCATCTGCATTTTGAAATCAGGGATACAAAATCGGAACGGGCATTTAATCCGTTACTTTATCATTTTGGAATTAAAGATAACAGCGCCCCTAAAATTACGGCAATCTATGCCTACCCCTTAACGGAAAACAGCAATATCGGAGCGAACCGAACCAAAAAAAGATTTGAGGCAGTTCCTGTTCCAGGTGGTTACAGGTTAAAAAATAACGCCCCTGTTGAACTCTATGGTAAAATAGGTTTTGGCCTCCAGGCGGATGATTATTTCAACGGCACCGGATTAAAATGCGGCATTTATTCCGCAACATTGCTTTGTGACGGCAAAGAGGTTTTTGGATTTAAAATGGATAGTTTTTCATTTGATGATTCACGATATGCAAATTCACAATCCGATTACGAGGAGCATATTCTGTCTCATCTTTGGATTGAACGTTTATTCAAACAGCCCGGAAATTACCTCGACATTTATAACACAGCCGGCAGCACCGGGATTATGAACTTTGTTGAAGGGAAAAGTCATGAATTTGAAATCGTGGTTGGTGATGCGTTCAATAACAAAACCAGCCTGAAATTTAGGACAACTACAAAAAAATCAACGCTTCCATTAAATAAAAAATCTATTAACAAACAGTTCCTGTTTGACCAATCCAATGTATTCGAAAACAACAAAATAAAAATCCAAATCCCCAAAGGGGCCTTATATGATAATTTAGGATTTGTCTGGAATATGACCGCCCAGCCAAAAGGTTGTTATTCCGAACTACATCAGGTACATACAAAACTGGTCCCTGTACATAAGCCCTATTTACTTTCAATAAAGTGCGAGAATCTTCCCGGTAATCTAAAAGAGAAAGCCTTAATTGTTTCTGTTGAACCTGGAACAGGGAGAAGAGCAGCGATCGGAGGTGAATATTCCGGTGGATGGATTGATGTGAAGACAACCCAGTTTGGCAATTTTGCCGTTGCAGTTGATCTGAAACCTCCTGTGATCAGACCACTCAGCATCAGGGATAAAAAAAGTCTTTCAGATCCTTCAAAAATTCAGTTCAATATTACGGATGACCTTTCGGGAATTAAAACATACCGTGGCGAGATTGACGGGAAATGGATCCTTTTTGAATACGATGCAAAAACAAATACCATTACCTATACTTTTGACAGGAAGCGAATTGTTTATGGTAAATCACATCTTCTCCGGCTGGTAGTGACCGATAACAGGGAGAATAGTTCAGAATATAAAGCAATAATCTACAGATGAATAGTTTAGCAATCGGGATAATGTCCGGGACCTCGCTCGACGGAATTGATATTGCCCTTTGCCATTTTTCGAAGCCGGGCAACACCTGGAATTACGAGATAATTGATGCACAAACAATCAGTTATCCGGCTTACTGGATTGAAAAATTAAATAGCGCACATCGGCTTGGAGCGGAGGAATTTTTATTACTTCATAATGAATATGGCATTTATACGGGTGAACTGACCACCGAATTTCTTCGGGGGAAAGAGACTCCCCAGCTGATTGCTTCACATGGACATACGATTTTTCACCAACCGGATAAAAAATTAACTTTTCAACTTGGGAACGGGGCTTCGGTTGCTGCGGCATCCGGAATTACAACAGTCTCCGATTTCCGGAGCTTTGATGTTGCACTTGGGGGACAGGGCGCCCCACTTGTGCCTGTTGGAGATCAACTGTTGTTCCCTGAATTCGGATACTGCCTCAATATCGGCGGATTTGCCAATATTTCATACGAGGCAAATGGAATGCGACTTGCATTTGATACCTGTCCGGCAAACATTATTCTCAATGAACTGGCCCGGCAAAAAGGATATTCCTTTGATCAGGACGGCCATTTGGGTGCTGCCGGAACCGTAAATATACCATTGCTCGACAGGTTGAATAACCTGGATTATTATCATCAGAAACATCCTAAATCCCTTGGTCGCGAATGGGTTGAAAATCAAATAATCCCATTGCTTTCCAAATCAGAAATCACAGTTGAAGATAAGGCCGCCACAATTTATGAACACATCGCCATTCAAGTCTCCAGGGTTGTAAACAAAAATGATACAATACTGGTAACCGGTGGCGGAGCTAAAAATCTGTTTCTCATCGAAAAATTAAAACAGAAAATCCCTTGCAAATTATTTTTGCCTGAACAAATGGTCATTGATTTTAAGGAAGCGCTTATCTTCGCCTTTCTCGGAGTGCTTGCATTAAATGGTACTTTAAATGTGTTCTCTTCAGTCACCGGTTCAATGAGGGATCACATTGGCGGGGTCATCTATCCGGTTGTAAATAAATGACAAAACTCATAAAAAAATGGGGGAATCCCATCTTTTATAAATATACAGGTTAAACAATTTTCATATTTTTGTCCAAACTGTTCTAATACAATTTACGATGTTAAAAAAGAGTCTTTTATTACTTCTGGTAATAGTTGCCTTACAGATCAGACCTTCTGGTGGCTGCACAAATTTTCTAATTACCAAAGGCGCCACAAAAGATGGTTCTGCCATGATCACCTATGCTGCTGACTCACATACACTTTACGGAGAACTCTATTTCTGGCCCGCCGCTGATTATCCCGATGGGGCATTGTTGGATGTCTATGAATGGGATACAGGAAAGTATATGGGGAAAATACCCCAGGTGAAACATACCTGGCAGGTAACCGGAAACATGAATGAAAATCAGGTTGCCATCGGGGAGACCACCTTCGGCGGAAGAAAAGAGCTTCAGACTCAAAAAGAGGCTACAGTTGATTATGGCAGCCTGATATACATTGCATTGCAACGCTCAAAAAGTGCGCGGGAGGCGATTACCGTCATGACGGATCTGGTTAAAAATTACGGTTATGCCTCGGAAGGAGAATCATTTTCAATTGCTGATCCCAACGAAGTATGGATCCTTGAAATGATTGGAAAGGGTGAAGGACAAAAGGGGGCAGTGTGGGTAGCTATGCGTATACCTGACGGATACATTTCAGGACATGCCAATCAGGCACGAATCACCCGTTTCCCACTAAATGATCCAAAAAATTGTCTCTATTCGACCGATGTAATCTCCTTTGCACGCGAAAAAGGGTGGTTCGAGGGAAAAAATAACGATTTTAGCTTTTCAGACACCTACGCACCTGTCACTTTTAGCGCTGCCCGTTTTTGCGAAGCGCGTATCTGGTCAGGCTTCAATAAGGTCAATAAACAGATGGGGCAATACGAAAGTTATGCTATGGGCAAAGTTACTTTTGACGAAAACAAGTATGCAACGAACCGGATGCCACTGTGGATAAAACCCGATTCATTATTGTCAGTTAAAGAGGTGATAAATCTGATGCGCGACCATTACGAAGGGACAGCACTCGATATGGCCAAAGACCCCGGAGCAGGACCTTTTGGAGCGCCATATCGCTGGCGCCCAATGGAATGGAAAGTTGATTCTGTTTCATATGTTCACGAAAGAGCTATTTCTACTCAGCAAACAGGTTTCTCCTTCGTTGCCCAGTGTCGTCCCAACCTGCCCAATCCAATCGGCGGCATCATGTGGTTCGGAGTTGATGATACCTATATGACCTGCTATATGCCAATTTATTGCGGAATAAAACAAGTTCCGAACTCATTAAAAGCCGGGGATGGTGACATGCTCACCTGGTCTGACAATTCAGCCTTCTGGGTCTTTAACCAGGTTTCCAACCTGTGCTATTCAAGATACAATGATATGGTTATTGATCTCAAAAAAGTACAATCAAATCTTGAAAATAAATTTTTCAGCTTTACACCCGTAGTCGATCAGGCTGCATTAACGCTGTGGAATAATGGAGAGAAAGACCTTGCCTGTCAATTTTTAACAGAATATTCTGTTAATCAGGTTGAAAGCTCCGTAAAAAAATGGAGGGAACTAGGTCATTTCCTGCTTATTAAATATAAAGACGGGAATATTATGATCGAAAAAAACGGTAATTTTGAAAGGAACGAATCGGGCAAACTTCCCGTTTCGCCGCTTCACCCTGCTTATCCTGATTGGTTTTACCGCAGTATCATCGAAAAAAATAAGGAACATTTTAAAGCAACTGAATAATTATGCCCGTTTTTTATTCAATTGATTTAAACGATGCAATACCCGATGAATTTAAATATTCGTCGGGTATATTTTTAAAAAGTGAATATTAACAGCTCAATGAATTGTTAACTAAGGTTATTTTTTGCCTGGTTCACGCTGCCAAATTGAGATGAATTTCGTCTGTAATTTAAATAGTTTAAGTTGATATGAGATCACCATACTGCCTATTCACCAAATGAAACGAAGTGGAATCTGCGCAGCAAATATTTTCTAATACAGCCAGGCGGGATTCTATCTGACCCTATAAAACAAATTATATTGCACATGATTTTTAAAGTATTGTACAAGATTTCAGGTATTATTGCCATTTCATTAATTACTAACGATTTTGCCCTGGCAAAAAGCAAAGAATTCCCCTATCTCAGGGATGGAATATCGTTTTCGCTTTCTGACGACTGGAAAATCACCTCCAACGATTCAATCGGGAATAATGCATGGTATTTTTCAGCTGAAAGAATTGGTCCAAAATCCACAGGGCTGATTACTATAACCTGGATCAATAAAGTTGAAGATCCTAAAGAGACCATTACATTGCATCAACGAACAATGAAGTCAGCAAATATCTACCGAAATCCGGGTATTGAATTTACCCTGGTGGGAGAAGAAAATTTTGCAGGACAAAAAGCTGAAAGCTGTCGTTATTCCACAATTGTAAAAGATCAAAAACTGGAAGGGGTGATCTATTGTCTGAATTCATCCCAAAAGACGATTACTATTTTCTTTCAGTCAGGTCCGGATGATACGAAGCTAAACCAAAAAGCATTCGAACTGATTCAACAGACTTTTAATTGCAGGGATAAATAATCGACAACCCTGCCAGTGAACCACAATAGTCATTTTTTCAAATTCCAAAACAGCTTTAAACTACAAATTCAGAATTAAGGAATGCATTGATTGACTTGTGACTGGTATAATCCTCAGCATCGTTTATCTGAAATAAATGAGGCGCATTATTATTTTTAACCAGTCCCCTATTATTTGACAGAATATTTTACAAGCGAAATAAAATATTAGCTTTGAAAAATTTTTAAAAAAGCCGGGTAAAATAGCCTGTGGACGAACAAAATCAATGAATCCAATTGCGATTACAAATTATGAAAATTAGAAATAAGATACTTTTACTCTTCGTAATATCCATACTTATCCTGTTAGTTGTCTTGTTTCTTTTCCGGGGGATGCAGGAGAAACAACACGCTTTAATTGTAAAATCGGCTGCCGAGCAACAGGTTTTACTTATAAATACTGCGATAAATGTACAATCAGACCAACTTGACCAGCTGGTGACTGATTATACGGGATGGGATGAGATTATTCCCAATATAAAAAACCCGAATGCCAAGTGGGCAGATGATAATATTGCCAGCATCATTAAATCATTTAATCTTTATCATGTTGGTGTTTATAATACCACGAATAACTTAGTTTACAGCTTTGGAAAACAATTATCGGATATTCCTGATGAGACAGCAGCATATGATATTATTAACGAAATAACGAAGAAAAAGCTGATTCACTATTTCCGGCTAATTCCGGAGGGGCTGTTGGAAATTTCGGTTGCATCAATCCATCCCACTGCCGATACTTCAAAGAGTACCCCTTCTTCCGGATATTTCTTTATCAGCAGAATCTGGAACAAAAACTTTTTTAAAGAATTATCACAAAACACAGCCAGTAATGTCTATTTTTCTGAAAATGTTGGCAGCGTTTTGCAAAATATTGTGAATGATTCGATAACAGTTTCAAAACCGTTAATGGATTACAACGGGATCGAAATTGGTTATATAATCATAAAAAAGCCAAACAATGTTCTGATCAACTATCATAAAGTGAGTAATTTAGTATTCAATTTCCTGGGTATTTTACTCCTTTTACTGGTATTTATTTTTTTCGTAGTGCTATACCGCTGGATCAGGCGTCCCTTGAAGATTATTTCTGACAGTCTCAGGGATAATGATACCTCAAAACTAAAAATTCTCGAAAATAGCAAGGACGAATTCAACCAAATTGCACGATTAATTTCAATATTCCATAATCAGAAACAGGAACTGGAACTGGAGAATATTGAGATTAATAAAATGCAACAGGCATTGGTTCAGCAAAAGAGTCTTCTCCAGGGAATGGCGCTGGCATCAAATCAACTGCTCACCATTGAAGAATTTGATGTTGCTATTCACGATGCCCTGGGTGCAATAAGCAGGTCTGCCAAAATAGACCGGATTTTCATTTATAAAAATATCACAGATCTGGTTTCCGGTAAAACAAAAGCCATCCGGGTCCATGAATTTATTCAGCCACTAATCAAAGTGAGTAGGGACACAAATGAGGGGGAGGAGATTTTTTATTCATCTAACTCTGAGGGATGGTATGCTCAGCTGTCAAAAGGTAAAACAATCAAGGGGCTGGCAGGTGAATTTAGGGAGGATCTCCAAAAGATATTTGAAAATCAAAAGATTAAATCGTTAATGATCGTCCCTGTCATTGATCAGAAAAAACACTTTTTTTGGGGATTTGTGGGGTTTGCCGACTGTACAGTTGATCACACCTGGACAACCACGGAAGAGACCGTTTTAAGTATGCTGGCCGACAATATTGGAGGGGCAATCAGGCGACAAATATCTCAGGAAAAATTAAAGGCTGCAATGGAAATGGCCAAATCGGCCGATCGAGCCAAGTCGGAATTTCTTGCCTCCATGTCTCACGAAATCCGCACACCGATGAATGGGGTGATCGGAATGACCAGTCTGTTGCAACTTTCGGACCTGAACGTTTCACAACGCGAATATGTAAATATAATAGAGAATTCCGGAGAGAGTCTGATGAATATTATTAATGAGATTCTTGATTTCTCCAAGATCGAATCGGGGCGATTGGAGCTGGAAGAGAGCTCCTTCGATCTTCGTCTTTGCATCGAAGATGTACTTGACCTTATGGCGCCAAAAGCGCTTGAAAAACGTATAGACATTATTTATTTTATTGATCCGAAAGTGAACCAGCACATTTTCGGGGATGGCTTCAGGTTGCGTCAGATAATTGTTAATCTGGTGAGCAATGCCATAAAATTTACCGATAAAGGGGATATTCTGATTTATATCACACTTAAATCACAAAAAAATAAAGAGCTCGTTCTTGAATTTTCGGTAAAAGATACTGGCATTGGGATTCCATCCAATAAAATTGATTCATTATTCTCCCCATTTACCCAGGTGGATGCTTCAACAACAAGGAAATACGGCGGAACCGGATTAGGTCTGGCCATAACTTCAAGTCTTGTCAAGCTAATGAATGGTCAAATATGGGTTAAAAGCCAGGAAGGTAAAGGATCCGATTTCCATTTTACAATCCAGACACGTAATTCTACTCCCGATGATACGGTTGATGAGGTTTACAAAACACTCCAAAGCCTCCCCGGGAAATCGATACTGATCGTAGACGACAATGCCACCAACCGAAGAATACTTAGTTTACAATGCGAATACTGGGGGATGAAGGCCACGGCGTGCGAATCAGGGAATGAAGCATTGAAATTACTAAATAACACCAATTTTAATGCCGGAATAATCGACATGCAGATGCCCAATATGGATGGCATTATGCTTGCACGGGAAATCAGGAAAAAATTCAATAAAGATCTTTTACCTCTGATTATGCTTACTTCAGTAGGTTTCAATTCAGAAGCCGACGAATTACGAAAATTATTTTCCTACTATGTTAACAAACCAATCAAGCATTCCCAGCTGGCTGAAATCCTTCTTAAAGTGATGGCTCCAACAAGAAAACCGGAGGCCATTCATGCTCCGGCGTATGAAAAACTGAGTGAAATTTCAAAAGAGTACCCCTTCCAAATATTAATTGCCGAAGATAACCTGATTAACCAGAAGCTGATACGAAATGTCTTCGAATTGCTGGGGTATAAGGCTGATATCGCTGCAAACGGTCTCGAAGCTTTAAGCGCTCTG
>JAHEYS010000351.1 GCA_023251475.1 Prolixibacteraceae bacterium
CCGCCTGGTTACCTGCCTGGCCAACTGGAACGGACAGGATCCTGCAAAAGTTATCCCGGCAGCAATCAAAGAGAAAGTCGGATTATACGGTTTTACTAAACCTGTATCAGGTTCTCTAATGCCACCGGTTGATTATTATCTTTCAAAACCGGTAGATAGTCTTAAAGGTGAGGAGCGAAATATCGCTTTACTTGCAAGAGCTTTTAAAGATTTACCCTATGACTACGTTAAAAAAGACAAATAGATTAATGTTAACTTTTGCCCGACCAAAATAAAATTTAAATCACCATGAGGAATAACAGTATCCGCTACTTTTACAACAGGATATTCCTATTTATTTTTATTCTTTTTTGCGGAAATATGACCTTTATTCCTACCGCTTTTGCCACAGCTCAGGCTGATACTTTACTTATAAAAAAGGCAATTCCGGTTTGGGCAGCGGATCGTGAAAAGGAGATGAACCTGACCCTTGGTTTCCGAGGCTTTTTTCATGGAAAGAAGAATCAGATCGCTACTCTGAGAATTACAGCATCTACCCTTTACCGGATTTACCTCAACGGTGAATTTGTGGGTTATGGCCCGGCACGTGCCGGTCACGGCTATTTCCGGGTCGACACCTACGATTTAAGTAAATGGGTGGTAAATGGTGAAAATATTATTGCAATTGAAGTTGCCGGGTACAACGTCAACAGCTACTACACCCTGGACCAACCCTCCTTCCTGCAGGCTGAAGTAGCCTCAGCCGGGAAGATTTTACTGGCATCAGGTGGCGTGCCTGGTTTTGAAGCATTTGAAATAAAGGAGCGGTTGCAAAAAGTGGAACGTTACAGTTTTCAACGCCCCTTCACCGAATATTACCGGCTGGATAACCATTTTGATCAGTGGAAAGTCTCGGCTAAAATTCCTATTGAACCGTTAAAACTAGCTGGTTTCTCAGCAGTTAAGTTACTTCCCCGGAACCTTCTGTTGCCCGGTTTCAATCTTGTCCGCCCTGTTGCGGTTTCCCCCGTCGGAACGGTTCAGTACAAAAAACCGGCAAAATATTACAAAGACAGGTCGCTGACAAAAATCAGTGACAAATTCAAGGGTTATAAAGAGAACGAACTGGAGGTATTACCTTCGCAGACCATTCAGGAGATCGTAACTAAAACAATAGACTGGAATTCAAAACCCTACTCAGGAAATAGCGTTTCATTAGCCGGAAATGAATTCTCAATCTTTGATTTCGGGATCGATCTCTCCGGCTTTATCGGGGCAAAAATAAATTGTACGGAATCTGCCACAATCTATTTCTATTTTGATGAAGTACTGACCGACGGCGATGTAAACACCAAAAAACGGATGGCTGACGTGAATAATCAGGTAGTATATGAACTGGAACCGGGGGAATATAACCTCGAATCCTTTGAACCTTACACTTTTAAATATCTAAAGGTGATGGTACTGAAAGGTTCCTGCCAGATTCAGGATATCTACCTGAGAGAATATGCCTATCCCGAAAATCCCAAAGCATCATTTGCCAGCAGCAACAACAAACTGAACGCTATCTACAAAGCGGCAAGGCAATCGTTCCGGCAAAATGCAGTGGATGTATTAACTGATTGCCCTTCGCGCGAACGGGCAGGCTGGCTTTGTGACAGCTATTTTTCAGCAATTATGGAGAAAGATTTCACGGGGCATTCTGCAGTGGCACATAATCTTTATGAAAACTATGCCCTGCCTTCCAGTTTCCCCTTTCTTCCAGAGGGAATGATACCCATGTGTTATCCGGCCGATCATAACGACGGAGTTTTTATTCCAAACTGGGCCATGTGGTTTATCATACAAGTAAACGATTATGCACAGCGGGGCGGCGATCCTGTTTTGATAGCCCGTTTGAAACCCAGGATTGAAGGGATTCTGAACTATTTTGTCAAATTTGAAAATAAAGACGGTCTGCTGGAAAACCTTCAAAGCTGGATCTTTGTCGAGTGGTCCAAAGCCAATAGCTTCGTTCGGGATGTGAATTACCCGACCAATATGTTGTACAGTGCTGTACTTTCCAATGCAGCCGTTTTATATAAAAACGACAGATGGCAGCAAAAGTCGGAACATGTCCGGCAAGCAGTAATCAGGCAGTCATACAATGGCACTTTCTTTGTCGATAATGCAGTCAGAAATAAGGCGGGGGACCTTGAGATTACAACAAATACGACTGAGGTTTGTCAGTATTATGCTTTTTATTTTAAACTTGCGTCGCCCAAAACTCATCCTGAGTTATGGCGAAAACTATCCACCGAATTCGGACCTGAAAGAAATGATGCAGCTACTTATCCCAACGTTTTTAAAGCCAATGCTTTTATCGGGAATTACCTCAGGATGGATATTCTTTCACGGTACGGATCGAAAAACCAATTAATGAGCGAGATACAAGACTATTTCTATTCAATGGCTCAACGTACCGGTACATTATGGGAAAATATGGGAACACAGGCCAGCTGTAACCACGGATTCGCTTCCTACCTGGGACACGTGCTCTATCGCGATATCCTCGGGATCAGCAAAATAGATTATATAAACAAGGAAATTACTGTTCAGTTTTCAGACCTTGACTTAAATGAATGTAGTGGGGTCATACCGGTTGGAGAGCTTTCCGTTGAGCTTAGATGGACCCATACCGGAAACCAGATCAGGTATTCGGTAAATGCGCCTCCGGGATATAAAGTTAAAACCGACAACCTTAGCTCAGCCAAACTCATTGAAATAGAATAGATTATTCCTATTCTGATTGATGTAGGTTAACTGAGGAGGAAAGGGAGAACACTGGAAGAACCTGGAGAGAACCTTTGATAATTTTAAAATTGTTTAACCATGATTTATTCAAATCCAATTTTAGGCACAGGCTTGCACGCCATTGGTGGCGCATCAGCATCAACATGTTATTTGCCTTTCCACAAAACGGCACAATGGTCATGGGAAACCTTCTGGCTGGTGCAGGCAACCTTTGCCTGGGTAATCATGCCCCTTGTGGTAGGATATTTTACGGTACCCGATTTTTTTACGATTTTGAGCCATGCCCCGGCAACCGCTTTTTGGGGCGCATTTTTACTGGGCGCCGTTTATGGCTTTGGAGGCATGGCATTTGGAATGTCAATTCAGAATATAGGTTACTCGCTTACCTATACCA
Source organism: Prolixibacteraceae bacterium (assembly GCA_023251475.1). Taxonomy (GTDB): domain Bacteria; phylum Bacteroidota; class Bacteroidia; order Bacteroidales; family Prolixibacteraceae; genus JAAFHB01. Next base: position 3,167 of record JAHEYS010000351.1, read on the forward strand.
TTGCCATCGGGATATCGGCCATCCTGGGCACAGTGACGCCACTCTTATTAAAGGGTGAGTTGATCGAATACTTTATGCGCGCTGGCTCCTGGATTGTACTTGTTGGAATGGTCCTCTCCATCGTCGGCGTTGCTCTTTGCGGATGGGCTGGTTTTCGTAAAGAGACCGATTTGCGCGAAACAAAGACCATGGCAAAATTCAATATGAAAATTGGGTTATCCCTGGCGGTTTTCGCAGGATTACTCTCTGCCGTATTTAATCTTTCACTTGAATCCGGTCAACCCATTGCCGATATGGCCGCTAAAAATGGCGCCGGAAATTTTGAAGGCAATGCAAAGATGATCGTCTCCACCTCCGGCTGCTTCGTTGTCAATTTTATTTGGTTTATAATATTGGGAATAAAAAACAAAACACTGAAAGAATTTACCACCACAAGCGGACTCTCAGCAGGATTGAGAAGTAAAAATTTCCTTTGGTCGGCACTGGCTGGTACCTTATGGTGCGGTCAGTTTTTTTTCTATGGACTGGGGCATGTGCAAATGGGTAATTTTCAATTCATCAGCTGGGTATTACACATGTCAATGCTCATATTTTTCAGCTATATCGTTGGAGTAATAATGAAAGAGTGGAAGACGGTTTCCAGGCCAACTTACAATACCCTGATTGTTGCCCTTCTTATCCTGGTTATCTCTTTTACGATTATGTCCTACGGAAGTTATTACGGCGAAAATTTGATGGCCCAACATTAAAAACACAGGCGAAAATACACGTAAAAATTAAAAACAAATTATATACAGATGAAACAGTTGCTACTATTTTTTGCATTGATGAGTTATTCAGTCTGTTATGCGCAGAATGCAAATGTTCAGCATGTAGTTACCCATAACAGGACTACCGTGGTTTGCAATCCGGCAACCGGCTCGAAATCATTCACCCAATGGGGTGTTTTTCCTTCCCTAAGTACTCCTGTCCGTAAAATTAAGATGGCTGTTACGCTCGGGAGTCCCGATAGCCTGCTCACCGCACACTGGGATTACCTTGATCATATCTTCATACGCCGACAGGGGGGATTTAAGGGTAAATCGCTTGATTATGAGATCGGCCGTATGTTAACACCTTACGGAAGCATTTACAATAAAGGATGGTGCTGGAAATGGGAGGTCGATGTGACCGACTTTTCCCCCTATCTTCGCGACAGCGTTGAAATTGAATACATTCATTCGGGTTACGAACAAACAAATGTTGGCTGGGCATTAACCATTGATTTCAAAGTGGTAGATGGTCCGCCGGTAGTTGTTCCACTTGGTATAACACCACTTTGGAACAAGGGATTTAAATATGGAGATCCAAATGATAAGATTGAAGATAAATTGTTACCGGTAACTTATACATCGCTGCCGGGGGAAGCCATCAGTCGTATCCGGATCCAGCACACCGGCCATGGGATGGACAAGCCCAAAGGGTGCAGCGAGTTTTGTTCGCGATGGAGGGAGCTCAAGGTGGATGGACAATTGGTGGATCACCGCAATATGTGGAAAGATTGCGGCGCCAATCCCCTTTATCCGCAGGGTGGAACCTGGGTTTACGATCGCGCCTACTGGTGTCCGGGCGACCTCCAGGAACCCGATGTTATTGACGTGACGACAACTGCCGGCAAACATCAGGTAGCCCTGGAAATGGAACCATATATCGCAACCGGGAATATCCAGGCAAACGAGGATATCTCTGCCTATCTATTCCACTACTCACCTCCTACGAAAAAAACAGATGTTGCTGTAGATAAGATTATTGTTCCGAGTGATCAGCAACAGTTTTCACGGTTGAATCCTGCCAGCTTCAATGCGCGATTCCTGATCCGGAATCTTGGATCCGGTCCACTGCATTCTGTAAACATCACCTATGGAACTGATGGCTTTCAGAAAAAAGTGGTTCACTGGAAAGGGGAACTGAAATTCAACCAGACATCCGAAATTATAATCCCCGGGGAAATCGACATGAAAGATGGCAAGAATTCTTACACCGTTACCCTTTCAAAACCGAATGGCACACAGGACGGGTGGCCGGAAGACAATGTGCTTACCTCAACATTTGATTCCCCTGAGGTGTATCCGACAGATTTCATTGTTCAGTTTCTTACCAATAACCGGCCTAAAGACAATAAAGTGTTTATTATTGATGGTAAACTGGACACTATTTTCCAAAAAACACCCGAACATCTGAAAGCCAATACCCTTTACCAGGATACCATCCGGCTGAAAGGGGGAAAATATGAGATGTGCCTCACTGACAGTGCAGGCGATGGCCTCGAATTCTGGGCCGAACCACAGAATGGTGACGGCTATTTGCGCATGTTCGATCTGAAAGGGAATCTGATTCATCCCTTTGAGAGTGATTGTGGCAACGGCGAAAAACTGAGTTTCCGGGCATCTCCTGACTTTGTTGCAGACACGACCCGGGCCATATACGCATTTTCCTTGTTTCCCAGGTTGATTTCGAATAAAACAGAGCTTACCCTGGTCTCCAATAAAACTGGCAAAATGGTCGTCCTGATTACAGTAGATGGGAAAGTGTGGGAAAAACATGAATATAACGGGATCAAAACCGGTTCGTTTAACTACGATCTGCAGTATTTGCCTGCCGGGCGGATTGTTTTGGAAGTTTTTATGGATGGTGTGAGCAGGTTCAAGGGGAGGCTGAATAAGAAAAGACGTTAATAATTTAAAACAAAAAAATACACCCCAATGAAGAAATTCCTTTTGTATTGCATTACAGGTTTTGTCTTAAGTTTAAATCTTTATTCAAAAAATATTGTCTTTGAAACTGTTTCATTCAGACTGGAGCTTAATGAAGTGGGAAATATCACAAGTATATTCGACAAATTTGAGCATACCGAATATCTTCCTGTTGGACAGATAGCTCCTTTATTAAGTATCCGTGTAAATAATGTTTTGGAGTATTCCTCACTGGTTAAACAAAAGAACAACATCCTGACCCTCTCTTTTACAGGGAATAAGCTTGATGTGCAGGTGAAAGTAATCGCTAAATCCGATTATATTTCCTTTGAACTGGTGGGTATTACCCATCCTGAGAATGTTGAACTGGTGATATGGGGACCTTATCCGACAACTATTCGTCAGACCATTGGCGAATGTGTAGGGGTGGTTCGTGACAAACAATTTGCAATCGGGATTCAGTCGTTAAATGTAAAAACCCTTGGCGGATACCCGTCAGAGGAGAATGATATAGAACCCTCGTTTGATATTTTTGCCACAGGGAACCTTGTTGATGTGACTGCCGACTGGAAAAACAAGAAAAACTACCGGGGGCAGACAGCACGTG
>JAHEYS010000101.1 GCA_023251475.1 Prolixibacteraceae bacterium
ACGGAGACCGATGCGAAAGGGTTGGTCACATTCAAAGCCTTTTCAACTGACTTTGTAACTGTATCTTCCCCGGGATATGAAAAATCGGTGTCATTAGTAGATAATCTGCTGCTTGACAGCTCTGTAAAACTGGTTAAATCCAAGTTGCTGATGACCTCTACTGATGATGTACCGTTGCCATTTATGACACTAAAGAAACGCAATATTACCGGAAGTTCACAGGTGCTGACCGGTGCGCAGCTGGAGAAATATCCGTCTACTGACCTTCGGAATGCATTGACAGGATTAGCTTCAGGGCTTGATATCGTTGAACGTTATGGTACTACCGGCATGAGCGCTGAAGAGAAACTCGGAAATTTTGGCGCACTTGAAAAAGTGAGCCTCTATATGAGAGGGCGCAGTCCAATCTTTATCATTGATGATGTTCCTACCGATATCACTGAAATGCAACTCGATCCTCAGGAGATTGAAACGGCAACCATTATTAAGGATATCGTGGCTAAGACCATGTTTGGTCCCCAGGCGGCCGACGGCGCAATTTTCATTAAAACGAAACGAGGGAAAAAGAATGAGAAAATTCTGAGTGTGAACGCAGAATATGGTGTGAGCCAGATTGACAGGTTTCCGGGTTTTGTTTCAGGTTCTGAATACGCCACGTTGAATAATCTTGCCAAAACAAACAGCGGATTAACTCCAAACTATTCGGCTGCTGCAATCAGCAGATATGCGCTGAACAATCCATATGACATGTACTTTCCAAGCAACAACTTCAAAGAATTGATGCTTAAGGATACAAAATCATTCCGAAGGGCCAACGTCTCTTCGCAGGGGGGAAATGATGCGGTGCAATATTTTGCCAATGTGGCTTATGACGGAGATGGGGACATCTATAAAATCGGGCATACTTCCTCATTTGACAGGATCAGTACACGGGCAAACCTCGATGTCAGGATTAATGACCTGATTAAAGTGCAGTTTAGCTTTTATGGCGGTCTTACCACGCGCAGCTCGCCGAATTACGGTTATAGTTCCAGTTTCGGAGCCGATAACAGCGATGACGGGACGCTCGATATTGATGAGATGAATCGTTTACTCACTGATGTCACCACGATATCGCCTATCTCTTTCCCGATCTATGCCAACAACGATCCGTTGCTGAAAAAACCCTGGTATGGTGTAAATACATCCTCTTTTGCCAATAATCCGGTAGCAAGGTTATTAAATAACGGCTATTACCGTGAGACCGGCAGATCAGGGAATACTTCACTGGCGCTTAATTATGATTTGAAAAACTTCCTTCCCGGACTAAAATCGAAAACCTTCGTTGATTTTCAGGCATTCAACATGGTCCGTATTGGTAAGGCAGAAGATTATATTGCGTATAATGTTACCCCTATATTTTCCAAAGTATCAGGGGCTGACAGTACCTATACACTTACAAAATCTCATGACGGAGTTGATATGCCAAGTCAGGCAAAATTGCATGACTATTATTACCAGCGTTTTGGTGTATACCAGACTTTTAGCTATGACAAGGATTTTGGCGATCACAATCTCCAGTCAACTTTAACCTATTATATCTCCAAAACTTCCATGAACGGAATAGAAGAGCCAAGGCGCCAGCAGAACGGAGTCTTTAGCGGAATCTATACTTACAAGGATAAATACAGCATACATGGAGTTGCCAATTATGCCGGGACTTACAGTTTTGACAAGGGTAAACGTTATGCGATGTTTCCTGCCATCGGGATTGGCTGGGTCGTTTCGGAGGAAAAATTTATGTCAAAACTTAAATTTATCGACTATCTGAAACTGCGTGGAGAGACAGGAAGGGTAGGTTTCGATGCGAATACTTCGCCATACTATTATAACACCGTTCTTACTTACAATACCAGTGGTACTAAATTTGGACCGGCGCCTACTGGTTACTGGTTTGGGCTGTCAGAGGACAAAACACAATACCAGACCTTTCCAAGCCGGCAGGGTAATCCTGATCTGACCTGGGAAACGAGGAAAGAAATAAGCGCGGGTATTGAAGCGCTTATGTTTAAACGCAAACTTTCGGTGGAGGTGAATTATTATAATAATTTGCGTGATGGCATCATCACACAGCTTTCGAATGTTTTGCCTTATACTGCAGGTTTATCGGGTGCAAAACCTTATTTTAATTACAATAAAACGAGGTATTCCGGTATTGAAACCACCCTGCAGTACACCGATAAGATTGGAAAGGTAGGAGTTTCGTTTGGCGGTAGCGCTACAACACAACAATCGGAGGTTGTGAAACTTGATGAACCAAATTATCGGTTCCCGTATCAAAGTAAGGTTGGACAGTCGGCGAATGCCTATTATGGATTAACCTACATCGGTAAATTCGAAACTGATGCCGATGCATTGGTGGTTCCTCAATTGTATGACGCAGTCTTACATGCCGGAGATTTGAAATATGCAGATCTGAATGGTGACGGTGTAATTGATGATAATGATATCGCCAAAATCGGGGACACAAGTCCGAAACTTTTTTATTCAGTTAATGCTAAATTTAAATATAAGGGATTTGATCTGACCTTACTCGGAACCGGCCGTGCCTTTTTCGATGTGGCGCTGACCAACCGTTATTTCTGGAATGGCTGGGGCGATAATAATTATTCCAATTTTGTACGGGATAATATCGGCGGCGCTTATCCAAGATTAACCTATAACCAGGTGGCTAACAATTTTAAAGGTTCGAATTTCTGGTTAACCAAAGGTGGTTTCTTTAAAATTCAAAACGTTGAATTTGCCTATACATTACCTCAGAAGACAGCAAATACGCTGGCTGCCCGGGGAATCAGAATCTTTGTACGCGGTGCAAACTTGTTAACGGTATCAAAAATTAAAGATGTTGATCCCGAATCAATTGGTTCAGGCATTGATTCTTACCCGTTATTCAAGACTTTTACTGCCGGACTTAAAGTAACTTTTTAAATTTTGATCATTATGAAGACAAAGCAAATACTGGTGTTGACAGGATTCATACTCGTTGTTCTAAGTTCGTGTGTCAAATACCTGGATCCTTATCCAAATGGCCAGCGTACTGATGCCGATCTTTGGAAATACCCTGAAATGGTTCAGGGACTAATCGGACAGATGTACAGTGGTTTACCTAAGAACTACGACAACAACGAGGGAGCCTATTTTGATTGTACTACTGATAATGCTGTATCTACAAGTACAACAAGAGATATGGCTAAATTTGCGCAGAACCTGATTCCAACTTCTGCCGACCCGTTCCTGACTTATTGGGACCGTGATTACAAGCAAATCCAGCTGGCCAATACTTTTTTGAAGGACAGAAAGGGTTTCAATACCCGGTTTATTATTGTTCCCCACCTCGATAGTCTTGTCCGTTTCCGTCTGCAGGGTGAAGCTTTTGCCCTGAGAGCCTGGTTTGAATGGGATTTACTCCAGAAATTTGGAGGTAAAGGTTTGGATGGCAAATTGCTGGGTGTACCAATTGTTACTGAACCGGTTGATATTAGCAAGAGCGTTGATCTGGCCCGCAATACCTATGACGAGTGTGCGAAACAGATTTTGGACGACTGCGACTCTGCCTTTAAATATATCCCCATTGCCTATCGTGACTACCTGGTTAAAAATCTGGCATCCGATGCCGCTTATGCCGGCTCTGAATACTGGGCACGTATTGATGGTATCACCACCCGGGCGATCAAGGCAGTGGTTTATTTAACCTGGGCCAGTCCAAGGTTTAACCCGACCAATGATATGTCACGCTGGGATTCAGCCGCAGTCAATGCTAAAAGGGTGATGGACTTTAAAACAACTGTCGATGGTACCGGGAATACGGCCAACTCTCAGCGGGCCGCCGCATTTACCCCTGTTGCCCAGATCAACTGGGTAAATCCGCAGTTTTCAGGCGGTATCTGGATTACCCAATACGGATCAAATGATGCCATGGAAAAGATGTTTTATCCCGGAGGTTTTCTTTCCAATGGTACGATGGGTGCAAGCCAGGATCTGGTGGATGCATTCCCGATGAAAAATGGTTATCCGATTTCCGACCCCCGAAGTTTGTATAATCCTGCACTTCCGTATGCCAACCGCGATCCGCGTTTTTACAGTACCATCTTTTATAACGGTGCTACAGCCAATTTTGGAACAACTACAGGGCGTGTCATGTACACATTCGAGAACTGGGAGAATGGCGGGAAAGATGCTGCCAACAGAATTGCAACCAACAGTAAGACAAATTACCACATCAAAAAGTTTGTCTATATGGGGTGGGACAATACTGCAAGTACAAAGGATGTTCAACGACATGCTAAGTTTATCTTTGAATGGAGTCATATGTGCCTTGCATTTGCTGAAGCCGCTAATCATGTTGTCGGTCCTACCAATACTGCAAAATACGGAATCTCTGCGAAGGCTGCTATTCAGTATTTACGCACCCGTAAGACCACTGATGGTCTGGCGGGCTTCACCACCACCGATCCTTATCTGGATGAAGTGTCAGCTGATGCAACCGCGTTTGATAACTTTATAAAAATTGAAAGACGGATAACCAACTGTTTCGAAGGTCAGCGTTTTTATGATATGCGTCGCTGGACAACTACACTTACCGAGTTGAATAAACCGGTTCATGGCGCAGGAGTCATTAAAAATACAGATGGAACCTACTCTTACGATTTGACCAAAGTGGTTGAAAACAGGGCATATAAATCAGCTTATTTACCCATTCCTTATTCCGAAATGTTAAGAATGAGCAAGTTGGTTCAAAATGAAGGTTGGGAAGCCTGGAAATAAATATTATTAATAACAGACAGATATGAAAAAAATATTGATTGTTTTGATTCTTGGAGTGGCACTTGTGTCGTGCTACAAGGATTATATAAATGACTATGACTACGATGGTATTTATTTTCCGTACCAGACCGATGTACGCACATTTGTAGTTGGTGAAGGGATGAAGATCGAAGTAGGTGCTGCCCTTGGCGGTGTGAGAGCAAATAACAGGGACAGGATTGTTAACTTCTGGCTGGATAATTCGCTTGTCTCTCCTGCCCTTGCCCTGATGAAAGTCGGTTCGCAATATATCAAGGATGCAACTGCCCCTGTAACAACGCTATTACCACTTCCGACAAATTACTACACATTGAGCGATAACAGCAAAATCGTGATCAAAAGTGGAAGTCACATGGGATCAGTGGTGATGACAATAGACTCAGCCAAATTTGTGGCCGATCCGCTTGCTTTGTTTGCCAACTATGCAATTCCGTTTTATATCAACACTGCCGATGCCGATACTGTTCTGGCGACAAAGCGTTCGGCAGTGATCGGGGTGAAATATGAGAACATGTTGTTCGGGAACTACTGGCATGGCGGCATCACCAAGGTAAAGGATGCCACAGGTGCAACAATTTCTACCAATCTCTATTATACCTCGATAAATCAGCCTGAAAATAAGATCTGGAAATTGAAAACTGTTGGTCCGAACACGTTAGTAACCAATGGATACAGTGATCAGACTACCTTAAAGGAGGAGATGCTGCTTACCCTTGACGGAACAAACATCACGGTGAGTACACGGACAGGCTCCACATTTGCGGTACTTCCTGATGGTGCAAGTACTTACAACAGGGCCAAGCTTTTGCAAAACAGGAAGATTCTGTTGAATTACAAATATGTCAATGCAGCAGGAAATACCTGTTATGCACAGGATACCCTCACTTTCCGTAACCGGATCCGGGATGGTGTCAACGAATGGCAGGATGAAAATCCAGCAAATTATTGAGTAACAAAAAAGGGGGCGAAAAGCTCCCTTTTTTTGTTTCAGCTTTTCGGATAAAACTGTTTCCGGTACTGGGCGGGGGAGTAGGAGGTAACTTCCTTGAATACCCGTGCAAGATGAAAACGGTCACAAAAGCCCGACAATCGTGCAATTTCGTCAATGGGTACAGACGAGTGATGGAGCAATATGCTGGTTTTCTGCACTCTTCGTTCCCTGACAAATTGCTGGGGGGGGATTCCGATCTCCTCTTTGAAGATACGCGCAAAGGAGTTCACCGCCATGTTGGCCACCTGCGCCAACCTTTTATTGGTCAGCTCCTCAGGAATATGATCTTCTATCTCCCTTAAAACATTCAGTATCCGCTGATCAGTGGTCGCCAGGTTCCAGAATTCTTTGGATATCTGGCTAACCGCCAGAATTATAATCTTATATATCAGCAGACTCGACTGAACGGAGAGTTGCTCGTTATTTTGGGTAAGACTGTGTGAGAGCTCCTCAAGATCGTCGCGCAGATCATGAACTACTTTAAATGAGAATAATTGAGGTGAGATAAAATCGTATGGCATTCCAAGATTAAAATGGATGAAGAGATGGAGCACAGCCCCGTCGCTGAGCAGGTCTGTCTCAGAAACAGCTTCTTCAACAATACCCCCTTCCAGGTTGTAACCCGATGCTGGTATCGTATTCTCCTTGAGCCGGCTCGAAAATGCAGTATAAGGTGGAATCAGAATTATCTGATCAGGTGTCATCTCAATGGTTTGGCCTGCAAATGAGATGATCCCTCCTGTACTTTTATTCCAGTAAATCCTCCAGTAGGGGAAAGACATATTCCTGCTTTCCCAATTTTTGAGCCACCAAAACCGGCAACATAAAAGATTTATATTCAACCCTGAAAAAAGCTGGGAGATATTTGACGGATCCCCCTTATCCGGCACATTGAAAAATTTCATCGTAAGTAAATTGATCGGCTAAAACTATATATACACAAAGGTATCAAAAATAAAGCTGAAATAAATATGCTATATCTGTAGCTATTATTAACACGACAATCAGCTAAAAAAATAGATATGTACGATTTAACCGGTCTGAACGATTCCCCTTAGTTAGAACCAACCTTTTATTCTATGTTTGGAATATACACAAAAATGGGTTTCCGGTCTATTGAAATTTAATTTGGTACATCCTATATTTGGCATGAAAAAATTCAAGAGTAATCTTTTAATAATTTCCAAAACAAACATTATGCTTAAAGGAATTTCCCCTCTGATCAGCCCTGAATTGCTTGGCGTTCTGGCAAGAATGGGTCACGGTGACGAAATCGTACTGGCAGATGCCCACTTCCCGGGCGAAACGTTTAATCCGCGCGTGCTGCGTGCCGACGGATTGAAGATTGCAGACCTTCTGGCTGCCATACTGCCACTTTTTGAACTGGATGCTTATGTTGCCCAACCGCTGGCTATGATGGCGGCTGTTGCGGGTGACACCCTTGATCCGCTTGTGGAAGTGGATTACCTGAAAAGCATCCATTTGACAAATCCCGCTGCTGCCCCTATCGAAAGGGTTGAACGGTTCGCCTTTTACGAACGGGCGAAAAGCGCTTTTGCTGTTGTAATGACCGGTGAAACGGCCAAATACGGAAATATCATTTTGAAAAAAGGGGTCACACCATTAACCTAAGTAATTGTCAATTAATAATGTTCAATTTTCAATACCTTTTTTATTGATTTTCTGCAATTTATAATGATCCAATTACGACACTTAATTATTCCAATTACTTAATTATCTTATTATAATGGTCAAAAAAGCAATTTCGCTGTTGAAGAGTGAGGATGGAAAATCGTACCTCATCCCATTTGTTTTAGTAACTACCCTGTTTTTTCTCTGGGGATTTGCGCATAGTTTACTCGATGTCCTGAATAAACATTTCCAGGATATTCTGCATGTTTCAAAGGCGCAATCCGGCCTTGTTCAGGCTGCGGTTTACGGTGGTTATTTTTTAATGGCTATACCCGCCGGGATGCTGATGAAACGTTTCGGATACAAAAAGGGGATCATATTTGGCCTTTTACTCTATGCTTTCGGGGCTTTTCTTTTCTATCCTGCAATTCACATCCAGACTTTCTGGGCTTTTCTTGTTGCGCTGTTTATTATTGCCCTTGGTTTGACCTGTCTGGAGACCGCCGCTAATCCTTACTCCTCGGTTCTTGGACCAAAGGAATCATCGGCGCAAAGGCTCAATCTCTCTCAATCATTTAATGGTTTAGGCTGGATTCTGGGCCCCCTGGTAGGAAGTATCGTTTTGTTTGGGGTTACCGATCCGAATGCAGATCAGTTTGCCTCTTTGGCAATCCCTTATATTGGCATTGGGATCGTCGTTTTGCTCATTGCAATTCTTTTTGTCAAAACCAAATTACCGGAGATTAACGAAGCGCAGGCTGAACATGTAGAATATACTGAAGCCGAAGAGGTGGACGATGCGACTGCCTATAGTTCCCTGTTCCAATACCGCCATTTCATATGGGCAATTGTGGCGCAGTTTTTTTATGTTGCAGCGCAGACCGGTATCAACAGCTTTTTCATTAATTATGTATTTGATATTTTTAAATCGATGGAGGGTGGCCAGGTGATCGGACACGGATTTTTATCCGGAATACTCAATCTTGTTGGCAGTGGCAAACCAATAAATGAGGACCTTTATAAGACTACGGCAGGAATCATCCTCTCTGTTGGAGGGATGGGACTGTTTACCGTCGGTAGATTTGTCGGAAGTGCATTAATGGGATATTATAAACCTAACCGTCTGCTGCTATTTTACGCGCTTGCCTGTATGGTGCTTACAGCAATTGTGATTTCAGGGGCCGGTGCGGTCGCTGTCATCTCGCTTTGCCTGATCTACTTCTTTATGAGTATCATGTTCCCGACAATCTTTGCTCTCGGCTTGCGTGATCTTGGCAGCCACACTAAAAGGGCATCCTCTTTTCTGGTCATGGCAATCGTCGGCGGGGCAATATTCCCGGCTCTGATGGGTTACGTGGCAGATATCAGTTCAATGAAAATTGGTTTTGTCATTCCCTTTATTTGTTTCTCTGTGGTCTTCTTTTTCGGCCTGCATGGGTACAAGACCAATCATCAAAAGACAATTTAATCCAGGTCAATTAATTTCTTACTTTAATATCAGGATAATAAAACAGTTGAAATGAAAAAAAATCTTCTTTGTATTTTGGCGATTGCATTTTCGGTTAATGCATTGGCCCAGTCGAAGCCAGACAAGATGGATTGGTGGAAAGAAGCCAAATTCGGCCTCTTTATCCATTGGGGTGTATACTCGGTACCTGCCGGTGTGTATGATGGGAAAGACATCAATGGTATTGGTGAGTGGATCATGAACAGGGGTAAAATTCCTACCGCCACTTACCAGGCTTATGCAAAACAATTTAATCCGGTAAAATACAATCCCGAGGCATGGGTGAAAATGGCGAAAGATGCAGGGATGAAGTACCTGGTGATCACCTCAAAACACCACGATGGGTTCACACTTTTTGAAACAAAAGCTTCAAAATGGAATATTGTGGATGCGACACCCTATGGCAAAGACCTGCTCAAACCCCTTGCAGACGCTTGTCATAAACAGGGAATCAGACTGGGATTTTATTATTCACAGGCACAGGACTGGAATAATCCCGGGGGCGCAGCCAGTGGAGGCCATTGGGACAAGGCTCAGGATGGTTCAATGGATGATTACATTGATAAAGTGGCTGTTCCTCAGGTAAAGGAAATTCTTTCGAACTACGGTCAGGTGGATATCCTCTGGTGGGATACCCCGACAGATATGAACAAAGAGAGGGCTGAAAAATTTCTGCCGGTACTTGCCAAATATCCTAACCTTATCACCAATAATCGGTTAGGCGGAGGATATAATGGCGATACCGAGACGCCTGAGCAATTTGTACCTGCCACCGGTTTCCCTGGCCGGAATTGGGAAACCTGTATGACGATGAACGATACCTGGGGTTATAAATCAAAAGATAATAACTGGAAATCGACTAAAGAGATTATTCAGACCCTGATCGACATTGTAAGTAAAGGTGGAAACTATTTGCTGAACGTCGGCCCGACATCTGAAGGACTTGTGCCGCAACCGAGTATCGAAAGGCTTGCTGAAGTTGGGAAGTGGATGAAAATTAATGGTGAAGCCATTTACGGCTCCACTGCCAGTCCTTTTAGTTTTCTCCCATGGGGAAGATGTACTCAAAAAGGTGACAAACTCTATCTCCATGTTTTTGAATGGCCTAAGAATGGTAAAATATCGGTTCCACTCCAAAACAAGATTAAAAAAGCTTATCTGCTCGCAGATCCGAAAAAAGTGCTGGTCGTAGAAAAGTCAGCAACAAAAAATAGTATTTCTCTTCCTGCAACTGCTCCTGATCTGATTGCATCTGTGGTTGTGGTGGAATTAAGTGGTGCACCTGAAGTACTTCCTTTACCATCTGCAGGGAAAGCCGGCAAAGCTTCATCAGAAAAAGAGGGTAATGTAGTGAAAAATCTCTTTGATGGAAATCCTAAAAACAGTTGGCAGCCTGCTGCTGAGGACAAGGAGAGATGGGCAGAGGTTGACCTGGGAGAAGCGACGGCAATAGGCGCTTTTTCGGTTGTTGAACCCTGGCATCCCTGGAATAACAAGGGTCAGAAACTTGAAATACAATATAAATCGGGGGATAAATGGGCGGTTGCAACGAATGTATCCACCAACGGAACCGGACATACGGCAACTTTTGAACCTGTCAAAAGCCGCTATTTCCGTTTGAAAATTGTGGAGTCAAAAGAACCGACAATCAACGAATGGATACTTTTCCGGGCTGATTAACCGCCATTTTTAAATAGTCAAATTAGTTTCCGCGCACGATCCGGTAAAAAGAGATGGTGCGCGGATTTTTTTAATACCAGATTAACGGTTCGTTGTTATTCTTCAGTTAAAATTTCCCTTTGTATTTTGGGTCAAAATCTACCATCCATTCAATACCGTATTTGTCTCTAAACATACCAAAATAAGAACCCCAGGGGCTATCTCCAATTGGCACTTCAATTTGTCCGCCTACCGAAAGTCCATTAAATAGTTTGTCTGCTTCTTCGGCATTTCCGTTGAAATTAATGTAAGGGTTGATTAGTGCCATTTTTTAATTATTTTATGATGTCCTTATTTCAGTTATTCTTTCCGCTGAAGTCAAGGTATTCCCGGAATATCATGCAACTTCGCGTTTTGTTTGTCGAATTATAGTTATTGCTTTTTCATGGTCACTTTCGAATATACTTCAAAAGGTTTACCAGATTCCGCAAGTTCAAATGTTTCGATAAACTATTTTTCATTAATTAGTTGATAGGTTTCTTGTGCTCTCCAACCATTAGGAATATTTTCGATGGCTTCGGTGGTAAATACAATAGTTTTCCCGTCCTTGGAAATGCTATCAAGTTTATATTGATTCACAAATCCCTCAATGTGGAATTGTCTTAAGATAAAGGTTTTTCTACGCTTGTCAAAGCTGATATACCCCAAATCCTCATGAATTTCTCCTTTTGGATTTTTCTATGTCGGAGCAAATGTTGATTTGTTTTTTACTTCAATAAATCTTCTGTTAAAAATGAATTGATACGACCTTTCATAATTTCCATGCTTACCTTCCACGGCACCTAAACCATTCCACTTTCCAACAAAATATTTGAAAGGACTCCAAATACTATCTTGCTTACTTGTTTGTGCAAAAAGGATGGACGGCATTAAAAATATGACTACTGCTGCAAAACCTAGGTTAAAATTTTTCATGATATTGTTTGATCCAATAAAACATAAAATAGTGCAAATTCAAATGTAATATTCTGTTTTTAAAAATCAAGAAGATCTAACGGATTTTGTAGCTGGTCGGACTTCCTGGTGACAGTTTGCGTGAAAATCTCAGTTACATTGATGTTCCGGTGCACCCTGATTTTCAGAATATAACACAATTCGGTGTTCTGCTTTTCGACCGCTTAACCAACGCTTTGTTGCATCCGATAACTTTATATTGCCTCTATCGGAGATATCGTTCCACCGTAATTTCGGGTCGGGTGTTGCCGGCCACCTGAAGTCTGTTAATTATACCGGATGGATGCGCTGTTTTCTGTATTCAACGGGGGAATAATTTGTGTATTTTTTAAATATCCGGCAAAAATAGGAGACACTTTTAAAATTGGTCTTTTCGATGATTTGCGATTGGGTCATATCCGTGGTTAGTAACAGAAACTGAGCCTTTTCAATCCTTTTGCGAATGATAAACTCACAGGGAGCTATCCCAATAATGGATTTAAAAATCCGGGTAAAGTGGTCCTTTGAAAAATTTGCCAATGCAGCAAGTTCATCCATGGAGATGTCATTAGGCAGGTTGTCCTGAATATAAACCAAAACAGGCTGGATTCTGTAGATCAGGAATCCGCTGAGGTTACTTTCGCTTTGTGTATTGATAAAGCGGGCAAATAGTTGACGGATAATTCCCTGAGCTTCGAGATGCTGGCCAAGTGATTGATAATTTGTCTTTTTAATCATCCATAATTTTGTCTGATAGATCTTTGGATCATGATGTGGAAGCTCCATGTCGGGAAGTATCATCAGTAGTCTGTTAAACAGATGAATATCCAAATCATTCGCCACGACTTTATTGTAAACGGAAAATAAGTTGTAAATATTTATCCCGTTGTCTGTTGCCAGATTAAAGTGGATATAGATATGCGAAAGATTCTTGTTAAAAAGGTAATTACAGGTGCTGTAACTGGGTATTAAATAGAGGTGGCCCGCCTCAAGCCTGATCGTTTCATGACCAATTGCCAGTTGACCCTCCCCCTCGGTTACCAGATACATTCTCGAAAAAGGGCTGTTAATATTCGACCAGTTCTCTGTTTGATCAAACCGAAGTTGTGCGATGTTTTTTAACTCTATGGCGATGGACTGACCAATTTCCTCAATATGCATCTAAAGGAGTATTAAGTTTATGCATGGAAGTTTGATACAAAGGTAAATGAATTTAACAGTTTTGAAAGGCGGAAATATACAAAAGGATGCTGGTAATAAGTCACAGGTTTTAACGGAAGTAATAATTTAAAGTAGACTAAATTGGGTTATTAATCACGTATTTGTGCAAATATTTGCCTGAAAAGTTCAAATTTTAGTTGTTCCAATCAGGTAGATTTGTAGGAGTATTCTAAACCATTTGACCTGGTTACAGTAACCTGGTGAACAACCAAAGAATTAAAAATACAACTTATGAATGCAAATATTCTGCTCGGTATCCTGATTATTGCCACTGGTGCGTTTTCTTCAGGTAGTTTCAGTATCCCGTTTGATAAAGTAACCAAATGGAAATGGGAAAATTCGTGGCTAACCTTTAGTGTGTTTGCTTATCTTATTGTACCACTGATTATTTGTCTGATTGTTGCTCCCGGATTTATGGATATTTACAGGAAAATCCCTTCGAACAATTTGTGGCTTATTTTTATTCTGGGCGCTGTTTATGGATTGGCAAACTTAACATTTGGGTTATCGTTGCGATACCTGGGCGTGGCCCTGGGGTTCTGCATTTCGCTGGGTTTGATGATGGTAATCGGAACGCTTCTGCCACCAATGATCGATGGAAGAATGAGCAAAATGTTTGAAGGAAACGGCGGCATCCTGCTGATTTCCGGACTTGTCATATCGTGTATTGGTATCGGTATTACCGCGTATGCCGGTATTTTAAAAAGTCGCAAACTTGAAACACTGAAAGGGGTGAAAGCTAATGCCGGTTTCGATTTACGCAAAGGACTTTTTGCTGCCTTGTTTGTGGGAGTTACTGGTTCGTCAATGTCTCTTGGTTTTGAACAAGGAAGAATGATTGCCGAAGAAACCGTTAAGGCAGGCACACCCGAGTTGTTTGCCAAATGCCCTGTATTTGTACTCTTTTTTGCAGGGTCGCTGCTTTCGACCTTGATTTGGTGTATCTACCTGGGTATCAAAAACAAATCGTTGGGCGATTATTACAAAGGTGGATCTAAAACATTGATTACCAATTATACCATGTGCGCTTTTGCCAGTTTTTTATGGTTTATTAATTACATTTTTTATGGAATGGGAACCAGCAAAATGGGCGAATTTACGTTTGTCGCCTGGGGAATTCTGATGTCGCTTACCATTGTTTGTGCAACCATCTGGGGGTTTTTCCGCGGCGAGTGGAAAGGGATTGAATTTAAGATCAAGGGATTTGTTTGGTTAGGATTGGCGGTTCTAATAACGGCATCTTTTCTGATTGGCATTAGCGGTTAATTGCCAAACCAGGTATATTTGTTGATCAATATAATTATTAGAAAATACTAATTAAACAAAACATTCAAAAAATGAATTCAAGAGAAAGAGTTTTAGCAGCAATTAACCATCATCAACCCGATCGGGTGCCGGTTGATTTAAGTGCAACACCAAGCTCC
Source organism: Prolixibacteraceae bacterium (assembly GCA_023251475.1). Lineage (GTDB taxonomy): Bacteria > Bacteroidota > Bacteroidia > Bacteroidales > Prolixibacteraceae > JAAFHB01. Next base: position 14,270 of record JAHEYS010000101.1, read on the forward strand.
GGAATTTCGGCCATTGCCTATAGTAATCTGGTCAGGCACCTCGGGAGGCCCGATTTGCCGGTGCAAATATATGATGTCGTTCAACAGCTGGCACAGCCTGATATGACCGTCCTGGACCAGTTTGGTGTCGATGTACTGGATATTGGCCGAACATTTAATGATCTTCCCTCTGACTGGAGCCCAATAACCATGGCCAATGGCGGGGCTGCCTTTTATCCCAAATGGTTTCGGCCAACGCGTATGCCGGATGGTTCTTTTCAGACTTATGATGATGACGGGAAAAGGATGCTTTCCCGGATGCCCATTGGCGCTACCTTTTTCGATCAGACCTATTTCCCTTATTTGGATGGTTATCCCGATTCGTATGAAAACCTTGATGCAGAGATGGGAAGGATTATGTGGGCCCGCGATGTGCACAGTCCCTGGGACCATGCCGGAGAAGATGATTTCTGGCAGAAGCTGCGGGAGAATACCCTGAAACTCCGGCAATCAACCGACAAGGCGTTACTCGTTGTGTGCGGATGCAACCTGTTTGAATGGGGAACTTTCCTTCGAAGGATGGACAATTTCCTGATGGATCTGATGTGTGATCCGTACAACGTTGAAAAACTGCTTGACCAGCTCCTTGTCAGACATCTGGCAACACTCGAAAAGGTTTGCAAAGCTGTTGGCGATATTGTCGATATTATCCGTTTTGGAGACGATCTGGGGATGAGTTCCGGACCCTTTATGGACGCACAGGTTTACAGGGACCTTTTCAAACCACGACACAAGATTTTGTGCGACTATGTCAAATCGCACAGTAAAATGCATACTTTCATCCACTCATGCGGATCTATTTCACTGCTGATGCCCGATATGATCGAAGCCGGTATCGAAATATTCAATCCTGTTCAGACCAATGCATGGAATATGGCGCCTGATTTTCTGAAGCGGGAATTCGGTCAGCAGATTACCTTCTGGGGTGGAGGAATCGAAACAGTCGGGACCCTTAATATAGGTTCACCCTCACAAATTCGTGATCAGGTGCTCAGTAGACTCGAAACCTTTTCAACGGGGGGGGGCTTTGTATTTAACACTGTACATAATATCCTTCCTGACGTGCCTCCTCAAAATGTGGTGGCGATGTATGATGCAATTAAGGAATTCAATAACAGATAAATTAATCTGATCGATAATCATCAAAACAGACAAAAAATGAAACTTAACAGGAATTTATTTTCAGTGGCTTTGATTCTTTTATTAGGTTTTTCTGATCAGTTATTTTCCCAAACTGATCATATGAAGGGAAAATTAATTGGGAATGAACAGAAAATTGAACAGTGGAAAGATGCCCGTTTCGGGATGTTTATCCATTGGGGGCCTGTCACCCTGAAGGGGACAGAAATTGGGTGGTCACGCGGCGCTCAAATACCTATTGAAGAGTATGATAATCTGTATAAACGGTTTAATCCCGTCAATTTTAATGCCGAAGATTGGGTTAAGCTGGCTAAGGACGCGGGGATGAAATACATCATCTTTACTTCAAAACACCACGACGGCTTTTGCATGTGGAACACCAAATATACCGATTACAACATTATGAACTCCCCTTTTAAACGTGATGTGGTGAAAGAACTTGCTGATGCCTGCCGTAAATACGGCATGGCTTTGGGACTTTACCACTCCACCCTGGATTGGTATCATCCCGATTTTCCGCTGACAAGCCCCGGGGGAAAAGTCCGTCGTGCAACCTCTAATCTTGATCGCTACACGGAATATCTGAAAAATCAGTCGGTGGAGCTTCTCCGGAATTACGGACCGCTGTTTGTCATGTGGTATGATGTTCCCCAGGAGTTTGACGCTGTGCGTGGACAGGGGGTAATCGATCTGGTAAGGAAAGTGCAACCCGATATCATTATCAATAATCGCACAGGGGCGAAGGGTGATTTTGATACGCCTGAACAACGGGTTGGCGGTTTTCAGAACGATCGTCCATGGGAGACATGCATGACCATTGCCCGCCAGTGGGCCTGGAAGCCGAATGATGAAGTGAAATCGCTGGAACAGTGCTTGCACAGCCTTGTCCGCTCAGCCGGCGGTGATGGCAACCTGTTGTTTAATGTGGGGCCGACATCAGATGGAATCATTGAACCATTACAGGTAGAGCGGCTCCGGGAAATGGGAAAATGGCTTCAAAAACATGGAAATGCCATTTATGGTACAAGGGGAGGTCCTTTTAAACCGACCGACTGGGGAGTCAGCACACGTAAAGGGAATACCATTTTTCTTCATATCCTGAAATGGTATGGAAATTCTCCCAAAATAGCAATTCCTGATCTTGGAATGGAAATTAAAAATTGTCGTTTGGCTAATGGCGGCAAGGTAAAGCTGACAAAAAATGGAGGGAATACGATCATCGAATTTTCAGGAAAAGACTTACAACCAATCAATACAATTGTTGAATTAGAGATGGTTGGTGATGTGATGAATGTTCAGCCTATGGAAATTGGCTCGCAATCTCTCTCTTACCAACAGAAAGTAAAAGCTTCAAGTATTCCAAATCCGAATTGGAATGACATCTCTTCGATCAATAATGGCGATTGGGTGGGCCATTTCTGGAGTCCTTCCAGGGATGATAAAGCACCATGGGCTGAAATTGATCTGGCAAAGCCTGCCAAAATTTCAAAAGCAATTATTTACGAAAGCGGAATTGCCGTAAAGGGGTTTGAATTGCAGTATCAGAAGGGAGATATTTGGAAAACTGCCTATAAAGGGACAACTATTGGAAGCAAAGCTGAGATTAAATTGCCCAAATTTTCCGCTCAGAAGGTCAGATTACTTTTGACAGATTTTTCTCAGGTTCCGGGTATCTATGAAATTGTGTTATTATAATTTTGGGAGGTTTTTTTTGCCGGATGCTTGCGGCTATCTGCCAGCGGCTGGGAAAAAAGGTAAATCGTTGGGAATATTAAGTAACTTAATCAATGCGCCTAAATTGAAACCCTCATGAGCAAAAGCACTCCAAAGAGCGTGATCCGTCAGTTGACGGAGAGGGTTCCCCCGATGGATCGGGGCAAGCTATGTGGCCGCTAAAAAACAAATAATTTTCATATGAAGCGATTCGGACAGATTATCGGGGTCGATCCCCTGAATTTTGATAAGTACAAAGCATATCATGCAGCAGTATGGCCTGAAATATTGGAGATGATAACTGCATGCAATATTCGTAACTACTCCATTTTCCACAAGGATGGTTTGCTTTTTGCCTACATGGAGTATACCGGTGAGGATTTTACTGCAGATATGGCTAAAATGGCTGCTGATCCCAAAACCCAGGAGTGGTGGGATATTATGATGCCGATGCAACAACCGGTTGCCAACCGCGCCGATGGGGAGTGGTGGGCAAACATGGAAGAGGTATTTCATCTTGATTAATTATTACCACAATAGGCACAGTAGGCCACAGTAGAATTATAGTGCTATTCTTCTATGGTGTTCTCATGTGCCTACTGTGGTTCTTTTTTTCATTAATTACTATTTTGTCTAAATTCAAAAAAAATTATCATGAAAAGAACTGAAAATTGCCTTGCCAAGCTGGAGCGGATGAATCAGGCTTTGCGTCATGAGGAACCGGACAGGGTACCAATCAGTGATTTTTTCTGGGGTAGCTTTATAAAGCGTTGGCGTAGAGATCTCAACCTTCCCGATAGCGCGGAACCCTATACTTACTATGATCTCGACTGGATTGTCACAAATCCCAATCTGGATCCAATGATCCGGTCATTTGAGACCATCCGTGAAAACGAAATTGAAGTTGTGGTGAAGACCGGCTTTGGAGCCACCATGCGTAAACGATTTGATTTTCAGATGCCTGAATTTATATCGTTTGATATTGATACGATTGAGAAGTTACAGGATTTTAAGTTTGATGATCCGTATGATCGCCGCCGCTATTTTGACGCAGGGGATAACCAGATTGCCGGCGTCGGCGATGGTTTTGAACGTAATTCTCCTGCCTGGGTCGATACGGTTAAATCATTGCATCCAAATTTCCCGGTTTACGGAAGTGTTATCGAATGTTCAGAGTGTTTGACACGCATGATTGGTCAGGAGCATACCCTTTTCTGGATGGGGATGTATCCTGATGAACTGGGTGCCTGTATTAATAAGATCGGTCAGTTTTACCTCGATTGCACCATCGCTCAGATTGATGCAGCCGATGGCCTGCTTGATGGAATGGTTATCTGGGGAGATGTGGCTTATAAACAAACCATGCTTTTTGATCCTGAATACTGGCGTGAATATTTCAAGCCCTGGGTGAAGGCGATGATTGATGTGTGTCACAAACACCACCTCCCGGTGATCTACCACGGTTGTGGTAATGTAAGCCTGATTTTTGAAGATTTTATCGAAATGGGGTTGGATGCTTATAACCCCCTCGAAGTAAAAGCTGATATGGATGCGATCAGGTTGAAAAGACAGTATGGCGACAAAATAGGCTATTGCGGCAACAATAATATTCAGGTCTGGGAGACAGGGAATCTGGATTTGATTAAACAGGATATCCTTGGAAAGTTAAATGCAGCGAAACGGGGAGGTTTTATTTTCCAGTCAGACCATTCAGTTTCAAGTGCAGTGTCGGGGCAGACCTATGACTACATTGTAAAACTGGTACGCGAATACGGTAAATATCCTTTAAGTCTGGGGGAATATGATCTTGAGATGTATTAGTGTGTAATCTTATTTGTATTTACTGTTACTAACGATGAACGAATGCACCCGGGTTCAAATGAGGTTATAGAAGTTGGATTGAAACCTGTTATTTAACCATAAAGTTGTCAAAATCAACGATATTAAAGCTGGATCCTAGCCCTGCCATACCGTGTTTATAAGTTGCATCTGTAATTTGTGCTACCACAATTCCGTTAATAGTTGCCGTGATTTTATTCCCTTTCGTTTCAAGCATTAGTGTATGCCATTTATTTTCAGATAGATTTATTAATCCTGATATGAGTTTTCTTGTTCCTGCCGTGAGTTCCCATTTGCCCGATGATTGTAGTTTGAGCTGATAGGCTTCAGCTAATTTGTGAGACCGGTGCATTTCGGTTGTCCTTGATAAGATGGTGGCATAGCTGTACTTTTCAGAAAAGAGTACTTCACAGCTGACAGCATAATCTGTCCATAGGGTATCACCAACGACTGTCTGATTAAAAACCGGGAAATCTTCCCATTCGATGGCCCTTCGGGTGATCTTCTGACGAAGACAATTACCTTGGCCCTCATTTCGTCGGGCAACTTCGAAGGCGCCCCCCTGATCCGAGAAATATTTTGGGGTGGACATCACTTTTTCATCTTCAAAACCTGCCTTGAAAGGGAATGGGAACGGTTTATTTTCAGCAGGTGTGGCAATTGCTTTTTGCTGACCTGTTGTAGTGGTAAAGGTGTAAAGCGCCTTAGGTTGAAGTGTTACTGTAAACTCATTGTTTCGGACAGAAATTGGTGCCTGCTGTTCAAAGGAATTACCTTTGACAATGGTTCGCCACGCAAAGATTTTTTTTGCACCTGCACTTTTGCCTGTTTTAAAGGTAACCGTCTGGGGCTGTTTCGCATCCATTGTTTCGGCCACAATGGTGAAATCTGGTTTTCCGGAGGGTGAAACAAGGGTAATATAGCTCCCTTTTTGATCCAGATAACCGCAGGCTGAATCGATGTATTTCCATCCAGGTTCGACAAACTGTGTGGTGTGGGCAACTGACCATACGGCAGGTTCAACATCATAATACCCCGACCAGGGTGAATTGGCGGTCATTATTCCGGAATTTGGAAGCGAGAGATTGTTGAAATAGGAGGTGATCAGACTCCATGTGATGTTTTTGGTCATTCTCCCCTCAATATAATCGCGGTTGTACATTTTGGCCAGGTATTCAAATCCTGTCCAATCACCTTTCCAGGGACCACCTTCATTGTTCCAGACCGGCTTGCCGAAACTTTTAGCATTCTCACTGCTGTTAAATTGATCATCACGTTCGGGATAATGGTCACCGATCACATCAATGGATTTACGGAGTTCTTCATCCTTTACCATATCATCTGCTATTTGCCATTGCTTGTGACAGCACAAATCAGCGGCAATCAGTTTCACCTCTTTTAGCCCGTTATTATCCAATGATTTCCTCAGATCTTTAATAAATTCTGTGTCATACATCCGTTCATTCCAGATTCCAGTAAAGTCAATCTTCAGATCGTGATATTTTTTAGCTCCACTGATAAAGGAGATAATGTAGTTGATGTTGTCCTGGGAGTAATATTTCCCGTCACCAATCCATCCAGGGGCGCCCCATTCCAGGCAATCGAGATAAATACCGGGATTTCGTTTTTTTGCCTCTTTCATCAGCCACCATTCATAACCACGCTCAAAATATTCGGGTTTGGGATTTTCAAGCTCTTCCAGGGTGCGGGCATGACTTGGTTCTGTTCCGCAGGTGGAGTTGACATCACCACCGATCTCAACCTTCAGGTGTTGAAGGCTTGCCCCGTATTTTGGTTTAAACAGAAAATCAAGCACCTGACTGCGGTAAGGTTCAGGATAATCCATCAGCAAGCGCGTGGATGCCCCGGCACTTAAAGCGCCAATCCCTTCATAAATACGGCCAGTCTTTGAAAAATCCAGCACTATCGATTGCCCTTTATCGATTTTAAATGATGAGGTTAAAACAACTGTAAGGATGAGAATTATTAAAAAATATGGAGTTTTATTCATTTTAGTCATTACCATTTTTAGGGTTTAGATAGTTGCGGACTCTGGTCAGGCCAGAAACATGGTTTACCACTGACCTTGAAAGTTGGCCGGCCGGCATTGGCTTTCCGAAGATATTTTCCGAGTTTTACTGCAAGATTTTTTGTCATTGCAGGATTCGCTTTTGCCAGATCATTGGCTTCAGAGATATCATTGGGAATATTGTAAAGTTCCAGTTTACTCTCTTTATACCAGTAAATAAGCTTCCAGTCGTTCTGACGGATAACGCTATAAGGTTCAAAACCGTAGTTGTGCGGAAAATGCCAGAAGAATTGCCTGTTTTTGAAGATTCCCCTTTTACCTTCAAGTAAAGAGACAAAACTTTTGCCATCGATTTTTCCACCGATTTGTTTGCATTTTTTTATCCCTGCCATTTCGAGGATGGAAGGAAAGAAATCTTCAATAATCAACGATTCCTTACATACTGATCCATCTTTTGTGACACCCGGCCATTTAACAATCATCGGATCACGTATTCCCCCTTCATACGGGCTGATTTTACAACCTCTTAAAGGGAGGTTCTGAGGGCATTGTGATGGAGAACCGTTATCAGACATAAAAATGATAATGGTGTTTTTTTCTATGCCGAGCTCTTTTACCCTTGTCAGTATATCACCTAATGATTTATCCATGCTTTCAATCATCGAGGCATAGGTAGCCTCAAAGTCTGTTAAACCGGAATCTTTATATTTCTGATAAAAGCGTTCGTCCTTTTCCCAGGGTGCATGTATTGCATAATGAGCCATATACAGGTAGAACGGGTTCCCCTTTTGCACCGCTTTGCCCATTTGGTCTTTTGCCTCAATGGTTAAAGCCTCCGTGAGATTGATATCCTGACCATGGTATTTTTCCAATCCCGGAACATCCCAGATCCGGTCTTCGTGCCGCCATTCCGCACTGAAATTGTATTTCCCGTAATAGGAGCCGGGGCCACCAGCAGCATGTCCTGCTATATTTACATCAAATCCAAGATTAAGAGGCTCCTCTCCGGGAGTTCCTTTTGCACCCCAATGCGCTTTGCCAATATGAATTGTAGTATAACCTGCCTCCTTCAAAAACATTGGCAACGTTTTGACATAACAAGTCCCGTCAACTCCGGCAACCGGACTTAATCCGTTGATGCTCCATTTTGGAAGATCGAGCTCTTTATGGGGAAGGTCCGGTGAACTATTTTTCCGCAATGTCCAATTTGTAACATGATGATGGGCTGAATTTAGTCCGGTCATCAGGCTTGCCCGGGTAGGGGAGCAAAGCGGACAGGCATAGGCTTGTGTGAATTTAACACCCTGTGAGGTTAACAATTCCATATTTGGGGTGTGGTACCGCTCATTCAGTTTCGTTTTTTTCTCCCAGAATGGGACAGACGTTTCCTGCCAACCCATATCATCAACCAGGAAAAAAATGATGTTGGGTTTTGCCGGTTTTACCTGTGCAACACCACTTAAGGTGCCCAGTACTGGAAATAGTAATAGTATTGGGGTTTTCATTATTACAAAATAAATTATTTTAAATTCAATAC